>CAYXPI010000283.1:0-3482 GCA_964467005.1 uncultured Limibaculum sp. | reverse complement strand
AGAGCCCGGCTGCCTTGGCGTGGCAGGGGATCGTCTCCGGGCTTGGGCGCTTCCACTTGGAGATGTCGAGCTTGGCGCCCTTCATCTTGGCGTCGCCGTAATAGGCGCCCCACTCCCAGGTCGCGACGGCCATGTGCACCGGGTTCCGAGCCGAGGCCACGCCCATATCCGGGCCCGACCCCCGCCAGCAGACGACGCGGACTTAGGCGTCCGACAGGGCGTTGTCCCGCATGGTCGCGGCCTTGGCGGCCTCGATCTCGGCCACGGTGTAGGGGATCGGGATGTCCATCGCCTTGCCCGAGGCAAGGAGCCGGTGGGAATGCTCCTCGGACTTGAAGATCCGCCCGCCATAGGCCCGCTCGCCCTCGAAGACGGAGCTGGCATAGTGCATCGCATGGGTGAGTACATGCACCTTGGCGTTCCGCCACTCCACCAGATCGCCGTCCATCCAGATAAATCCGTCGCGATCGTCGTAGCTGCTGCCGGCGGGTGCCATCGTCGTCTCCTTGCTGTGGCGGGCTGCAACCCGTCTGATCCTTGCGCAAACCCATGAATCTGCGACATATCCCGTCAGATCCCGTCCGCCGAATAGCATCCGACTTGAGTTCCGTCAACAAGGCTGACATAAATCGTGACACGAGGCGGCGCGGGGAGGCACGGCATGGACGGGGGCAAGGGCGGCGCGCATTCCGGGCGCCCGGCGGCGAGCGGGCCGGACAAGCTCCGCTTTCTCACGGACGAGCAGCTCCGCCAGGGGATCGAGCTCCTGTTCTTCGCCTATCGGGATCACACGGGGGACCCGGACGAGATCCTGTCGCGCCGGGGCCTCGGGCGCGCGCATCACCGGGCGATCCACTTCATCAAGCGCCGGCCGGGCATCACGGTGGCGGGGCTTCTCGAGATCCTCCGGGTCACCAAGCAATCGCTCAATCGGGTGCTGCGCCAGCTCGTGGAGGAGGGGCTGGTGGAAAGCCGCGAGGGGGTGGCCGACCGGCGGCAGCGGCATCTGAGCCTCAGCCCCGCCGGGGAGGCGCTGGAGCGCGAGCTCTCCGAGCCGCAACGCGCGCGCCTGCGCCGCGCCTACGCCCAGGCCGGGCCCGAGGCGGTGGCCGGCTTTCGCCGGGTGCTCGAGCAGATGCTCGATCAGGGTGGGCGGGACGGCGTCCTCTCCATCGTCGGGGGCGAAGGCGATGAGCGCCGCTGAGGACCCGCCGCACGTCCTTGTGGTGGACGACGACCGCCGGATCCGGGACCTTCTGTCGCGCTTTCTCACCCGTCACGGACATCTCGTCACCGGCGCGCGCGACGCGGCCCACGCCTCCCGGCTTCTCGAGGGGTTGGCCTTCGACCTCCTCATCGTCGACGTGATGATGCCGGGAGAGGACGGTGTGGCCTTCACCCGCCGCCTGAGCCGCGCGGTGGCGACGCCGATCCTCCTTCTGACGGCCCGGGGCGAAACCGAGGACCGGATCGCCGGCCTCGAGGCGGGGGCGGACGACTACCTCGCCAAGCCCTTCGAGCCGCGGGAGCTTCTCTTGCGGGTGGCCGCGATTCTTCGCCGCGCCGTGCCTGCGAGCCCGCCGCCCGAGCCCCGGCGTCTCTCGCTCGGCGAGGCGTCCTATGACGCGAGCCGCGGTCAGCTCGTGCGGGGCGACGAGCTCGTGCGGCTCACCTCGACGGAGCAGGCCCTCATGCGCGTCTTTTCCGCCCAGCCCAACGAGCCCGTGAGCCGGGCGCGCCTGGCGGAGGAGCTCGGCGGCGCCGGCGGGCATGTGCAGGATCGAGCCGTAGACGTGCAGATCACGCGCCTCCGTCGCAAGATCGAGGCCGACCCGAAGGCGCCGCGATACCTGCAAACCGTGCGGGGCGCCGGATACATGCTGACGCCCGATTGAGCGCGGCGCAGGGTCATATTCGGCCCTTCGCGCAATTGCCGCGCGCAACGGGGCTGTTTATGGTCGAGCCCATGAGCGTCTTGATCGTCACACACCCGTCCAGTCATCGGCACGTGACGCCTGCCGGGCACCCCGAGCGCGTGGCGCGCATCGAGGCCATCGAGCATCTGCTGGCGACGCTGCCTTATGCCGACCTCGCGCGGCTGGAGGCGCCGGCGGCGACGCGGGATCAGCTCGCCCGGGCGCATGCGTCGGAGTATCTCGATGACATCGAGGCCCGGGCCCCCACCTCAGGGCTCGTGAGCCTCGACCCGGACACGCATATGAGCCCCGGCACCTTGGAGGCGGCCCGTCACGCCGCGGGAAGCGTGGTGGCGGCCGTGGAGGCCGTGGTGGGCGGCGCCCACCGCGCGGCCTTCTGCGCCGTGCGCCCCTGCGGCCACCATGCCGAACACGACAAGGCGATGGGCTTCTGCCTCTACGACAATGTCGCGGTCGGCGCGCTCCATGCGATCGAGGCGCTCGGGCTCTCCCGGGTGGCCATCGTGGATTTCGACGTTCACCACGGCAACGGGACGCAGGACATCTTTCAGTCCGACGCGCGGGTGTTCTTCGCCTCCAGCCACCAGTATCCGCTCTATCCGGGCACCGGCGCTCCGCATGAGACCGGGGTGGGCAACATCCTCAACGTGCCGCTGGCGCCCATGTCGGGCGGGAAAGAGATGCGCGCAGCCTATGAAGGGCGGATCCTGCCCGAGCTTGACGCCTTCCGCCCGGAGCTCGTGATCGTCTCGGCAGGCTTCGACGCCCATGTGAACGACCCGCTGGCCAATCTCAACTGGATGGACGCGGATTTCGGCTGGGTGACGGACGAGATTTGCAAGATCGCGCGCGCCCATGCGGGCGGCCGTGTGGTCTCGGCGCTCGAGGGCGGCTACGACCTCGACGGGCTGGTGGGCGGGCTGCGCGCCCATCTCGACAGCCTGATGGACCATGGGGAGGCGGCATGAGCGACGACGCCGCCCCGTCTGTGGAAGCACTCAGCTTCGAGGACGCCCTGGCCGAGCTCGAGACGGTCGTCGGCCGGCTGGAGGAGGGCAAGGTGCCGCTGGAGGCCTCGATCGACCTCTACCAGCGGGGCAGCGCCCTCAAGGCCCGCTGCGAAGCGCTGCTGCGCGAGGCCGAGCTCAAGGTTAGCCGCATCGTGTCCGCCGGCGATCAACCTGTGGCCCTCGAGCCCGCTGCGGTGGAGGCCCCCCGCCCCGCCCCAGCGGGCGACGACGACATCCCCTTCTGACCCCCCAAGACACGATTCGAGGAGACCCCACGCGTGAGCGACCGCCCGACCACCCCGCTTCTGGACCAGGTCGAGATCCCCGCGGATCTGCGGGGGTTCTCGGACAATCAACTCGAGCGCCTCGCCCATGAACTCGGGCAGGAGACGATTTCGGCCGTCTCGGTCACCGGCGGCCATCTGGGCGCCGGGCTCGGCGTGGTGGAGCTGACCGTGGCCATCCACGCGGTGTTCGACACGCCGCGCGACAAGCTGATCTGGGATGTCGGGCATCAGTGCTACCCGCACAAGAT
>CAYXPI010000282.1:0-3489 GCA_964467005.1 uncultured Limibaculum sp. | reverse complement strand
GCGGCCGGGGCCGCGGCCGCCACCGCCGGGGAGAGCGCGGCGTGGCCCGTTGCCGCCATCGCCGGGCGCGCCGCGGGGGCCGGGGCGCGGGCCACCGCGCCGGTTCCACCGCCCCGCCGGGGCGCCACCGCGGCCACCCGTCGCGGCACCCGCTCGAAGCCCATATCGAGGAGCCGCGCCATCCGCGAATACCGCCAGCGCGAGCTCTTGCCGCCGAGGAGGATCGCCACCACCTCGCGCTCGCCCCGGGTGGCGGTGGCCGCGAGATTGTACCCCGCGGCCCGGGTGTAGCCGGTCTTGAGCCCGTCCGCCCCCCGATAGGTCGAGAGAAGGCGGTTGGTGTTGTAGAAGCGCTTGCCGGCGGCGCGCGCGCTCTTCCGGCCGAAGAGGTTGTAGTATTCGGGGAAGTGGAAATGGAGCGCCCGCGCGAGCCGCGCCATGTCCCGCGCCGTGGAGAGGTGGCCGGACTGGGTGAGCCCGTGGGGGTTGCGGAAGCGTGTCTGGCTCATGCCGAGCGCGCGGGCCTTGTCGGTCATGAGCTGGGCGAAGCGCGCCTGGCTGCCGCCGATCGCCTCGGCCAGCACCATGGCCGCGTCGTTGGCGGATTTGAGGGCGGTGGCGCGGATGAGGTCGCGCACGCTCACGCGCTGGCCCTGGCGGAGGCCGAGCTTCGAGGGCGGCTGGCGCGCGGCCTTGCGCGAGACGCGGATCTTCTGGGTCAGGGAGAGCTGCCCGGTCTCGATCGCCTCGAAGGCGAGGTAGAGCGTCATCATCTTGGTGAGCGAGGCCGGGTGCTGGCGCCGGTCGGCCCCTCGGGCGTGCACGATCTCGCCCGTGCGCATGTCCATCACCACGGCGGCGTAGGGCGCGGCCGCCGCGGGGGCCGGCAGCGCCGCCCAGGCCCCCAGACATATCGCCACAACCAGCCCGATGCCGCGCCTGCTCAACTGTTCGATCATTGCCTGCCTCTGATCCCGATTGCGGGGGTGTGTCCGGGTGCGGGCGATTTCGCCCTGCTTTTCCTGCCTCTTCGGCAAAGTATCACAGAGTTGTCGCGTTGAGAATCCCTTCGCCGAGCGTCGGGCGCGCTATGGTGCAGTGCAAAATTTCCTCTTGACGCAGTGCAGCATAACGCCCATCTTTCGGGTGTGGAGAGGAGCGGCCCGGTGCCATCCGGCACGGCCCACGCCAAATCGAAAGAGGATGACAATGGACACCGACGCCACCAAAACCGTGGAAGATTTCACCGCCGAGGCTCAGAAGACCATGGAGAACTCGGTCGAGAAGATGACCAAGGGCATGGAAGACGCCGCCGCCTTCGGCCGTCAGAACATGGACGCCATGGTCGCCGCCTCGAAGCGCGCCGCCAAGGTCGCCGAGGAGATGAACGCCGAGATCGCGGCCTTCGCCAAGAAGACCTTCGAGGACGGCCTGGCCGCCGCCAAGGACATGACGGAGGCCAAATCGGTCACCGAGCTTTTCGAGAAGCAGACCGCCTACACCAAGGCGTCGCTGGAGGCGTTCGTCGCCGAGGCGAGCAAGCTCAACGAGATGCTGACCGCCGCGTCGAAGGAGGTCTTCGAGCCGATGACCGAGCGCTTCAACGCCGCCTCGGATCTCGTGAAGGCGCAGGCGGCCTGAGCGACGCCCGGCGACCGACGACTCGAAAAGGGGGCTCCGGTCCCCTTTTCTCGCGCCCGAGACTCGATATATGACAGCCCGTGATGCGAAGACGGCATGGGCGTGAGATGGCGCGAAGCGAGCTGATCCGGGCGACGCGAGCCCCCCGCTTGGCCGGGCCGGGAGACGGAGAGCGGGACAATCCGGACAGCGGGTTGGCCATCAAGACGCGTCCGCAGACCAAGCGGCCGTCGCTCTACAAGGTGCTCCTCCTCAACGACGACTACACGCCGATGGAGTTCGTCGTTTACGTGCTCGAGCGCTTTTTCAATTTCGACCATGTTCGCGCGCACGACATCATGATGACCGTGCACAACAAGGGCGTGGCGGTGGTGGGGATCTACCCCTACGAGGTGGCGGAAACCAAGGTCACGCAAGTGATGGACTGCGCCCGCTCGAACCAGCACCCTCTCCAATGCACGATGGAGAAGGAATGAGACGGGGCGCCGAGCCGCGCTCGCCGCTCACCCTTCGGCAACGACTGCCGCACAAACTTCTCCTTGATCGCTGGGCCGCAAGGCCCAAAGTTAGAAATACCGCCGGTTGGCTGGGCCGGTGCGCTAGGCCTTTTTGAAGGGCCCCCCATGCCGAAAAGGAGTCCGCGATGCCGTCCCTCACCGCAAGCCTCGAAGACGCGATCCACCGCGCGATCGGCTTCGCCAATGCGCGCCGCCACGAGCTCGCGACGCTGGAGCATCTCCTGCTCGCCCTCATCGACGAGCAGGACGCCGCGCGGGTGATGCGCGCCTGCTCGGTGGATCTCGGCGAGCTGCGCTCGACGCTCACGAGCTTTATCGACAGCCAGCTCGAGGCCCTCGTTTACGAAACCGACGGGGCCGAGGCCACGCCGTCGACCGGGTTCCAGCGCGTGATCCAGCGGGCCGCGATCCACGTGCAGTCCTCCGGCCGCTCGGAGGTGACGGGGGCCAATGTGCTCGTCGCGATCTTCAACGAGCGGGAGAGCCACGCGGCCTACTTCCTGCAAGAGCAGAACATGACCCGCTACGACGCGGTCAACTACATCTCCCACGGCATCGCGAAGGATCCCGCCTATGGCGAGAGCCGGGTGGTGCGCGGCGCCGATGAGCCGGAAAGCGAGACCGAGAGCGAGAGCGACGCGAAATCGGACGAGACCGCGCTCGGCAAGTTCTGCGTCGACCTCAACGCGAAAGCGACCCAGGGGCGGATCGACCCGCTGATCGGCCGGGCGAGCGAGGTGGAGCGCTGCATCCAGGTGCTCTGCCGCCGGCGCAAGAACAACCCGCTCCTGGTGGGCGATCCGGGCGTGGGCAAGACCGCGATCGCCGAGGGCCTTGCCAAGAAGGTGGTCGAGGGCAAGGTGCCCGAGGTGCTGGCCAACACCACGATCTACTCGCTCGATATGGGCGCGCTTCTCGCCGGCACCCGCTATCGCGGCGATTTCGAGGAGCGGCTGAAGAACGTGATCAAGGAGCTCGAAGAGCACCCGGACGCGATCCTCTTCATCGACGAAATCCACACGGTGATCGGCGCGGGCGCCACCACGGGCGGCGCGATGGACGCGTCGAACCTCCTGAAGCCCGCGCTCCAGGCCGGCACGCTCCGCTGCATGGGGTCGACGACCTACAACGAGTTCCGCCAGCATTTCGAGAAGGACCGCGCGCTGTCCCGCCGGTTCCAGAAGATCGACGTGACGGAGCCGAGCCAGGACGACGCCAAGGAGATCCTGAAAGGCCTCCAGCCCTTCTTCGAGAAGCACCATTCGGTGACCTACACGCCCGAGGCGATCAAGTCTGCCGTCGAGCTCTCGGCGCGCTACATCAACGATCG
>CAYXPI010000281.1:0-3505 GCA_964467005.1 uncultured Limibaculum sp. | reverse complement strand
CCTCCGGCGCCGCCGACCACCCCGGCGGAGGCGCCCGCGCCGGCCGAGCCCGAGGCCCCGGCCCCGCCGACGGACCGGACGATGATCGCGCCGCAACCCCAGCCCCAGCCGGCCACCCCGCCGGCGCCGCCCGCGGATCAGACGACGCTCGCGCCTCCGGTCGCGCCAAGCCCGCCGCCCGCGCCGGACGAGACGCAGGTGACCGGCGGGCTTTTCACCCGCACCCGCGCACCCCAGCCCCCGCGCCCCGGCGGCGAGGGCTGAGCGAACGGCTCACACCGCGGCCTTGAGCGCCCCCATGAGCTGGCCGAGGAACTTCTCGGCCGCCTCGTCGGTCAGCCGGCCATGCTCGTCGAACTTGTCGCCGGACCCGCCGACATTCACCTCGGGGTCGAAGACAAATCTCACCCCGAACGGCACGAGCATGAGATAGAGCGCGGATTTCGCCCGCTGCCCGCCGGCCATGCCGGCCGAGGCCGAGAGGCAGGCGCAGGGCTTTCCGGCCGTCGCCATCGGGCGCACGCGGCTCACCCAGTCGAGCGCGTTCTTGAGACTGCCCGGGGGCGCCTTGTTGTACTCGGGCGTGGAGATGACCAACGCGTCCGCCGCCGCGATCTGCTCGCAAAGCCGGGTGACCTCGGCCGGCATGCCCTGGGCCTCAAGATCCTCGTTGAACAGTGGCAGGTTGATGTCCGCCAGCGTGAACTCGGAAGGCTCGAAGAGCCGTGCCGCCTCGCGCACGAGTTTGGTGTTGGTGCTCGCCTCGCGGAGCGAGCCCGAAATGCCCAGCAGTTTCGCCATGGAAGTCCCCTCTCGGATCGCCTTGGGGCCGGCAAGATGACCTGCAGGCCCCGAATTCAAGCTTTGGCGGGCCGCGCGTGGCCTGGGCTGGCCGGCCACAGGACCGCGCGCCGCCCTTGGTTCTCGACCGCCGGCTCAGACGTGAATGGCGCCCACCCCGGCGGCCAGAGCCGCCTCGCGCACCGCCTCGGAATAGGTGGGATGGGCGTGGCAGGTCATGGCCAGATCCTCGGCTGCGGCGCCGAACTCCATGGCCACGCACACCTCGTGGATGAGATCGCCCGCCCCGGGGCCGATGATATGCGCGCCGAGGATGCGGTCGGTCTCCGCATCGGCCAGGATCTTCACGAACCCGTCGGTGCCGAAATTGGCCTTCGCCCGGCCGTTCGCGAGGAAGGGGAACTTGCCCACCTTGTAGGCCCGGCCCTCGGCTTTGAGCGCCTGCTCGGTCACGCCCACCTTGGCCACTTCGGGCGCGGTGTAGATGACATCGGGGATCACGCCGTAGTTCACATGGCCGTGGAGCCCCGCGATGGTGTCGGCCACCGCCACGCCCTCGTCCTCCGCCTTGTGCGCGAGCATCGGGCCCGCGATCACGTCGCCGATCGCGTAGATCCCGGTCATGTTCGTGCGCCAATGGGCATCGGTCTTCACCTTCCCCCGCTCGGTCTCGACGCCCACATTCTCCAGGCCGAGGCCGGAGGTGTAGGGCCGCCGGCCGACCGCCACCAGCACCACATCGGCGTCGAGCGCGTGCTCCGCCTCGTCCGCCCGGGTCTGGTAGCGCACGGTGAGGGAGTTCCCCTTCTCCACCTCCTTCACCGCGGCGCCGAGGATGAAGGTCATTCCCTGCTTGGTGAGGATCTTCTGGAATTGCTTCTGCACCTCGGCGTCCTGTCCCGGGGTGATCTCGGTGAGGTACTCGACCACCGTCACCTCCGAGCCCAGGCGCGCCCAGACCGAGCCGAGCTCGAGCCCGATCACGCCCGCGCCGATCACCACGAGCCGCTTGGGCACCGAGGCGAGCGCCAGCGCGCCGGTGGAGGTGACCACCCGCTCCTCGTCGATCTCCACCCCAGGCAGGGTCGCCGGCTCCGAGCCCGTCGCGATCACGATGTTCTTCGTCTCGTGGATGTCGTCGCCCACCTTCACCCGGCCGGGCTTCACGATCTCTCCCCAGCCCTGGATGTAATCCACCTTGTTCTTCTTAAAGAGGAACTCGATGCCCGATGTGTTGGATTTGATGACGTCGTCCTTGTAGGTCATCATCTGGGGGATATCGACCTCCACCCCCTGGGCCCTGATCCCCATCTTCGCGAAATTTCCGTGCACCTCGTGCACGAGTTCGGAGGAGTGGAGGAGCGCCTTCGAAGGGATGCAGCCCACATTGAGGCAGGTGCCGCCGAGCGCGCCGCGCCCCTCCACGCAGGCGACCTTGAGCCCCCGCTGCGCGGCACGGATCGCGCAGACATAGCCGCCAGGCCCGCCGCCGATGATGATCACGTCGTATTCGGCCATTGGGCCTCCCGTTCGGTTGCTAGAGAAGAGCCGCGAGCGGCAGCGTCATCGCGGCGAGCCAGCCGATCGCCCAGACGGCGCTTCGCAGATTGGGCACCGGGTCCAGCACATAGACGGGGACGTAGAGGATCCGCGCGACGAGATAGACCACCGCCGCCGTCCCCGTGACCGCGGAGGACGCCCCGCTCGCGACCACGACGACCACGCCGGCCGTGAAGAGCACGAGGTTCTCAATGTGGTTCTGGAACGCCCTCTGGAGCCGCGCCGTCCGCACCGACAACGCCCGCTCCGGCGGCGCGTCGCGCGGCCCTGCGGTCCAGCCCGTCCCGAGCTCGCGGTTGGCCGGGATGGCGAACGCAACGAGCTGCACCGCGGCGAGGAGCACCGCACCGGCCAGCACCTGCAGCTCGACCGTCACAGCGGCTCGCCCGTCCTAGAGCCGCGCCCGCGGCTCGCGAGCGCCCTGAGGCTTTCGGCAACGCCGTCGCGCGCGGCCTCTGTCCTCTCCGCCTCGGCCATGCGCCCGAACTCCACGGCCGTCTCAGAGGTCCATCAGGAGGCGGCGCGGATCCTCCAGGCTGTCCTTCACGCGGACGAGAAAGGTCACGGCCTCCTTGCCGTCGATGATCCGATGGTCGTAGGAGAGCGCCAGATACATCATCGGCCGGGCGACGATCTGCCCGCCCACCACCATCGGCCGCTCCTGGATCTTGTGCATGCCGAGGATGCCGGATTGCGGCGGGTTGAGGATCGGGCTCGACATGAGCGAGCCGTAGACGCCGCCGTTCGAGATGGTGAAGGTGCCGCCCTGCATGTCGGCCATCGAGAGCTTGCCGTCGCGCGCCCGCACGCCGAGCTCGGCGATGGTCTTCTCGATGTCGGCGAAGGACAGTTGGTCGGCGTTGCGCACCACCGGCACCACGAGGCCCGTCGGCGTGCCCACCGCCACGCCCACATGGTAGTAGTCCTTGTAGACGAGGTCGGTCCCGTCGATCTCCGCGTTCACCGCCGGGATCTCGTGCAGCGCGTGGACGCAGGCCTTCACGAAAAACGACATGAAGCCGAGCTTCACCCCGTGTTTCTTCTGGAAGGGCTCTTTGAACTCGTTGCGGAGCTCCATGATGCCGGTCATGTCCACCTCGTTGTAGGTGGTGAGCATGGCGGCGGAGTTCTGCGCGTCCTTGAG
>CAYXPI010000280.1:0-3552 GCA_964467005.1 uncultured Limibaculum sp. | reverse complement strand
GCGGACCACAGGGCGGCGAGCGGGGCCGCGGCGGAGGGCGTGAGCCGGCGGCTCCTGGGGGGCTGAGGGGCCGGCGCGGCGCGTCCGGCGGCCCCGCCCACCCGGGCCGAGGGGAGCGCGGGCCGGGGCGCCGGCGCCCCCCATCGGCCGCCGTCCGGGACGCGCGCCCACCCGCGGCCGGGCTTGCCAGAGCGGGCGGGGCGGGCGACAAAGGTCCATGGGATTTCCGCCGCACTTCCTCGACGAGCTCCGCGCGCGGGTGACGCTCTCCGAGGTCATCGCGCCCAAGGTGACCTGGGACGCGCGCCGCTCCACCCCGGCCCGGGGCGACTGGTGGGCGCCATGCCCCTTTCACCAGGAGAAGACGGCCTCGTTCCACGTGGACGACCGCAAGGGCTTTTACCACTGCTTCGGCTGCCAGGCCTCGGGCGACGCCATCACCTTCGTGAAGGAGAGCGAGGGCGTGGGTTTTCCCGAGGCGGTGGAGCGGCTGGCCGCGCAGGCGGGGCTCGAGCTGCCGCAGCGCGAGACCACCCCGGAGATGCGGCGCGAGCGCGACCGGCGGGCGGCCCTCACGGAGGCGATGGAGACCGCGCTCCGCGCCTATCGCCGGGCTTTCCGCTCGGGCGCGGGCACGGCGGCGCGGGCCTATGCCGAGCGCCGGGGGCTCCGCGACGCGACGCTCGTGCAGTTCGAGATCGGCTACGCGCCCGACGCTCGGCAGGGTCTTGCCCAGATCTTCCGCGAGACGGGCACCCTCGATCTCGCCGTGGAGGCCGGCCTTCTCGCCCGCCCCGAGGGCGGCGGCGCGCCCTATGACCGCTTCCGCGACCGGCTGATCTTTCCCATCCGGGACCCGCGGGGCCGGCTCATCGCCTTCGGCGGGCGGGCGCTCAACCCCGAGGCCCGGGCGAAGTACCTCAACTCGCCGGAGACGCCGCTCTTCAAGAAGGGCCAGACGCTCTACAACCACGGGCCCGCCCGGGCGGCGGCGGCGAAATCGGGCCGGCTCGTCGTGGCCGAGGGGTACATGGACGTGATCGCCCTCGCCCAGGCCGGGATCGCCGAGGCCGTGGCGCCGCTCGGCACCGCGGTCACGGAGGCGCAGCTCGCACATCTCTGGGCCATGGCGCTCGAGCCCGTGCTGGCGCTCGACGGCGACGCGGCGGGCCTGCGCGCAGCGCATCGGGTGGCGGATCTCGCGCTCCCGCTCCTCGCGCCGGGGAAGTCGCTCGCCTTCTGCCTCATGCCCCAAGGCCAGGACCCGGACGATCTCGTGAAGGCGGGCGGGGTCGCGGCCATGGAGGAGGCGCTCGGCCAGGCGCTGCCGCTCGTCGAGCTCCTCTGGCGCCGGGAGAGCGCGGCGGGCCCCCTCGACACGCCGGAGCGCCGGGCGGGCCTCAAGGCGCGCCTCGATGCGGCGGTCGCCAAGATCCGCGACGGCGAGCTCGCCCGGCTCTACCGCGACAGCCTCGCCCGGCGGATGCGGGAGCATTTCTGGCAGCTCGACCGCCCGGGCCCCCAGGGGGCGTCCCGCGGGGCGGGTCCGGCCGGGAGCCGGCGCGGCGGACGGCCGCGGCGCGGCGCCGAGGGCGCCCAGCTCGAGACCAAGGCCTCGGCGCTCGCCCGTGGCGGCGCGTCGGCGCCTCCGGCCCGGGCGCGGGGGGCGACCATCCTGGCGCTGGCCATGGCGCATCCGGGCGCAGCGGACCCGGAGGCGCTGGAGGCCATGCCGCTTGCCGCGGCGTTCGAGCCCGTGCGCGCGGCCCTCCTCACGGCCCTCGACGCGGGAGACCCCGCGGCCGCCCGCGCCGCGGACCCCGAGGGCACCGTCGCCCGCGTCCGCCGCCCGCACCCCTATGAGCGGCCGGAAAGCGATCCGGCCGAGGTCGCCCTCGTCCTCCGCGAGGCGATCGCCCGCCACGTGGCCCTGAGCGCGCGGGAGGCCGAGCTGGCCGAGGCCGGGCGCAGCCTCGCCGAGGCGGAGGGGGAGGACTGGACGTGGCGGGTGCGCGACGCGGGCGCGCGCTGCGTGGAGGTGGACCAGTCCGCCCTGCGCGCCGAGGAGGCGGCGGAGGCCGACACCTCCGGATCCCGCGTCGCCGAGATCTACGCGCGCCACGCGGGCACATCCCCAAAAAAAACTCCCCCGGCCTCTTCGAATCAGTGAGTCGGAGCCTACCTCCCTGTAAGCCTGCCAAGTGTGTGTGCGGACGATGGGCCCAGCCCCGGCGCCGTCGAGCCGCCCGGGCGACGCCCCGCTGAGCTCGACCCGCTTTTGACCAGACGAGGACCGGATGGCGCCGAAGGACGAAGAGCAAACCGAGACCGAGACCCAAGACACTCCCGGCCCGATGCTCGATATGAGCCAGGCGAGCGTCAAGAAGATGATCGCCAAGGCCAAGGCTAAGGGCTTCATCACCTACGACGAGCTCAACCGCGTCCTCCCCTCCGACCAGTTCTCCTCCGAGCAGATCGAAGACGTGATGGCCCTCCTCTCGGAGATGGGGGTCAATGTCGTGGAGGACGACGGCGCGGGCGAGGGCGAGGCCGAGGCCGAGCAGCCGGAAAGCCGCGAGGTGGTGCCCACCCAGCCCCAGGCCTCGGAGAGCGACCGCACCGACGACCCGGTGCGCATGTATCTCCGCGAGATGGGAACGGTCGAGCTCCTCTCGCGCGAGGGCGAGATCGCCATCGCCAAGCGGATCGAGGCCGGCCGGGCCACCATGATCGGCGGCCTCTGCGAGAGCCCGCTCACCTTCCAGGCGATCACGATCTGGCGCGACGAGCTGGTGGAGGAGAAGATCCTCCTGCGCGACGTGATCGACCTCGAGACCACCTTCGGCGAGGCGACCGAGGGCGACGAGATGGAGACGCTCTCCCAGCCCGCGGCGGCGGGCGACGGCGCGGCGCCCGAGGCCGGAGAGGAGCGGGGCGAGGACGTGGCCCCCGCCGAGGGGGAGGGCGAGGACGACGACGGCCAGGCCAATCTCTCCCTCGCCGCGATGGAGGCCGAGCTCAAGCCCGCGGTGCTCGAGCGCCTCGACGAGATCGCGACGAATTACGAGCGCCTCCGCCACCTCCAGACGGAGCGGATCGGCGCGGCCCTCTCGACCGAGGCGCAGTTTTCCGCCCCCCAGGAGCGGGAGTATCAGAAGCTGCGCCGCGCGATGGTGGCGCAGGTGAATGCCCTCCATCTCCACAACAACCGGATCGAGGCGCTCGTCGACCAGATCTACGGCATCAACCGGCGGCTGATGTCCCTCGAGGGGCAGCTGGTGAAGATGGCCGACCACTACCGGGTGAACCGCAAGCAGTTCATCGAGAGCTATCGCGGCTCCGAGCTCGACCCGGACTGGACGGACCGGGTGGAGGCGCTGCCGGGCAAGGGCTGGGCCAAGATGGTGAGCTCGGAGCGCGAGCGCATCGAGACCATCCGCGCCGAGATCGGCGAGATCGGCCGCCATGTTGGGATCGACATCCCCGAGTATCGCCGTATCGTCCAGACCGTGCAGAAGGGCGAGAAGGAGGCGCGGATCGCCAAGACCGAGA
>CAYXPI010000279.1:0-3587 GCA_964467005.1 uncultured Limibaculum sp. | reverse complement strand
GGAACATGTTCTGCTCGTGGTGCAGCCCGTGGATCACCGCGCCCGCGCCGAGGAAGAGAAGCGCCTTGATGAAGGCGTGGGTGAAGAGGTGGAACATCGCCGCCTCGTAGGCGCCCGCGCCCGCGGCCGCGAACATGTAGCCGAGCTGCGAGCAGGTGGAATAGGCGATCACGCGCTTGATGTCCTGCTGCACGAGGCCGACCGAGCCCGCGAAGAGCGCGGTGGTGGCCCCGATCACCATGACGAAGGTGAGGGCCGCCGGCGCGAACTCGAAGACCGGCGACATGCGGCAGACGAGGAAAACGCCCGCGGTCACCATCGTGGCCGCGTGGATGAGCGCGGAGACCGGCGTCGGCCCCTCCATCGCGTCCGGCAGCCAGGTGTGCAGGAAGAGCTGGGCCGATTTGCCCATCGCGCCGATGAAGAGGAGGAAGGCGATGAGCTCGACCGCGTTGGCCTCGAACCAGAGGAAGGGAACCGTGACCTCCGCCAGCGCCGGCGCCTCCTCGAAGATCACGTCGAGCTGGATAGAGCCGGTGAGCGCGAAGAGCCCGAAGATGCCGAGGAGGAAGCCAAAATCCCCCACCCGGTTGACGATGAACGCCTTCATCGCCGCCGCGTTGGCCGACTGCTTCTTGAACCAGAAGCCGATGAGGAGATAAGAGGCGACGCCTACCCCCTCCCAGCCGAAGAAGATCTGGAGGAGGTTGTCGCCCGTCACCAGCGCCAGCATCGCGAAGGTGAAGAAGGACAGATAGGCGAAGAAGCGGGGCTTTGCGTCGTCCTCCTCCATATACCCGATGGAGTAGAGGTGCACGAGCGCCGACACGGTGGTGACCACCACGAGCATCACCGCGGTCAGCCGGTCGGCCCGGATCGACCATTGGGCCACCATGTCGCCCGACACGATCCAGTCGAAAAACACCACCGAGGGCTCGCCCCCGTCCATCCGGAAGAACACGATCCAGGACAAGAGCGCGCAGAAGATCAGGATGCCGGTGGGGATGACCATCGCGGCGCGCTCGCCGATCAGCCGGTGGAAGAGGCCGGCGATAAGCGCGCCCAGAAGCGGCAGGAGGAGGATGGCCGTGTACATGGCGCTCAGCCCTTCATCATGTTGATGTCGTCCACATCGATCGAGCCGCGGTTTCGGAAGAAGCAGACGAGGATCGCGAGGCCGATGGCGGCCTCGGCCGCGGCGACCGTGAGGATGAAGAGCGTGAAGACCTGGCCCACCATGTCGTTGAGGTAGGCGGAAAAGGCGACGAGATTGATGTTGACCGCCAGCAGCATGAGCTCGATCGACATCAGGATGACGATCACGTTCTTGCGGTTGAGGAAGATGCCGAAAATGCCGATGACGAAGAGGAGCGCCGCCACCGTGAGATAGGCCTCCAGCCCGACGCCGCCGATCAGTTGGGTGTCCATCGCGCCCTCCTCACACGCCCTCGCCGGGCTTCACGTCCTTGAGCTCCACCGAGGCCTCGCGCGTGCGGTACATCTGCGCGAGCACGTTTTGGCGCTTGACGTCCTCCCGGTGGCGGAGCGTCAGCACGATGGCGCCGATCATCGCGGTGAGGAGAATGAGCCCCGAGGCTTGGAACGCGTAGATGTAGCGGTCGTAGAGGATGCGCCCGATCGCCTCCGTGTTGGGGATCTCGCTCGGCAAGGGCATCGCGGCGGCCCGGGCGGCCGGCGCGGCGTCCGCCAGCGCCCAATGGCCGAAGACGAGGCCGAGCTCGACCAGCAGCACGAGGCCGATCAGCGCGCCGACGGGCAAATACTCCGCCAGCCCTTGCTTCAGCTCGGCGAAGTCGACATCGAGCATCATCACGACGAAGAGGAAGAGCACCGCGACGGCGCCGACATAGACGATGATCATCAGCATCGCGACGAACTCGGCGCCGAGGAGCACCATCATGCCAGCGGCCGAGAAGAAGGTGAGGATGAGCCAGAGCACCGAGTGCACGGGGTTGCGCGCGAGGACGACGAAGAGGCCCGCGGCCACGGCGACGGCGGCGAACACATAGAAGGCGAATGCGGTGAGGGTCATCTCCGGTCTCCTCGGCGAGCGGCGCACGCGGCCTTCGTGAGGGCGGGCGCCCCGGGCCTTGCCGGCACCCTTGACCTTATCGCCGAACGAAACAAGGGGCAGATGCGCGCACGGGTTGCCGGGCGCGGCTGTCTCAGCCGAGCCGGGCGCGCAGGGCCGTGAGCGCCGCCCGCCAGGCCGCCGCGTCGCCGGGATCCGCCTCGTCCCACAGCTCGGCGAGCTCCGAGGTCTCCGCTCCCACCCGGTCGACCGCGGCCTTTGCGCGGGACGCCGCCTCCGCCAGAGTTCGGACGGCGCCGCGGCCTGCGGCGAGGCGCTCCCGCACCTCCGGGGCGAGCCCCGGGTCCGGGCGGCCGAGGGCATGAGCCACCGCCTCCGCCGCCGCCAGCGCCTCGCAGGCGAGATCGGCGTCGAGGTCCTCGGGATCGGCGCCGGATGCGGCCTCCAAAGCCCGGTCGACCGACTCGGCCGGCGCCTCGTCGTAGTCGCCCAACCAGTCGAGCGCCGTGTCGTTCTCGAAATGACCGATGCCCCAAGCGCCCATCTCGCCCCCACTCAGCCGATGGCCCGGTCGAGCCGAGCCGATTGATCCTCGAGCGCCGCGCGCCACCGCGCCGCCTCCTCGGGCGTCATGCCGCCCGCCGCCATCCGGTCGACCCGGGCGTTGAGCTCGTCGAGAGGCGTCTCCGCCCACGCCTTCCAGGCCGCGGCCTCCTCCGGGCCCTCGACCTTGAGCGTGCCGGCGCGCGCCATCTCGCGGACGGCGGCAATGTTCGCCTTGAGGGAGGCCGCTGTGGCGGCACCACCGCCCACCGGCTTCCGTCGCCGCGTGGGCGGGAGCTGGGCGAGGGCGGCTGTCTTGACCAATCGGAAAGCCTCCCGCGCCGCGGCGAGAAGGCCCGCGCGGCCGCGGACCGCCGCAAGCTCCGGGGCGATCCGCGCGGCGATCTCGCTCTCGAGATGCTCGGGCGGCGCACCATGAGCGACGGCAACGATCTCCGCGGCCGCGCGCACCTCGTTGTCCCGACGGGTCGCGTCGCGGCTTCCCTTGCGCGCCAGCCGGCCCTCGATCTCGGTTGCCACCGCGTCGGCAAGACCGGCTGCGAGGGCGGTCTCCAACCAGTCCGCCCCCGCGTCGTTCTCGAACGCGCCCGTTCCCCAGGTCCCCATGCGCCCGCCCCCTTGGCCGCGCCTCAGCGATAGGGCGCGTCGATCTCCAGGTTTCGAGCGATCTCTCGCTCCCACCGGTCGCCGTTCTCGAGGAGCTTTTCCTTGTTGTAATAGAGCTCCTCGCGGGTTTCGGTGGCGAACTCGAAATTCGGCCCCTCAACGATGGCGTCCACCGGGCAGGCCTCCTGGCAGAAGCCGCAATAGATGCACTTCGTCATGTCGATGTCGTAGCGCGTGGTGCGCCGAGAGCCGTCGACCCGGGGCTCGGCCTCAATGGTGATGGCCTGGGCCGGGCAGATCGCCTCGCAAAGCTTGCAGGCGATGCAGCGCTCCTCGCCATTGGGGTAGCGGCGCAGCGCGTGCT
>CAYXPI010000278.1:0-3595 GCA_964467005.1 uncultured Limibaculum sp. | reverse complement strand
ACTTCTCGCCCATCGCCATGAACCGCACCGCGTTCAGGAGCGATTTCGCCGCCATCGTCTTCGGCAGGAACCCGGCGCTGCCGCGATCGAGCGCATCCTGCGCGACGCTCTTGCGGGCTGTGCCCGACATGATCGCAACCGGACTCTGGCCATTCAACGCCCGTGCGGCATCCAGCCCCTCGAGACCCTCCATTCCGGGCATCGAATAGTCGAGCATCACCAGATCGAAGGGGCCCTCCGCCTCGAGGAGCGCCCGCGCTTCGTGGAAATCGCCGGCCACGGTCACCTCGAAGCCGCCCTCCCTCTCGAGAAAGGCCTTGATGGTGTCACGGACCAGCTCGTGGTCGTCGGCCAGAAGGATCCTCACGGTGCCTCGTCGTCGACTCTTGCCGGGGCCTTCCCGGTCCGCGCGAGCATGGCGCTTGCCACCGCCGCCTGCAAGCTCGCGGCCGTGACCGGCTTGGCCAGCACCGCATCCGCAGCCGCCGCATGGCGACGTGCTTCGGCGAGCGCGCTGCAGAGCACGACGGGCATTCCGGGCGCCACGGCGCGAACCGCCTCGATCAGCGCGGCGCCGGTCATGCCGGGCATGTCGTAGTCGGTGACCAGCAGATCCCAGCTCCCGGGGTCCTCGCGCACCGCCTCCAGCGCGTCATGCGGGTCTTCGCAGACCGCGACTTCCGCCCCGAGTTGCTCGAGCAGGGCGGCGATGCCCTGCGCCACATCGGGCATGTCATCACAGACAAGGGCGAGCCGGCCCGCGAGATCAACGCCTGCCGCGATGTCTTCAACTGCCGCCCCGGGGACGGTCGCGGCCACCTCGAGCGGCCAGAACACCTGGAAGCGGCTTCCCCGTCCAGGCTCGGAGATCGCGGTGATCCCACCGGCCGCCTTGCCCACGACGCTCGAGACGACGAGCAGCCCAAGCCCCGTGCCTCCCTCGCCTTTCGTCGAATAGTAGGGCCGGAAGATCTGCCGCCGGGTTTCCTCGTTCATTCCGTGCCCAGTGTCGGACACCTCGATCAGCGCGTGCCGCCGGCCGGGCTCGACCTTGCCGATGAGAACGCCGTCCGGCATGTCCTCGGACCGCGCCTCCCGGAGGCTGATGCCGACCTCTCCGGCCGCCTCGCCCACCGCATCGCGCGCATTGATGCCGAGGTTTAGGATGACCTGGAGCAGCTCGGTCGGGCTCGCGTTCATCTCGAGCGGCGCGTCCGGCATCTCGACGGCCAGCCGGATCGAGCGCGGGATGCCCGCCCGGAGAAGCTCCGCCGCCTCCGCTACGACGTCGCGCATGTCGAAAAGGCGGGTCTCGGCGGTGCGCGCCCCGAAGCTCATCAGCCGGCGCACCAGCGTGTCGGCCCGCTTCACCGCCCCGCCGATGCGGGCGAGATGGCCGAGCCCCTCCTGGTCGCCCGCATGGCCCGGCTCGAGCAGCGCGATGCTCGTGCCGATCACCGAGAGCAGGTTGTTGAAGTCGTGCGCGACACCGGCGGCAAGCTGGCCGACCGCCTCCTGGCGCTGCGCGGTCTGGAGCTGGTCGGTAAGCCGCGCCCGTTCGCGCTCGGAGCGGTTTCGCTCGCCGACGTCGCGGGTCACGCAGACGAGCCCGATGTCGGCCAGGAGCGTCAGCGAGACCTCCTGCTCCACCGGACTGCCATCGCGCGCGCACCCCAGCACCTCGCCCCGCCAGCGCCCGGATGCGGTGAGCGCCGGCAGCCCCTCGCGCTCGATCTGCTCCGCCTGTTCCGGCGCATAGAGCATGCTCCAGGGGCGCCCGAGAACCTCCGCTTCGCTCTCGTAGCCGAACATCGCGAGATGGGCGGGGTTCATGTAGAGGAAGCGGCCGTCCTCGTCGGTCACAGCGATGGCGTCCTGCGCGGCGTCGATCGCCGCGGCCCGCTGCGCGAGCACCCGCTCCGTCGCCTTGAGCGCGGTGATGTCGGTGGCGATCGAGACCGCGCCGCCCTCGTCGGTCGGGCGGTCGTTGATCAGCAGGATGCGCCCGTCGGGAAGCTCCTCCTCCCGGTCCTCAGCGCCTCCGAAGAGGACGGTCTGCCGCGCCCGCGCCTCTTCGCGCGCTGCCGCCCCGGCTGTCCCCAGCGCGATCAGCCGCGCCTCCCAGGCGTTTGCGAACCGCGCGCCGGACGCGAAGAGATCGCCGGTCTCGTCGTAGAAGTCGCGGTAGGCGGCATTTGCGAAGACCACCGTGCCTGCGGGATCGAGCACGATGAAGCCCTCGGACGTCGCCGAGAGCGCCGAGATCATCCGCCGCCGGGCCGAATCGCGCTCCTCGGCGGCGGCGCGCTCGGCGGTGATGTCGGTCTGGGTCGCAACGAGGCTCGTCGTCCGTCCAGTGCTGTCCTCGACCGGGAAGATCGTCAGGCGGTTCCAGAAGACCGTGCCGTCGCGGTGCCGGTTGAGCAGCGTGAAGGTCCCCGATCCGCGCTCCCGCACCGTGGCGCGCAGCCGGACCCGTTCCGGGGCGTCCGGGTCCTCCGCGCTCAGGAACCGGCAGTTGCGCCCAATCACCTCCTCACGCCCGAAGCCGGTCAGCGCCACGAAGGCATCGTTGACGTAGACAAGTGGCAGATCGTCCTCCGTGGCATCCGCGATGGCCACGCTGGCCGAGGATCCGTCGATCACCCCCGCCAGCAGCGCGTTGCGCTCCGTGAGGCCAAGGGTCGCGAGCGCCTGGGCCGCGAGGATCGAGAGCCGCTCCAGCAGCTTCTGATCGCCCGCGGTGAAGACCCCCCGGCTGTGCGACAGGCAGAGGATTGCGCTCAGCTCGGGACCGGGCAGCGCGATCGGCACGGACAGCATTGCGGCAAAGCTCCGTAGGGGAGGCGGGACCCGGGCCCAGCGATCGGAGAGCCCTGTGTCCGCGACCCGCATCGCCCGCTTGCGCGCCCCGAGCCCGACCTCGAGCTGCACCCCTGTGAGTGAAGGATCTGTCGAATGGGTCAGGCGCCCGCGCGCCTCGGGCCCGGTCAGAAGCGCGACGGCGTCGCAGCAGAGGCTCGCCCGGATCGAGGCGAGCAGCCGCGGCACCGCCTCGCCGGGGTGGGCGGCCCTGTTCATGCTCGTCAGGCCGTCGAGGAGCGCATTGCTCTCGCGCAGCGCCGACGCCTCGCGCTGGCGGAGGAGCTTGAGCTCGAGCAGCGCCTCGCGCAGGGCCTCGTCGGTTTCGGTCATCTCCACCGCCAGTCTGCCCGCATCCGGTGCGTCCCGGAGGCTACCCCGGGAAGGCGACGCAGGAAATCATCAGGTTGCCGTGGCGGTTGCGCTCGCCGAGTACCGATCCCTGCTCGCCGAAGGTGAAGATGCCGAGCGAGGGCGCGCCGCCGAGCGCGGTGTCGACCTCCGCCGCCACCTCGTCCATCCGCTCGCGCACGGCCAGCATGCAGCCGCCGCAGAAGATCACCAGCGCCCCGGCGATGGCGCGGCCCTCGAGCCCGCCCTGCCGTGCGGCCTGGGCTGCGACCCGGCCTGCCCGGCGCACGAGGCTCTCGGCCGAGCCCGTCATCAGCGTCAGCCGCTCGCCGGGCTCGACATCGGCAAAGAGGTCGATCGAGCCGTCGTCATGCGCCGTCGC
>CAYXPI010000277.1:0-3598 GCA_964467005.1 uncultured Limibaculum sp. | reverse complement strand
ATCCGGAGACGGGCAAGCCCTTCAAGGCGCATCTCTACCAGCCGATGATCGAGCTGTTGCGCTATTTGCGCGATGAGGATTTCAAGACCTACATCGTGTCCGGTGGCGGCGTGCATTTCATCCGCGCTTTCGCCGAGGACGCCTATGGCATTCCGCCGGAACAGGTGATCGGCAGTGTGGCGGAGGCGACCTATGACGAAGACGCCACGCCGCCGACGATCATGAAGGCGCCCGGCATTGCCTTTCTCGACGACAAGGCGGGCAAGCCGATCGCGATCGACCGGGTGATCGGGCGCCGGCCCATCATCGCGGTTGGCAATTCGGATGGCGATTTTGAGATGCTCGACTGGGCAACCACCGGCACCGGGCCCCGCCTCGGTATTCTGGTCCATCACACCGATGCGGACCGCGAATGGGCCTATGATCGCGAGAGCGCTGTCGGCCGGCTCGACCGCGGGCTCGACGAGGCCGAGGGGCGCGGCTGGCTTCTCGTCAACATGGCAGCAGACTGGGCGCGCATTTGGCCTCAGGAATGAAACGCACCGTCGTCACCCTCCTGCTGGCGCTCGGCGCCGCGCCTGCGTTCGCCGGTGCCTGTCTCACGCCCACGGCACCGCGCACGACCGGTATCGAGGGCATGGTGCGCATTAAAGGCGGCCGCTTCCTCATGGGTTCCGAGGCGCGCGACACCCGCCCCGAAGAAGGCCCGGTCCGCGAAGTCACAGTCGGCAATTTCTGGATCGACGCCCATGAGGTTACGAACGCCCAGTACCACGCCTTCGTTGCCGCAACGGGGTACGTTACCGTCGCCGAGCGGGGGCTCGATGCCGCCAGCCATCCGCACCTGCCGGCCGCTCTTCGCGCCCCTGGCGCCATGGTGTTCACACCTCCGCGCGAGGTTGCCAATCTCGAAGACGTCTCGCAGTGGTGGCGCTACGTGCCGGGCGCGAGCTGGCGCTCGCCCCTTGGTCCCGGTAGCGGTATCGCTGGCTTCGAGAACCACCCGGTGGTCCACATCGCCTGGGAGGATGCGAAAGCCTATGCCGACTGGTTGGGCCGCGATCTGCCAACAGAGGCAGAGTGGGAGTATGCGGCGCGCGGAGGTCTTGAAGGTGCCGACTATACCTGGGGCGAGACCTACAATCCCGTCGAGGGATGGAAGGCCAACACGTGGCAGGGCGCATTTCCCGCAGAGAATACGCGCGAGGATGGCTGGCTCACAACGGCCCCCGTCGGCTGCTTCGAGCCCAATGACTACGGGCTTTACGACATGGCGGGCAATGTCTGGGAGTATGTGCGTGACGGCTGGGATCCGCGTCCCGGAGACAACCAACCGCCCGAGCGGGACCGGGTTACGATCAAGGGCGGGTCCTGGCTTTGCACGCCGATCTATTGCGGTCGATACCGTCCGGCCGCGCGCCAGCCTCAGGAGCTGTCACTCGGCGCCAATCACATCGGCTTCCGAACGGTCCAGCGATCAGAGGGGAGGCGCCTCAGATGATTCGGCCGCCCTCCTGACCCAGTCGAGAAACTGCTCCGCTACAGTACAGCACAGATCGTGATTGCTGCGACGAGGCGGGGCTTTCCAGTGTCCGCCACCCGGGCCTTCCCCGGCTCCGCAGCAAATGACAGGTCTTGCGAAGTGACATCGCTACCGCGGAGAGAGAATCGCTTTCCGGCAACGAGAAGATGACGCAATCCAACCGACTACGTCTGCTGTTGCTCGGAGTTCGTCTTGGACACGGATCATGCTGCTTCTGTGAATGACGGCAAAATCCGCCACCCTGCTGCACAATCGGGCGATAGCGAACGGCTGGATCCTGAGCAGACGCCATTAACGAAAAGGCCTGGAACTCAACCTCAGAGCGCCAACCACTAAATCGAGGCTCCTGCAAGAAATGGCAGCTGCCACCCAGTGTAATTGACGGCGGCTCTACTCAACGCTCAGATGTTGAATCTTCCTCTGACCGCATTCCCCTGTAGAGGACAAGCGCCATCAGACCGAGTAAAATCTCTAGACCCGCATAGATGATCAGCAGCCAGTGCGGCCGGCCATCAAGGAAGAAGCTCAGTATGCGCCCGGCTGCGAGTCCGAGCATGAAAGTCGCGCAAGCAACCAGCGCCGGTCCTTCCATCAAACGGCTGAAAGCCCCCCACAACCAAAGCACGACCATTCCAAGGTAGAGCCCCATAACCGCGCGCATGACGTGCGTGAGGTTTGTGGTATCAACCGTGATGTCGAAGAGCGCGTCCAGACTGGTCGACGGCACTGCACCGTAGCCCAGAGCGATCGGCACCAATCCCACCGCACAGAAAATCAAGAATGCGCGCGTCGTCATGGTTCATGTCTACAGCTAACCAAGTCCCACTGACAAGAGCCGCGCCCGCTCGGTAGTGTTTCTGGGCTGTTTCTAGAGCAGATTCCCATCACTCGGGCTCCTAGCCTGCGGCGGTGAAGAAGTTCCGGCATTCTGCGGGTGTGAAGGCGTCGAGCGTTGCACCGACGGCGTCCCAGAGGGCGTCGCGGGTGCGGGCGGCGACCTTTCGGAGCAACGCCTTGAGCTTGGCGAAGGCGTTCTCGATCGGGTTGAAGTCGGGGCTGTAGGGCGGCAGGAACAGGAGCCCAGCGCCGGCGGCCTCGATGGCCTCGCGCACGGCGACACCCTTGTGGCTGCCGAGGTTGTCCATGATGACCACGTCGCCGGGACTGAGCGTCGGCACCAGCACCTGCCGGACGTGTGCGAGGAAGCTCTCGCCGTTGATGGGGCCGTCGATGACCATCGGCGCGTCGATCCCGGTGAGCCTCAGCCCGGCGACGAAGGTGGTCGTGCGCCAGTGCCCGTGCGGGATCGGGGACCGCAGGCGCTCGCCCCGCGGCGCCCGGCCGCGGAGCCTCGTCATCTTTGTGTTCAGCCAGGTCTCGTCGATGACGTCGCGCAGCGACGGGCGCGAAGCGTCAAAGACGCTCGGGGTCCAGGTCCGGCTGCGCCTCGAACCAGGCCTCGCGGGCCGCGGCGACGTCGGCGCGCTCCTGCTCGGCGGCATGGGCCGACTTTTTTTGAACGTCCAGCCATGGCGGCGGAAGAAGCGGTGCACGGTCGAGGCTGCGAAGCGCTCGCCGTGCTCGGACTCGAGGCGCTCGGCAATCTCGGACAGCGTGATGTGCACGGCCTCCGCGACCATGGCGAAGATCGCCGGACCGAGCGCTTCGATCCGGCCGGAGCGGAGGTCGCCGCCGTGCGCGCGGGGCGCGACGGAGCCCGTCTCGCGCCAGAGGCGGTGCCACTTCACCGCCGCCGAGGGTGCGATGCCGAGCCGGGCAGCCGCTGCCCGGCAGCTCTGACCGGCGTCGATCGCGTCCAGGACGCGCCGCCGGAGATCGAGGGAGAGAGGTCGGGTCATAAAGGCTGGCCTCCTCACCAGCCTTCACGATGAATCACGCCCGGGTTCGAATGGGAATCCCCTTCCGCGATTCCGTGCGGTCGCGAAGTGCTCTAGCAGAAATCGACAGGCTCGAAGCCGCCGTTCGCCCAATGGGCGTTATGTCCGCTGAGCAGAAGTCATCTCCTGGCGGCGCGAACGGCTGCCCTCGTTACCC
>CAYXPI010000276.1:0-3611 GCA_964467005.1 uncultured Limibaculum sp. | reverse complement strand
AGCCCGCCGATGCCGAGCGCGATGTCGAGGCCGAGCGAGCCCGTCGAGACCGCCTCCACATCCATCACGTCCCGCTGGCCGAGCTTCATGATCGAGCCCTTGCCGAAGCTCCGCTCGATCTGAGCGAGGGCCGATTCGAGCGCCTTCTGCTTGTCCATCCCCCGCCTCTCGTCCAGCTTCAGAAGCCCGTCCGACATCTCTGTGTCTCCTTATTTCATATCGGCCCCGGGGACGTCCATCGCGCGCCGCCCTGGGGATCCGCCTGCCTCGTTCCGCTCATGTTCCCATATCGGGCGAAACGAATACAGAACAAATTTGAGTCGATCCGTGGTCGTCAGGCTCAGTTGACGCCGGATTGGTTGACAAAGAGTTAAGCCCGCCACCCTCAGAGCGTCGGGCCGTCCCCCAGCGCCTCCTTCACCTTGGCGGTGAGCTCGTTGAGCGAGAAGGGCTTCGGCAGGAAGTAGAAATCCGTCTCCGTCAGGTTCCGGCGGAAGCTCTCCTCGGCATAGCCCGACACGAAGACGAGGCGGAGCCCGGGCCGGAGCTTGCGCGCCTCCGCCGCGAAGGTGGGCCCGTCCATCCCGGGCATCACGACATCCGAGACGAGGAGGTCGACCTCGAACCCGGGGTCGGAGATGATCTCCATCGCCTCCTCGGCCGTCGCGGCCTCCGCCACCTCGTAGCCCCGGAGCTTGAGGGCCCGCGCGGCGAAGGCGCGCACCGGGTGCTCGTCCTCGACGAGGAGAACCGAGCCTCGGCCGGTGAGGTCGCGGCGCTCGGCCGCCTGGGGCGCGGGCGCGGCCCGGCGCTCCTCCGTGGCCCGCGGCAGGAGCACCCGGAAGAGCGCGCCGCCCTCCGCCGCGTTCTCCGCGAAGATGAACCCGCCGGACTGCTTGACGATGCCGTAGACGGTGGAGAGGCCGAGGCCCGTCCCCTCCCCCTTCGCCTTGGTGGTGAAGAAGGGATCGAACACCTTGTCGATCACCTGGGGCTCGATGCCAGGGCCGGTGTCGCGCACCCGGATCTCGAGGAAGTCGCCCGGCGGGGCGGCGCGGC
The DNA here is from genome assembly GCA_964467005.1 of uncultured Limibaculum sp. Classification (GTDB taxonomy): domain Bacteria; phylum Pseudomonadota; class Alphaproteobacteria; order Rhodobacterales; family Rhodobacteraceae; genus Thermohalobaculum. Next base: position 2,552 of record CAYXPI010000276.1, on the reverse strand, counting down.
GGCGCGGCTCCGAGCGCGCGGGCGCCGGGCGGTTGGCGACGGAGATGGTGATGGTGCCCACGCCCTCCATCGCGTCGCGCGCGTTCACCACGAGGTTCATGAGCACCTGCTCGAGCTGCTGGTGGTCCGCCCGCACCGCCCAGAGATCGGGGCCGACATCGAGGACGAGGCGCACCGTCTCGCCCACCAGGCGATTGAGGAGGTAGTGGGTCTCCGAGACCACGTCCTGCACCGAGAGAATCTCGGGGTTGAGCGTCTGCTTGCGCGAGAAGGCGAGGAGCTGGCGCACCAGCGCCGCCGCGCGGTTGGCGTTTTGGGTGATCTGCATGAGGTCGGCGTAGTCGGGGTGGCTCGCGTCCTTGCGCAGAAGCAGAAGGTCGCAATGCCCGACGATGGCGGTCAGCACGTTGTTGAAGTCGTGCGCGACCCCGCCGGCCAGCTTGCCCACCGCCTCCATCTTCTGGGACTGGGCGAACTGATCCTCGAGCTGGCGGAGCTGCGAGGCGTCGGTGAGGACGGCGATGAGGGTGTCACGCTCGTAGAGCGAGACCCGGGTGAGCGCGATCTGGAGGAAGGTCTCGGTGCCCGAGAGCTGGACCATCTGGCCCCGGCCCGCGCTGGTGTGGTCGGCCGCCAGCGCGTCGAGATCGGCCGCCTCGGGCGCCTGGCCGAGGGGCAGGAAGAGGTCGTCGAACCGCGCCCCGGGGGCCGCGCGCTGGCCGAGGATCGCGCGGGCGCGGGAGTTCGCCCAGAGGAGCGTGCCGTCGGTCTCGAACTGCGCGAGCGCCACGGGCACGAGCTCGAGCACCCGGGTGGGCCCGCTCCGCCCGAAGCTTTCGGCGCGGACGGGGAACAGAAAGAGCTCGCTCTCCGTTCCGTCGGTCTCGAGAAAGGCGCGGAAGAGGCGGACCTGCCCGTCGCGGCAGGTGAGGAGCACGGGGTCCCCCTCCGCCCGGTCGGCGTCCGGCAAAGCGGCGAGCACCGGCGCCGGGTGCTCGCCGAAATGCCGGGCGAAGCTCGCGTTCACCGTCGCGAGATCCGGCGCGGTCAGGCGGGCATGGCCGAAGGGCGCGGTGTCGTAGGGCGAGGCCAGGAGGTTGGGCAGCGCCTCGGCCAGGCGCTCGGGCGGCAGGAGGCTCCAGAGCAGGCAGTCGTCGTGCAGGCAGGTGACGGTGAGCGAGCGGGGCTCTCCGCTCACGCGAAGCGCGACGGGGCAGACGGCGAAGCCGAGCGTCCGCGCCGTGCGACTCAGGCGATAGATGACGGCAGCCCCGCAGCGCTCCAGCGTGGCCTCGAGGAGCGCGCCCACGGTCTCGTGCCTCTGGTCGGCCAGGGCCTCCATCTCGGGGTTGGCGGCGATCACCTGGCCCGTGAAGCTCGAGAGCGCGGCCGGATGCGCGAGCGCGCGCAGCCGCGCCTCCAGCGGGCGCGCGGCCTGGGCGCGGGGCCGCAGCCGCAGCGCCAGAAAGGCGGCGGCCGAGCTGACCGCGGCGGCGACCGGCAGCGCGAGATCAATGAGCGGCATCTCTCGGTCCTTCTCGGGGCCGGGGCAGCCCCGGCGGGCATGGCGGCCTCCGGGACGGCGGGCCGGCGCAGGGATTTTAGATGAAATGACCGGTAAACGTCCCGTTAATCGGTGCGCAACCCGGCTCACGCGCCGCAGCCCGGGGGCTTGCATTGCCACGGCCCCGGGCGTATGTGGGACGGACATCGCTGGAGCGCGCCCCGTCCGGCGCGGCCAGCCGGCCCGCTGGGCCATATGTTCTCCGGAAGATGCGGGTTTGGGCTCTGGCGCGCGGCGTCGGGCCTGCAGACTGTGGGAGAGTGCCGGGTCATGGCCGATCTCGTGGCGAAAGCGCCGATCGACAAACGTTTGGCCGAGATCGTGACCCCCACGGTCGAGGGCATGGGCTTCGCGCTCGTGCGTCTGCGCCTGATGGGCGGGCGGACGAAGACGCTCCAGGTGATGGCCGAGCGGGCGGACGGCACGATGGAGATCGAGGATTGCGCCGAGCTTTCGCGCGCGCTGTCGGCGGTGCTCGACGTGGAGGACCCGATCGCGGACGAGTACAGCCTCGAGGTGTCGAGCCCGGGGATAGACCGGCCGCTGACCCGCCTCGCCGATTTCGAGCGGTGGGAGGGCTACGAGGCCAAGCTCGAGACCGAGGAGCTGATCGAGGGCCGGCGGCGCTTCAAAGGCATCCTGGCCGGCACGGCGGATGGCGAGGTGCTGATCGAGATCGAGGAGGGCACCATTGGGCTCGACTTCGCTTGGCTGTCGGACGCGAAGCTCGTGCTGACCGACGAGCTCATCGCCGAGAGCCTGAAGGCGTCGGAGGGCCGGTTCGACGAGACCGCCTTCGACGCGGTGGAGGAAGAGGACGACGGGGCCGCCGAGGACGCGGATGCGGACGCGCCGGCACCCCAGACCTGGAAGGACGCTTGATACATGGTGAGCGCGAACAAACTGGAGCTCTTGCAGATCGCCGACGCGGTCGCCCGCGAGAAACTGATCGAGCGAGAGCTCGTGCTGGAGGCGATGGAGGAGAGCC
>CAYXPI010000275.1:0-3612 GCA_964467005.1 uncultured Limibaculum sp. | reverse complement strand
GGCCGGCCGGCCGCCGGGGGGTGGCGGCACGGCAAACCGGGGGGGCGCGGCTGGCGCGGCCTCCGGCTCGCCGCGCTCCGACCGGATCTCGGGCGGGGCCGCCGCGGGCTCGGGCTCCGGCTCGCGGTCCGGTCCCTCGAGTTCGGCGAAGCTGTCCTGAGCCACCTCCTCGAGCGAGCCGTCGTCGTACTCGCCCACCCGGCTCTTCTCCGCCTCCGCGCCGCCCTTCACCACCACCACGGCGTTGAAGAGCGAGAGCCCCATCGCCTGCATCATGATGCGCACGCGGCGCGCGAAGCTCGGCACCATCTTGCCGTGCACCTCGAGCACCAGCGTCGTCGCCGTGTGGTCGCCATGGGGGTAGATGCCGCCGCCCCAGGCCTGCCCCCAGGTGAGCACCCGGGGCGTCACGTCGTTGCGCAGGGTGGTGGCGAGGCTCCGCGGGCTCTTCTTGTGGTGAAACCAGAAACGCTGCGCGTCCGCCACGTTCGAGACCAGCGCAAAGCCGAAATTGTGGGGCATGCGCTTAAGCCGCGGCATGTAGCGTTTGAGATAGGCGGCGTGGGCCTGCGGCGTGACCATGGGCGCGTCCACCGGGTCCCCGTCATAGGTGTCGAGCACCGCCTCCTGATCGGTCACCGCGCGCGGCACCGACTTCTTGAGGACGTCCGCCAGGATCCCAAGCTGCTCGGCGAGCTTGCGGTCGCTCTCCTGGTGTTGCTCGGTCTCGCAATGGGCGAGGAAGTCCTTCCGCGGCTTGTCCAGCGCCTTGAGCGCCGCCTTCGCCTTGGCGAGCTCGGCGAGCTGGTACTTCGAGAGCTGGTCGTCGCCCCCGCTGTCGAGATTGAGCGCGCGCTCGGCGCTCTCGTAGTCGCCCACCGCGTCGACGAAGCGGGCGAACTCCCTCACCTTGGAGAGCTCCTTCGGGCACTCCTTCTTCCACCAGGCGGTGTCGAACTGGATCTTGGGGTTCCGTTTCATGGCGCTCTCCCGGGCTGGCCTCGAAGGCTAGCAAGCGCCGGTCGATGGGCCAAGCCGAAGCGTGTCAGGGCCGGGCGATCTCCACCAGCACCTCGTTGCGCCGAAGGAAGCCCGGGGTAAATGGGTCGTTGTAATAGGCGTAGATGGGCGCGCCCGTCGCCGTGATCCCTTCCGCCGCCAGCCAGGCGAGGAGCCGGTCCTCCTGCTCCGCGATCTGTGCATCCTCCGCGTGGCCGGAGAAGCGGATGGCGGCCATCGCCCGCGCCGGCCATTCGGTGAGGCGGACATTGGCGTCGGTCGGCCGGGGCAAGTCCTCCGCCGCCGACCCCGCCGGCATGATGAAGCCCACGGCCCACTCCTCGCCCTCGGGCCGCTGGGTAACCGGCGCGGTCATGGCGATCTGCGGCCCCTCGCGGTCGAGCGCGAAGATGTAGCGGGCGAGGGGGCGGAAGCCGCCCGAGAGGGCCGCGCGCCGGGGCCCCGTCCGGTCGATCTCAGCGAGCGTGAGCGCCGGGTAGCGGCGGATCTCGATCGGCCCCGCTGCGCGCAGGAGCTCGTAGGCCGGGGTCTCGACATTTTGCACGACATAAACCCAGACGGCGACGAGCCCGGCACCGAGGACGGCGGTCGCCCCGAGGAAGATGAGAAGAATTTTCATGCTCGGCGTCGCTTGCGTTTGATCCGCGATGTGCCATCAGAGATGTGGCGAGCCGGCGTCGCGTCCATCCTGATCGCTCCGCCGCCTCTGAGGGGAGCGGGTCAATGGTCACAGGTGAGGTCCACATCGACATCGCCTACGGCGCGGGCTTCGTGCTCGGCACCGTGGCGCTCGCGCTCGCCACCTACGCGGTGGCCCGCGGCCTCGCCGCGCCGAGATTGACCGACGACACCAAGAGCCTGGCGGATTCCATGGTGTTTCGCGTCGGCGCGCTGCACGGCCTCATCCTCGCGCTGGTCTTCGCCCAGGAGCTCTTTCAGTACCAGTCGCTTCGGGACGGTCTCACGGAGGAGGCGAACGCGCTCACCGACATCTACTACGATCTTGCCCGCTACGGCGCGCCCGAGGCCGATGCCGCGCAGCCCCTCGTCGCCCGCTACGCCGAGCTCGCGAAAGGCCCCGAATGGGAGAGCCTCGGCCGCGAGAACCGTCTCCTCGCCGAGCCCTGGCAGGTGTGGAGCGACCTCTACGCCGCGGTGCTCGACCTCACGCCGGCCACACCCCGGCAGGAGGCGCTCCGCGACAACATGCTGGCCAAGATCCACGCGCTCGCCAGCCTTCGCGACCGGCGCGAGGCCGCGGCCAACACCGCCATCGGGCTGCCCTTTTGGGTGGCGGCCTTCGCCGGCGTGATCCTGGTGGTGCTGCCCTACTTCCGCTATGCGCCGACGGGGCTCAACCTCATGCTCCTCGGCATCTTCGCCGGCTACACCGGGCTCGTGCTCTCGGTGATCTACGCCTTCGCCGATCCCTTCTCGGCGCCCGGGCGCCTGCCGCCCGCCGATCTCGAGCGGCTGCTGACCACCGGGATGGGCGCGGGCGCCTGAACGCCGCGGGTCAGTCCGCGCGCTCGCTCGAGATCACGACGAAGGACGGGTCGAGCTCGTAATCCATCAGGACATCCCCGCAGCGGGTGTCGTCGATCTCGTAGCTCTCGACCTGACCGGCCTCGTCGTCGACCTCGATCGCGCCGCCCTCGCAGCCCTCCTCGGCGAGGACCCGCGCGATCTCGGCCGCCTCCTCAGGGGTGGGCGCGCGATACGCCAGCGCCGCTGTGGCGCCGAAGAGCGCGATGGACAGACATCCGAGTGAACGCCGCATGCCGGTTCCCTCCCAGGCCGCCGGTGCGCCTTAGATGCGCCGGCGCGGCCCAAAGCGCAAACGGTCAGCCGCCGGTGAGGCTCATATGGCGGCCCACCTTGCCGGCCACCCTCTGGCGCGAGTAGTCGAAGTCGTGGCCCTTGGGCTTCCGAGCGATGGCGGCGCGAATGGCGTCGCGCAGGCCCGCATCGTCCGCGCCGCCTCGCATCACGGCGCGCAGATCCGCGTCGTCGTCCTGGCCGAGGCACATGTAAAGCTGGCCCGTGCAGGTGAGCCGCACCCGGTTGCAGCTTTCGCAGAAATTGTGGGTGAGCGGGGTGATGAAGCCCAGGCGCTGGCCGGTCTCCTCCACGCGGAAGTATCGCGCCGGCCCGCCCGTGCGTTCGGCCGTCTCGGTGAGGGTCCAACGGGTGGCGAGATCCCGGCGGAGCTCGGTCAGCGGGTAGTACTGGTCGAGCCGATCCTCCCCGCCGAGATCGCCCATGGGCATCACCTCGATGAAGGTGAGGTCGAGGCCCCAGTCGCGGCACCACTCCACGAGGCGGTGGATCTCCGTGTCGTTGGTGCCTTTGAGGGCCACGGTGTTGATCTTCACACGCATGCCCGCCGCCTTGGCCGCCTCGATGCCCTCCAGCACCTGGGCCAGCCGACCCCAGCGGGTGATCGCCTGGAACCTCGCCTCGTCCAGCGTGTCGAGCGAGACATTCCCCCGCCGCACCCCGGCCTCCCAGAGCTCACCCGCAAAGCGCGTGATTTGGGAGCCGTTGGTGGTGACGGTCAGCTCGTCGAGCGCGCCGGTCTCCAGATGCCGC
>CAYXPI010000274.1:0-3616 GCA_964467005.1 uncultured Limibaculum sp. | reverse complement strand
CGGCAGCCGCCCCGGAAGCGGGGGCCGCCGGCGTCTGGCGCGGCGCGCCGCCGGGGGCCGGGAGCGCCGGCCGCGCCGCCACCCGCCGGAGCTCGGCCGGGGCCGGCAGCGCCTTGCGGTCGACCTTCTTGTTGGGCGTGAGCGGGAAGGCCTCGAGCACCACGAGATGGGCGGGCAGCATATGCCCCGGCAGCCGCTCGGCGAGCCGCGCGCGGAGCGCCTCGGCCCGGGGCTCGGCCCCCTCGGCCGCGCGGAGATAGCCGACGAGGCGCACATCCCCCGGCGTGTCCTCCCGCGCGATCACCACGGCCTCGGCCACCTCGGGCGCGGCCATGAGCTGGGCCTCGATCTCGCCGAGCTCGATCCGGTGGCCGCGGATCTTCACCTGGTGGTCGGCCCGGCCGAGGAAATCGAGCCGCCCGTCCTCGCGCCGGCGCACGAGATCCCCGGTGCGGTACATCCGCCCGGCCCAGGGCCGCGCCCCGCCCGGGGCGGCGAAGGGGTCGGGCAGGAAGCGCTCGGCGGTGAGGTCGCCCCGGTGGAGATAGCCCCGCGCCACCCCCTCGCCCGCGATGTAGAGCTCGCCCGGCGCGCCCAGGGGCACGGGCTGGCGGGCCGCGTCGAGCACATAGAGCCGCGTGTTGGCGATCGGCCGGCCGATATTGACCACGGGCTCGGCGCCATCGGCCACCGCCTCGCTCGAGGACCAGATCGTCGTTTCGGTGGGGCCGTACATGTTCTCGACCGCCGCCCCGCTCACGGCCTTGAGCTCGGCCACGAGCGCGCCCGGCAGCGCCTCCCCGCCCACGAGGATCTGGGAGAGCCCGCGGAGCGCGGCGGCGGCCTCCGGATCGCCCGCGATCATCCGCGCCATGCTGGGGGTGCATTGGAGATGGGTGACCCCGTGGCGCACAATCTGGGCGGCGAGGGAGACGTCGTCCTCGGCGATCTCGCCCGGCGCGTTGGCCGCGCGGAGCACATCGGCGAGCGGGCGCAGCCCCTCGATCACCCGCTCCCGTGCGATGCCGTAATCGATGAGGCAGGCGATCTCGTCCACCCCGATGCGTTTCAGCTCCTCGGCCCGGGCGACGCCGTCCGCCACGGTGCCGAAAAGGCCCGACTCCTCGAAATAGCGCTGGAAGGCGAAATCGAGGATCGCGTCCATCTCCTCCTCGGAGAGGCCCGCGAGGTCGATCTGCATCGGGCTGGCCACGCCCTGGGGCTTCTTGAAGGCGGGGAAGGCCCAGGCGTATTGCTTGATGAGCCCGGCGGCAGATTTCAGATAATCGCGCATCGGCCCGCGGGCGATCTCGCGGGCCCGCTCCCGGTCCTCCGCCAGATAGGTGTGGAGCATGAGCGTGACCGTGCCGGCCGCGGGGTCGTGCCCCGCCTCGGCGCGGGCCGCGCGGTAGAGCGCGATCTTCTCGGCCACCTCGGCGATCGACTGGCCGAGGAGATGGGTGAGGAGATTGGCCCCCATCTCGCCCGCCTGGCGCCAGGTCTCGGGGTTGCCCGCCGTGGTCACCCAGATCGGGAGCTCCTGGGAGATCGGCCGGGGCTGGGTGACCACCGCGTGGAGCGTGCCGTCCTTGCGCGGGAAGCCGACGGCCTCGCCCGTCCAGAGCCGGCGCACCTGGTCGATCGTGTCGAACAGCGCCTGGCGGTTGTCGGGCGGCGTGTTTTCCGGGCGGAGCACGAAATCGTCCGGCTGCCAGCCCGAGGCCATGGCGAGGCCCACGCGCCCGCCGGTGAGGTTGTCGATCACCGCCCAATCCTCGGCGATCCGCGCCGGGTGGTGGAGGGGGGCGACACAGCTGCCCGCGCGCACGGCGAGGGTCTGGGTGATCGCCGCGATCGCCGCGCCGGTGACCGCCGGGTTGGGATAGGGCCCGCCGAAGGCGTGGAAATGCCGCTCCGGGGTCCAGACGGCGCAGAACCCGTTGGCGTCGGCAAAGCGCGCGCCCTCGAAGAGGAGGTCGTATTTCCGCGCCCCCGTCTCCGCGTCGTTGCCCCAATAGTAGAGGCTGAACGCCATGCCCCGGCCCGAGACCGGCAGCCGCCCGCGCGAGACCTCGAGCCGGCTCTCGTCGGACGAGATCACCACCGTGTAGCCGCGGGCGAGCGTGTAGAAGAGCTCGAGCACCGAGATGTCGAAGGAGAGGCTCGTGACCGCGAGCCAGACGCCGGGCTGGCTGGGCTGGCTGGGCTGGCCGGGCTGGCCGGTCCGGGTCGTCGCGGGGCGCACGCGCGCATCCATGCCGGCGAAGAAGTTGGTGACGTTCCGGTGCTCGACCATCACGCCCTTGGGCCGGCCGGTGGAGCCCGAGGTGTAGATCACATAGGCGAGGTTCTCGGGGCCTGCGCCCGCCCCCGGCCCGGTCTCCGGCGCCATGGCCGGCTGGGTGTCGAGGGGCGCGTCCTCGAGGACGACCACCTCCGCCGCGCCCGCGGGCAGCCCCTCGGCCAGGGCCGCCGAGGTGACGACGAGGCCGAGGCCGCTGTCCTCCACATAGAGCGCCACCCGGTCGGCCGGATAGGCGGGGTCGAGCGGCACATAGGCCCCGCCCGCCTTCCAGATCGCCACCGCCGCGACCACGAGATCGAGGGAGCGCTTGAGATGGAGCCCGACCAGCACCTCGGGCCCCACGCCCTTGGCTTTGAGCAGATGGGCGAGCCGGTTGGCCCGGGCCTCGAGCTCGGCGTAAGTGAGGCGCGCGCGCTCGAAGACGAGGGCCGTCGCCTCGGGCGTGCGCGCGGCCTGCGCCGCGATGAGATCGTGGAGGCAGGCGCCCCGGTCGTGCTCGGTCTCGGTCCGGTTCCAGATCTCGAGCACCTCGGCCCGCTCGGCGGCGGGCAGGAGCGGGAGCGCCATCACCGGCGCGGTGTCGCCCGCGCTCACGGCCTCGGCGAAGACGGCGAAGCGCGCGGCGAGGCGGGCGATCTGCGCCTCGGTGAGGCGGGCGCGGTCCCAGACGAGCTCGGCCGCCGCCACGGGGCCCGAGGCCGCGGGCAGGCAGAGGGTGAGCGCCGCGCCGGCCACGGGCTCGGCGCCGCCGAGCGCCAGGGCGGCCGCGGGCGCGGGCGCGGGTGTCAGCATGGGCTCGCGCGCCACGAGATCGCGCGGATAGGGCCCGCGGCGGAGCGCCTCGGCGAGCCCCCGCGCGACGACCGCCGCCGCCGGGCCGAACCCCTCGGGCGCGCCCTCGGGCCGGGCCTCGACGCGGATGGGCACGGCCTCGGCCAACATGCCGTCGCCCGCCGCGGCCGCCGCGGCGAGGCCGGGGTCGCGCACCCAGAGGTCGTAGGCCGCGCTGCCGGTGGCGCGGGCGAGGAAGAGGGCGAAGAGCGCCGCGGCCCGGGGGGCGGCGAGGCCCTCCGGCAGGGCGAGCGGCCGGCGCGCCCAGGCGGGCGCGGCATCGGTCTCCGTCTCGGGGCCCGTCTCGGGGCCCGTCTTGGGGCCCGTCTTGGGGCCAGTCTCGGGCGCCGCGCCGAGATCGAGGGGCGCGAGGGCCGCGAGGCGCCGGCGCCAAAACCCCTCCTGGGGCGCGGCCGCGGCCAGCGCCCCGCCGAGCGCCGCGGCCGCGGCGGCATCCGGCGAGGCGAGCACGGCCCCCCG
>CAYXPI010000273.1:0-3628 GCA_964467005.1 uncultured Limibaculum sp. | reverse complement strand
TCATCACAGGATCCACAATCTCCGCAAACGGCGGACAGTTCTTCGCCTGACACCCTTTTGCCGCGCGGGCCGCGCCGTTAGAACCGGGCTCATGAAGATCGGCATTCTGGAGGCGGGGCGGGTCAACGCCGCCCTCGCCCGAACCCATGGCGACTATCCCACGATGATGGCGCGGCTCCTGAGCGGCGCCCTCCCCGCGGCGCGCTTCGAGACCGTCCGCGTGCTCGACGGCGACCTGCCCACGCGCCCGGACAGCGCCGATGCCTGGCTCGTCACAGGCTCGCGCCACGGCGTCTACGACCCCGAGCCCTGGATCGCGCCGCTCGCGGCCTTCCTCCGGGAGGCCCGCGGCGCCGGCCGCCCGATCATCGGCATCTGCTTCGGCCACCAGATCCTGGCGGAGGCGTTCGGCGGACGGGCCGAGAAGTCCGAGCGCGGCTGGTCCTGCGGCGTGCAGAGCTACGCCACCCTCGCGCGCCCCGCCTGGATGGCCGACGCGCCGGAGGCGCTCCACTTCCACGCCATGCACCAGGACCAGGTGACCGCCACGCCGCCGGACGCCACCCGCCTCGCCACCTCCGAGCAGTGCCCCGAGGCCATGCTGGCCTATGGCGACCCTGAGCGGCCGGACGCGATCTCGATCCAACCGCATCCGGAGTTCGAGGCCGGCTATGCCGCCGATCTCCTCACGCGGCGCGCGGGCGTCGCGGTGCCCGAGCCCATCGCCGAAGCGGCACGGCGCACCTACGGCGCCCCGGTCGACAACGCCCTCTTCGCCGGCTGGTGCGCCGCCTATCTCGCCACCCGCGCATGATAAAGGCCCCCGCGGGGACGCGGAGGCCCACATATCCGAGCTCCCTCCCTCAGCGCGCGGCGCTCAGCCGCTCGATCTCTTCCTTGATCTGAAGCTTCTGGCGCTTGAGCGCCGTCAGTTCGAGGTCGTCCGCCGCGGGTCGTTTGGCCGTCTCCGTGATCCGCCGGTCGAGGACCGCGTGCTTTTCGCGCAAATGGCTGAGATGAGATGTCATGGACATGTGGATGACCTCCTATCGCGATGGTTGACACCCCATCCCACCAGCCCCGGCTCGACTTGTCACGTGCGTTTTGCGCAAATGTCACCCAGGCGTCGCGCGGGGCAACGTTTGCTCCACGAGACGCACCCAATAGCCGATCCCGGTGCCGAGAGCCGCGTCGTTGAACTCGTAGGCCGGGTGGTGGAGCGCCGCCGTCGCCCCGTTGCCGAGGATCGCGTAGGCGCCGGGCACCTCCCGGGCGAGATAAGCGAAATCCTCCCCCGCCATGCTGGGCGGGTGGCCGAAATGCGCGTTGTCCGCGCCGAGAAGCTCGGCCATGGCGGCGTGGGCGCGGCGGGCCTCCGCGGCATCGTTGAGGAGCGGCGGGTCGACATCCGGCAGGGTGCGCACCCGGATCGTCACGCCATGGGCGCGGCCCACCCCCTCGGCGACCTGGGCCATGGCCGCGTGCATCTCGGCCGCCACCTCTTCGGAATAGGTGCGCGTGGTGCCGCGGAGAACCGCACGGTCCGGGATCACGTTGAAGCTGCCGCCCGCCTCGAAGCCCGTGAGGGACAGGACCGCGGGGGCCCGCGGATCGGTGCGCCGCCGCACGACGCTCTGAAGCTCGACCGCGAGATGGGCCCCGGCGAGGAGCGGGTCGGCCGCCAGATGCGGCTCGGCCGCGTGGCCCCCCCGCCCGGAGACGGTGATCTCGACCGCGTCCGCCCGGGCAAAGACCGGCCCCTCCGTCACCGCCATCTGCCCGACGGGCAACCCCGGCCAGTTGTGAAGCCCATAGACGGCGCGGACGGGAAAGCGGGCGAGGAGCCCGTCCGCCAGCATGGCCTTGGCCCCCTGCCCCGTCTCCTCGGCGGGCTGGAAGCAGAAATGGACGGTGCCGTCGAAGCCGCGGGTCTCGGCCAGGTGCTTGGCGGCGCCGAGGAGCATCGCCGTGTGCCCGTCATGCCCGCAGGCGTGCATCTTGCCCGGCTCGGTCGAGGCGTGGGGCGCGCCGGTTTCCTCGGCGATCGGCAGCGCGTCCATATCCGCGCGGAGGAGGATGGCGGGGCCGCCGGGCCCGCCCTGGCCGTGGAGCGTGGCAACGACGCCGGTGCGGCCGATGCCCGTCTCCACCCCGTCGAGCCCGAAGCCTTGGAGGAGCTCGGCCACCCGCGCGGCGGTGCGGTGGGTCTCCATCCCGAGCTCCGGATGGGCGTGGAAGTCTCGCCGCCAGAGGGCGGCCTCCTCCGCGATGGCGGCGATGGCGTTGGGCGCAGGGCGGGTCATGGGGCCTCCGGGGCTCAGATCGGAAGGGGCGCGGCCTCGGCAAGGATCGCATGGGCCTCGGGCGTGGGGTCCGCGCGGTCCGCGAGATGCGCGGGGCCGGCATGGAGGACGAGGGGCGGCGCGAGGCGGAGTGGGCCGCGCACCCCCTTCCGGGCCGTGACGATCACGCGCTTGGCGTCGCGGCCCGCGCGGGCAACGAGCGGCTTCACGGCGATCTCGCCCGCGGGGCCGGCGAGGGCGGCGAGGATCTCCGCCAGCCGCTCGGCCCGGTGGATGAGGGTGAGGCGCCCCTTCGGCCGGAGCCGCGCGAGCCCCGCGGCCACCCAGGCGCCGAGCGGCACGGCCTCCCGATGCGCCCGGTCGCGCCCCGCATCCGGGGAGCCCAGATGATCCGCCGGGTGGTAGGGCGGGTTGAACAGCACCTGGTCGAAGCTCTCGTTGCGGAGCGGGGCCGGCATGGCGGCCACATCCCCCGCGACCAGCCGGGCCGCGACCCCGTTGGCCGCCGCGTTCTCCCGGGCCAGCGCCAGATAGGCCGGCTGGATCTCGAGCCCCGTGAGCGCGAGCCCCGGCACCCGGGCCGCGAGGCAGAGGAGGGCCGCCCCCGCGCCGCAGCCGAGCTCGAGCACCCGCTCCCCCGCCCGGGCCGGCACCGCCGCGGCCAAAAGCACGGGATCCGTCGCCGCGCGGTATCCCACCTCCGGCTGGGAGAGGCGGACCCGCCCGCCCAACAGCCGGTCCTCGGTGAGGGCGCCCGCGCTCACAGCCAGTCCTCGCCCTCATAGGGCTCGATGCCGTTGTCGATGAGCACGATGCGCGCCCGGTAGAGATCCTGCTCGTGCACCATGAGCCGGCGCGGCAAGATGCCGAGGCTCCCCTCGAGGATGCTCATATTTACGTCCAGCACCACGCACTCTATATCCTCGCCGGACAGCAATGCCTGGGCGAAGGGCAAGAGGGTCGGGTCGGTGGTGCGCAACAGCTCCCGCATCGACGACAGAGATACCGGTCCGCCACTGCGAGGTCGAGTGCCCGCGCGCTCCCGCCCGCCACACCGCAAGGACCGCGCGCCATGAGCCTACCCAAGACCCGGACGGAGGAGGTGACGGCGCCCTTCGATGCGCTGCAACGGCTGGTGGCGGAGGAGCTTCTGGCGGTCAACGCCCTCATCCGGGAGCGCATGGCCTCCGAGCACGCGCCGCGCATCCCCGCGATCTCGGCCCATCTCATCGAGGCCGGCGGCAAGCGCCTGCGTCCCATTCTGACGCTCGCGGCGAGCCGGCTCTGCGGCTACGAGGGGGGCGACCACATCCGCCTGGCCGCCG
>CAYXPI010000272.1:0-3781 GCA_964467005.1 uncultured Limibaculum sp. | reverse complement strand
GAGCCCAAAGCTGAAGTTGGTGGGCCGTGCAACAATCGACGCGATGGGCAGACAGCCGACCTTCGCTGCCGTTTATGTAAAGGCCGGCTCGTTTACTGGCGCCGGATGGGTCAGAAAGGCGCGGCGGGGGGAGTCTGCCGTGTCATAGCGCGAGCAGGATGCCGGTCCCGAGGACGGTCGCGACGGATCTTGCCACATCGGTGATGTTGGTGACGGTACTGTCATAGCAGGCGATCGCGTCGCCCGGCATGAGATAGGGGTCGAGCTCGTCCCGGTCGGCGCGTCTCAGGAGATCCTCGAGGCGGCGCTCGATCACGACCGACTGGCCGGTTATCGGGTTGCGCGAGAAGAGCACCGCGCTGCGGTCGGCATTCGTGGCCTGCGTGCCGCCGACGCAGTTCATGTTCACCGCCGCCTGCAGGAACCGCGTGCCGTAGGGCATCTGGCGCGTGTCCCGACCGATGGCCGAGAGGGCGTTGGCATCGGCGGGTTTCGTGAGGTTCGACATGTAGACGCTGACGCCAGGCGGCGAGATCGCGCCCGAGACCATCAGCGCCTCCTGGAAGCAGCCGAGGGAGGGCACCTCGATCCGGTCTCCCGTGACGAGTGTCGCGTCGTCGTAGCCGTGCCCGGCGAGCGCGCCGCGCATGTCGAGCACACGGGCCTTGCCGGCCCGGACGAGGCGCACGTTGGCGAGGTCGGCATCGGGGCGCACGCCGCCGGCGGCCCGAAGCGCCGCGCTGAGGCTCCGCGCGCCGCCGTCGGCGCCCATGGCGAGCTGGCGCGTGGTGTCTCGGTCTGCGCCGCTGCTGCCGCCGACCTCATGCTGGCCCGGCTGGAACACGGCGCCCGCGACCAGCACCCGCGCGCCGGCGGGGTCGGTGAGGCGGACCGAAACGCGGGGCAGGTGGCGGTAGAGGCCCTCGCGCACCAGACGCTCCGCGATCTCTGCCTCCAGGCCGGCGGCATCGCGCCCCCGAACCGGAATCGCGGAGAGGTGTGGAAGCCGGAGCATGCCGTCGGTCGAGACCTCGAAGCTGCCGGTGAAGACGGTGTCGGTACCCACGACGATCGTCAGGAGATCGCCCGGCGAGAGCGCCTCTGGTAGCAATGCGGCCGGCGCGGCGGCCACGGGCGACACCGCCGTCGGCGCACAGCGCTTCGCATTGAGAGCTGCGGAGCGCGCGTTGCGCGCCTCGCGCAGGTCGTCCTCCGCACTGCGATACTGGGCCTGGTAGGCCCCTCCGTCAGCAGCCGGCTCGATGTTCTCGGGTGTGCGCGTCGCAGCACAGCCGGAAATCGCGAGGACGGCGGCGACGGTGGTGATGGCTCTCATGCGCATGGCGGTCTCCTGTCTCGGGCTGACTTGCTTGCCGATTGGATAGCGCAGGGCGGCTCCGCCCGGGGTCACGCGCTCGGAGAGGCGGGACGCCCATGCGAGAGGGCACGCTATCCGAAAGGTTAGACCCGCCTGCCGTCCGCACCTGTCCGATACCCGCCCGAACCCGCGCGGCTGACCGGGCAGCGCGGTATCACGATCCGGCCAAGCGGGGCGCCCTGCCCCATTGCCGGAGACATGCATATGCAGTGCAATACACCCACGGAAACGGGCCTCGGCGGCTTCTGCCGCGCCCTTCTGGCCTATGGCGCCTCCGAGGCTGCGGCCAAGGCGACCCGATTCGGCGTGGTGCTTGCGGTGGCTCATGCGATGGAGCTTGAGGCGATCGGGCTTGCCGCCGCCGCGATGGCCTCGGGAGAGATCCTGAAGGCGGTCGCCGAGACCGGCGCCGGGCAACGGATCATCGCGGCCCCGACCGGGACGCTCGAGGGCACCTGCCGTCAGGCGCACCGGATCATGTGGGTCTGGTGCGGCGGCCTCGCCGCGCTCCAGTTCGCCATCGCGGGCCTGTGGCTGGCGGGTGGGGGCACGCCGCTGGTCGCGGCGATGATCGCGCTCCTGGCACTCGAATACCTCTTTATGCCGGGCGGCATCGTGCAGGCCGCTCTGGCCATGCGCGAGGGGCGCATGTCAGGCACGGCCGCTGTCGCCGGCGCGCAGGTGGTGGCGCAGAACCTCCTGACCGTGGCGCTCGTTCTGGCCACCGCCCATCCCCTCGCCGTGGTGGCACCTAAGGTGCTTGCGGCGCCGGTCTGGCTTCTGGGCATGCGCAGACTGCGCCCATGGACCCCGGACCGGAGCGTGGCGCGCGAGCCCCTTGGGCCGTTCCTCCGCTACGGCGCGCCCGTCGTCGGGATCGAGGTGGTCAAGGCGCTCCGCCTGCATGCCGACAAGCTGGTGATCGGCGGGCTGCTCGGGCCCGAGGCACTGGGCCTCTACTTCTTCGCCTCCGGTGCGGGACTCGGGCTCGCGACCTCGGTGAGCCAGGCCTTCTCCATCGTGCTCCTGCCGCATCTCTGCCGTGCGGGTGACCGTGTCGCAGCCCTCGGCGGCGCGATGCGGGTGGCGCTCGTCGCGCTCGTGCCGGTGGTGCTGGCGCAGGCCGCGCTTGCGCCGGTCTACGTGCCGCTGCTCTTCGGCGCCCGCTGGGCCGACGCGGCGCCGCTCGTCGGCGTGCTCTGCCTGATGGCGGTTCCACAGATCCTCTGGTCGGGCGCGGCGCAGGCGCTCCGGGCCGAAGCCCGCACAGGCCGCGAGTTCGCCGCCACCGCGATGCTGGCCGGTGCTCTCGTCGCGGGCACCGCACTCGCTGCGCCACACGGGCTGATGACGGTCGCCTGGACCCAGGTGTCACTCGCCTCGGCCATCCAGATCGCCGCCGCCTGGCCGGCGCTCGCCGCCGCCTTCCGCTTCAATCGCAGCCCCCTGGAGGTCTGACCATGACCAGCCCCCGCATCTCCGTCGTGATGCCCTGCTACAACGCGGCATCGCATCTCGGGGAGACGCTCGGCAGTCTCCGCGCGCAGACACTCCTCGACTGGGAACTGATCGCCGTCGACGACGGGTCGACCGACGAGACAGAGCGCCTGCTCTCGGAGGCAGCACTCCGCGACCCGCGCATCCGCACGGCAAGCGTGCCGAACGGAGGCCCGAGCCGAGCCCGCAATATCGGGGCTCTGGAGTTCGCGCGGGCGGACATCGTGGCCTTCCTTGATGCCGACGATCTCTGCGTGCCGACGCGGCTGGCGAGCCTCCTTGCCGTTTTCGCCTCGAAGCCCGGCGCGGCGGCCCTCTACGGGCGGGTGAGCTTCTTCGAGGCGGATCCGGCGCGGCCCAGCACCGTTTCCGCGATCCGCCCCGGCGCCCTGACAACCGAGATCCTGCTCGGCGAAAATCCGGTCTGCACGACGTCCAATCTCGCGGTCCGGCGCGCGGCTCTGGAGGCCGTCGGCGGCTTCGACGCACGGCTGGCCCACCACGAGGACGTCGAACTGCTGCTCCGGCTCGTCGCGGCGGGCTGCCGGATCGAGGGGTTGAACGAAACCCATGTCCACTATCGCACCCGGAGCGATAGCCTCTCCGCCGACCTCTCTGCGATGCGGCAGGGTTGGGCCGAGACGCTGCGCGCCGCGGCCTTCCACGGACCCATCGACCGATGCACCGCGCGCCGGGCCGAGGCCATCCACCTGCGCTACCTCGCGCGCCGGGCGCTCCGCACAGGTGCGGCACCCATGGAAGCGGTTCGCCTCGCCCTGGCCGGGCTGCGCCTCAGCCCGTCCGCCTTCTTCGACATGCCGCGCCGCGGCCTGCTCACGCTTGCCGGCGCGCTCGCCGCACCCGCCCTGCCGGCTGCGCTCCGGCGCCGGCTCTTCGCCTGACCCG
>CAYXPI010000271.1:0-3797 GCA_964467005.1 uncultured Limibaculum sp. | reverse complement strand
CACATCGACGCCCATTGCGACACGGGCGACGGCTATATGGGCAGCCGCTTCCACCATGGCGCGCCCTTCAAGGTGGCGGTCGACGAGGGGCTGCTCGACCCCAAGCGGGTGGCTCAGATCGGCATCCGCGGCTCGGTGCACTCGATGAGCATGTGGAAGTTCTCCTACGACACGGGCATGCGCGTGATTGCGATCGAGGAGGTGGAGGAGCGCGGCTGGCGCGCCTGCATCGACGAGGCGGTGGCGCTGGTGGGGGAGCGGCCCTGTTATGTGTCGTTCGACATCGACAGCCTCGACCCCGTCTTCGCTCCAGGCACGGGCACGCCGGAGGCGGGCGGGCTCACCATGCGCGAGGCCCAGGGCATGGTGCGGCGGCTCGCGGGGCTCGACATCCGGGGCGCCGACATGGTCGAGGTGGCGCCGCCCTTCGACGTGGCGCAGATGACGGCGCTCAACGGGGCCACGATCATGTTTGAGCTCCTCTGCGCCATGACCGCCCGCTGAGGGGCTTGCGCTGGATCATGGACGCCTCGGGCATGGCCTCGAAAAGTGCAGCACGCGCACTCTCGAACCCCGCCCGACCGGCTCGGAAAGGATCCGCCCCATGCCCCTCACAGACCGCGACATCGCCCTCGTCCGCCAGAGCTTCGCGCGCCTGCGCGACGCCAAGGCCCACCACCGCGATCCCTTCGGCGAGATGTTCTACGCCAAGCTCTTCGAGAAGATGCCGGAGGCGCGCGAGCTCTTTCGCTCCGACCTCTCGGAGCAGGGCATGCGGTTTCTCTCCACCCTCGGCGTGATCGTCGAGAGCCTGGAGGAGCCCGAGGCCGTGTCGGACACGCTGGCCCGGCTCGGCCAGGGGCATGCGGCCTATGGGGTGCAGACCGCGCATTACGGGCCGATGGGCGAGGCGCTGCGCGAAGCGATGGCGGCCTGGCTCGGCGACCGTTACGACGCGGAGACCGACGCCGCCTGGGCCCGCGCCTATGACGAGGTGGCCGCCCGCATCCAGAGCGCCACACCCGCGGCCTAGGGCCCCGTTCGCCGCACGCGGCCCTGGTCGAGGGTCAGGATGCGGTCCATCCGGGCCGCAAGCGCGTGGTTGTGCGTGGCGATGAGGGCGGCAAGCCCGGTCTCCCGCACGAGGGCGAGCATGGCGTGAAAGACCCGCTCCGAGGTCTCGGGGTCGAGATTGCCCGTGGGCTCGTCCGCCAACAGGAGCCGCGGGGAGTTGGCCAGCGCCCGGCAGACCGCCACCCGCTGCTGCTCACCGCCCGAGAGCTCCGCGGGCCGGTGCCCGGTGCGCTCGGCGAGGCCCATTTGCGCGAGGAGCGCCCGTGCCCGCTCGAGCGCCGCCCCCCGCCCGCGCCCCGCCGCCATTTGGGGCAGCGCCACATTCTCCGCCGCCGTGAACTCCGGCAGGAGATGGTGGAACTGGTAGACGAAGCCGATGAGATCCCGCCGCGCCTCGGTCCGCGCGCGGTCGTCGAGCCCTGTGAGCTCACGCCCCCCGATCTCCACCACCCCGGAGGTCGGCGTGTCCAGAAGCCCGGCGATCTGGAGGAGCGTGGATTTGCCGGCGCCGGAGGGCGCGACGAGGGCCACGACCTCCCCAGCCGAGACGGTGAGATCGACCCCGCGCAGCACCTCGATCCGCCGCGGCCCTTGCTCGAACACCCGGGTGATGCCGGCGAGGCGGAGCGCCTCACTCATAGCGGAGCGCCTCCACCGGATCGAGCCGGGCTGCCCGCCAAGCCGGGTACCAGGTGGCGAGGAACGAGAGCGAGAGCGCGATCGCCACGGTGAAGACGACGTCGCCTGTCTCCATATGCGCGGGCACCCGGGTGAGGAAGCGCACCTCCGGATCCCACACGCTGCCGCCGGAGAGACGCTCCACAAACCCTTGGATCTCTTGGATGTTGCGCGTGAACACCACGCCGAGGATGAGGCCGAGCAGCGTGCCCACCACCCCGATCGACGCGCCGCAGATGAAGAAGACGCGGAGCACCGCGCCCCGGGTGAGACCCATGGTGCGCAGGATGCCGATGGCGGGCCCCTTCTCCTTCACCAGCATGATGAGGCCCGAGATGATGTTGAGCGCGGCCACCAGGATGATGAGCGTGAGAATGAGGAACATCACCGAGCGCTCGACATCGAGCGCCGCAAGGAACGCGCCGTTCGCGCGCTTCCAGTTCCAGATATAGCCGTAACCCGCTGTGATCGCGCGGAGTTCGTCGCCGATCGCCTCAACCGCATCGGGGTCGTCCACCATCACCTCAACGGCGTCCACCCGCTCGCCCGCGCGGAAGTATTTCTGCGCCTCCGCGAGCGGCATGAACACGAATGCGCTGTCGTATTGGCTCATGCCGATGCGGAAGATGTAGACCACCTCGTAGCGCTTCACCCGGGGCGTGACGCCGAAGGGCGTGGCGAGCCCGCGGGGGGAGATGAGCGTGATCTCGTCGCCCACGCCGAGGCGCAGCTTGTCCGCGAGGCCCGAGCCGATGGCGACCCCCTCTTCGAAGCGCGCGAGGCTCCCGTCGTAGTCCTCGGGGTCGGCAACGCCTGGGAGCGTGCGCATCGCCTCCGGGCTGAGGGCGCGGACGAGCGCGCCGGCGTTGCCCGCATCGGTCGAGGCCATCAGCTGACGCTCGATGGTGGGGGCGGCGCGGGTCACGCGCGGGTGCTCCGAGATGCGCTGGGCCAGGGTGTCGAAATCCCGGATCCCCTCGCCCGTGGTGGAGATCACCGAGATGTGCGGCTGGGCCCCCAGGATGCGGGAGACAAGCTCGATCCGGAAGCCGTTCATCACCGACATCACGATGATGAGCGTCGCGACCCCGAGCATGATCCCCACCAAGGAGAACCCGGCGATGACGGAGATCGCCCCCTCCCGCCGGCGCGCCCGGAGATACCGCCCCGCGAGCATCCATTCGAGCCGCGAGAAGGGCCCCGCGCCCTCGGCCATGGCTCAGAGCCCCCGATAAATCTCGACGAGGCGTGCCACGGCGGCCTCCGGCGTGAGATCCTGGCTCTCGCCCGTGCGCCGCGCGGCGAGCTCGACCTGGCCGGTCGCAAGCCCGCGGGGCCCGACGGTCAGGCGCCAGGGCAGGCCGATAAGCTCCATGGTGGCGAATTTGGCCCCGGCCCGCTCCTCGCGATCGTCGTAGAGCACCTCGAGCCCCGCCTGCGTGAGCTCGGCGTAGAGGGACTCACAGGCGGCATCCACGGCCGCATCCCCCTGCTTGAGATTGACGAGCCCCACCTGGAAGGGCGCCACCGCCTCGGGCCAGATGATGCCCTTGTCGTCGTGGTTGGCCTCGATGAGCGCGCCGACGAGCCGGCTCACCCCGATGCCGTGGGAGCCCATATGCACCGGCACGCGCTCTCCGTCCGGCCCGGTGACGAGCGCGCCCATGGGCTCGGAGTACTTCGTGCCGAAATAGAAGATCTGGCCGACCTCGATGCCGCGGCCCACCCGGCGCCGCTCCTCCGGGATCGCCTCGAAAGCGGCCCCATCATGGGTCTCGGCGGTGCGGGCGTAGCGCGAGGTGAATTCCTCGAGCACGCCCTGGCACTCGGCCTCGCTGGTGTAGTCGATCGCCCGGGCGCCGAAGGTGAGATCGGTGATCGCGCTGTCGTAGAACACTTCCGACTCGCCGGTGTCCGCGAGGACCAGGAACTCGTGCGTGTCGTCGCCCCCGATCGGACCGCTGTCGGCCCGCATCGGGATCGCTTGCAGGCCCATCCGCTCGTAGGTGCGGAGATAGCTCACCAGATGACGGTTGTAGGCGTGG
>CAYXPI010000270.1:0-3811 GCA_964467005.1 uncultured Limibaculum sp. | reverse complement strand
GCTGGATGCCATGGTCTGGGCGCTGCAGACGTATTAGGGCTTGCCGACGGCGCGGGTGGCCGGCATGGCCGGGGTGCTCGACTCCGCCCGCTTCCGCCACTTCCTCGCGGACGAGTTCAAGGTGTCGGTGAAGGACGTGACGGCGTTCGTCCTCGGCGGCCATGGCGACACCATGGTGCCGCTCACGCGCTACTCGACCGTGGCGGGCATCCCGCTGCCGGATCTCGTGGCCATGGGCTGGACCAGCCAGGAGCGGCTCGACGGCATCGTGCAGCGCACCCGGGACGGCGGGGCGGAGATCGTGGGCCTTCTTAAGACCGGCTCCGCCTTCTACGCCCCGGCGGCTTCGGCGATCCAGATGGCGGAGGCTTATCTCAAGGACCAGAAGCGCGTGCTCCCCTGCGCGGCCTGGGTCGAGGGCGCCTACGGGCTCGAGGGCATGTATGTGGGCGTGCCGACGGTGATCGGCGCGGGCGGCATCGAGAAGGTGGTGGAGATCAAGCTGAACCGCGACGAGCAGGCGATGATGGACAAATCCGTGGAGTCGGTGAAGGGCCTCGTGGAGGCGTGCAAGGGCATCGACCCCGGCCTCGCCTGAGGCGCGTCTGGCATCTGGTACACCACGAAAGCCCGGCCTGCGGCGCAAGCGCCGTTGCGGCCCCGCCGGTCCCGCGCTAGACCGGCCCGAGCATTCGTCAAGGCGGCCCTCTGCCTCGGGCCGTCCGCATCGGCCGGGCACGGCCAAACGGCGCCCGAGACGCGCTGGGAGGGACTGCGATGAACATCCACGAGTATCAGGCCAAAGAGATCCTGCGCTCCTACGGCGCGCCGGTGGGCCGCGGGGTTGCGGTGCTGGAGGCCGGGGACGCGGCCAAGGCGGTCGAGGAGCTCGGCGGCCCGGGCTGGGTGGTGAAGGCGCAGATCCACGCCGGCGGCCGCGGCAAGGGGCATTTCCAGGAGCCGGAGGCGGGCGAGAAGGGCGGCGTGCGCATCGCCAAGGCGATGGACGAGGCCATCGGGCATGTGGAGCAGATGCTCGGCAAGACCCTCGTGACCCACCAGACCGGGCCGGCCGGCAAGCGGGTGGGCCGCGTCTATCTCGAGGACGGGGCGGCGATCGCCCGGGAGCTCTATCTGTCGCTCCTCGTCGACCGGGAGACCTCGCGCATCTCCTTCATCGCCTCGACCGAGGGCGGGATGGACATCGAGGAGGTGGCCGCCGAGACGCCTGAGAAGATCCTCACCTTCTCGGTCGACCCGGCCACCGGGGTCATGCCCTATCACGGCCGCAAGGTCGCCAAGGCGCTCGATCTCCAGGGCAATGCGGGCAAGCAGTGCGTCAAGCTCATCTCCACGCTCTACAAGATGTTTGTCGAAAAGGATTGCGCGCTCCTCGAGATCAACCCGCTTGTCGTGACCGAGGACGGCAATCTCCTCTGCCTCGACTGCAAGATGAACTTCGACTCGAACGCGCTCTACCGGCATCCGGACATCATGGCCCTGCGCGACGAGACCGAGGAAGACGCGAAGGAGCTCGAGGCGTCCAAGTTCGACCTCAATTACATCGCGCTCGACGGCGAGATCGGCTGCATGGTGAACGGCGCCGGCCTCGCCATGGCGACGATGGACATCATCAAGCTCTACGGCTCACAACCGGCCAACTTCCTCGATGTGGGCGGCGGCGCCACCAAGGAGAAGGTGACCGAGGCCTTCAAGATCATCACCTCCGACCCCTCGGTGAAGGGGATCCTGGTGAACATCTTCGGCGGCATCATGCGCTGCGACGTGATCGCGGAGGGGGTGATCGCGGCGGTGAAGGATGTGGGGCTCACGGTGCCGCTCGTCGTGCGGCTCGAGGGCACGAATGTCGAGCTCGGCAAGCAGATCATCAACGAGAGCGGGCTCGACGTCATCGCCGCGGACAACCTG
This sequence comes from uncultured Limibaculum sp., assembly GCA_964467005.1. Classification (GTDB taxonomy): domain Bacteria; phylum Pseudomonadota; class Alphaproteobacteria; order Rhodobacterales; family Rhodobacteraceae; genus Thermohalobaculum. Next base: position 1,882 of record CAYXPI010000270.1, on the reverse strand, counting down.
GCCGACGCCGCGCAGAAGATCGTCGCCGCCGTCAAGGGCTGAGCGTGGTCCGGGGGGTGAGCGATGTGGGTGCCCTTCACCGAAGAGCCCGTGTCGCTCATCGCGCAGATCGCGATCATCCTCGCATGGTTCGCGCCTTATGGGGTGGCGCTCGCCCTCCGGCAGGCGACGCGGATCGCGACGGTGGTGTTCGTGCTCCAGGGGATCATTCTTTGGTGGATGAGCTCGGCCAAGCTGGGCTCGGTCCTCATCCTGCCCGCGCAGATCACCGTCCTCACGGTGCTGGCCTGGGGGGCCACGGTGTTCATCGCCGCGGTCTACAAGAGCGGGGAGAGGTGAGCGGGTGATCGTCTCCCACGCATACGGCTTCATCTTCCTCAAGACGGAGAAGACCGGGGGCACCAGCGTCGAGCGCGCGCTCATGGGCGTGCTGGGACCGGACGATTTCCAGCCGGGGGGCCTTCGCCCCCGCTGGGCGAAGTACTCGCCGATCCACCACGGCGCGCTCACCCGCCAGCTGCCGGAGATTTTCGGCCTCCACGCCCACGCCACCGCGCGCCAGGTGCGCAGCGTCTTCGGCCGGGAGCTCTTCGACCGCTATTACAAGTTCACCATCGAGCGGAACCCGTGGGACCGGCAGGTCTCGCTCTACACCCACCGGCAGTGGAAGCGGGGCAAGGGGCCGGAGAATTTCGCCCGCGACATGGCCTCGCCCCTCTACAAGGCCACCGAGTATTGCCGGCTCGACAATTGGGGGATCTACGCGATCGGCGGCCGGGTGGCGGTGGACCGGGTGATCCGCTACGAGCATCTCGAGACCGATCTGGCGGCGATCTCGGCGGATCTCGGCCTGCCGCGGCTCGTGCTGCCGCGGCTTCGGGCCTACCGGCCGGACCGGCCGCACTACAGCACGTATTACGACGACCGGGCGCGGGAGCTCGTGGCGCGCTGGTACGCGCGCGAGATCGCGGCCTTCGGCTACCGGTTCGAGGAGGCGCCGGCGCGCGCGCCGGCGGCGGCCGAATGAGCGCGGCGGAGGCGGCGCCCCGGCCCAGGGCGGACGACCCGTCGCGGCCCGTGTCGGTGCGGGTGCTCACCGTCTTCGAACGGCTCCGCCGGCGGATCGGCGCGCAGGCCGCGCTCGCCGAGGCGGTGGACGCGCTCGGCCTCGCCCGGCTGCCCGGTGAGGCGGAGGGGCCCGGGCGCGACGGCCTCGCCGCGATCTCGGAGGACGGGGCGCTGAGCCTCCTCGCGCTCTGGGAGCCGCGGACGGGTCGGTCCTCTCTCCGGGTCGACACGGGCGCGCCCCTCGATCCGGAGGAGATCCGCGCAATGGTCGCGGGCGTCTACGGCCTCGGAGAGGCGGAGGCGGTGGCGGCGGAGGGCGCGGTGCTCGGCGGCTGGGCCTGGGAGGCGGAGCTTGCCGGCCGGGCCCACCGGATCGCGGTCCTCCGTCTCGCAGGGGACCGGACCCGCCTGGTGGCGCTGACCGACCCTGCGCTCGCCGCGGGCCGACGGGGCCCGGACTGAGACAAACACGACCGCGCGGGGTTCGGCACACGGCCCGGCGTCACATCAACGGAGGGACTGAAAGATGGCCGTGCTCGTCGACGAAACCACCAAAGTGATCTGCCAGGGGCTCACCGGCTCCCAGGGCACCTTCCACACGGAGCAGGCGATCGCCTACGGCACCCAGATGGTGGGCGGCGTGACCCCGGGCAAAGGCGGCTCGGAGCATATCGGCCTGCCGGTCTTCGACACGGTGAGCGAGGCGCGGGAGAAGACAGGGGCCAACGCCTCGGCCATCTACGTGCCGCCGCCCTTCGCCGCGGATGCGATCGGCGAGGCGGTCGATGCGGGCATCGAGCTCATCGTCTGCATC
>CAYXPI010000269.1:0-3814 GCA_964467005.1 uncultured Limibaculum sp. | reverse complement strand
AGTTCGAGGAGATGCTGCGCTGCATCCGCTGCGGCGCCTGCATGAACCACTGCCCCGTCTACCAGAGCGTGGGCGGTCACGCCTATGGCTGGGTGTATCCGGGGCCGATGGGCGCGGTGCTGACGCCCTCGATCATCGGGGTGGAGACGGGGCGCCACCTGCCCAATGCCAGCACCTTTTGCGGGCGGTGCGAGGCGGTCTGCCCCATGCGGATCCCGCTGCCCAAGATGATGCGGGCCTACCGGGCGCAGGAGTTCGAGAGGGGCCTCACACCGGGTGCCGCCCGCTGGGGGCTCGGCGTCTGGCGGGCGGTGGCCTCCCGGCCCTGGGTCTACCGCCGGGTCGCCGGGCTCGCGAATTTCGGCCTGAAGCTCCTCGCCTGGGGCGGGCCGCGGATGCGGTGGATGCCCCTCGGCGGCGGTTGGACGCGGCACCGCGATTTCCCGGCACCTCCGATCGGCGGCACCTTCCAGGCTCAATGGAAGGGTCCGCGGTGAGCGCGCGTGACCGGATCCTGGAGCGCGTTCGCCGGGCGACCGAGGGCCGCGCCGATGCGAGCGTCGTCGCGGCGCGGCTCGCCGAGCGTGCGCAGACCGCCCCCATTCCGGAGCTCGCCCGGGCCGAGGGGCAGGCGCGCACGGCCCAATTCGTCGCCAAGGCCGAGGCGGCGGACGCCACCGTCTCCCGCGTCGTGGGCCCCGAGGCGTTGCCGGAGGCGCTTGCGGCCGAGCTCCGCGCGCGCAACCTGCCCGCGGCGATCCGGATGGGCGACGATCCGCTCTTTAAGCGCGATTGGGGCGGGCTCGAGGTCTCCCACGGGCCCGGGCGCCTGGAGGAGCCTGCGACGCTCTCCCGCGCGCATCTCGCCTCGGCGGAGACCGGCACCCTCCTACTCGCCTCGGGGCCGGAGAACCCGGTCACCCTCACCTTCCTGGGCGAGACCCATTTCGTGGCACTTCGGGAGGCGGATATCTGCGCGGGTTACGAGGAGCTCTGGGCCCGGTGGCGCGCCACCGGGGCCGACCCGCGGACGGTCAACCTCGTCACCGGCCCCTCTCGCTCGGCCGATATCGGCCAGACGCTCCAGTTGGGCGCCCACGGGCCCGTGGCGCTCCACATCTTCCTCATGCCCTGAGGCGCCCCATGGCCTTTGACCGCACAATCAAGATCGCGCCGTCCATCCTCGCCTCGGACTTTGCGGCGCTCGGTGCCGAGTGCCGGGCCGCAGAGGCGGCGGGGGGCGACTGGATCCATGTCGACGTGATGGACGGCCATTTCGTGCCCAACATCACCATGGGCCCCGCGATCTGCAAAGCGATCCGCCCGCACATCCGCGGGGTGATGGACGTGCATCTCATGATCGCGCCGGCGGACGCCTATCTCGAGGCCTTCGCCGTGGCGGGGGCGGATGTCATCTCCGTGCATGTGGAGGCCGGGCCGCACATCCACCGCTCGCTCCAGGCGGTCCGTGCGCTCGGCAAGAAGGCGGGCCTCGCGCTCAACCCCGGGACCCCGGCCGAGGCGCTGGAGCCCCTCCTCGACAGTGTGGATCTCGTCTGCGTCATGACCGTCAACCCAGGCTTCGGCGGCCAGAGCTTCATCGAGGCCTGCCTGCCAAAGATCGCGCGCATCCGCGAGATGGTGGAGGGGCGGGACATCCATGTGGAGATCGACGGCGGCGTGACGCCGGAGACCGCGGGCAACTGCGCGGCCATGGGTGGCGATGTTCTCGTCGCCGGCTCGGCGGTCTTCTCCGGAGGGCCAGAGGGCTACGCGGCCCGCATCGCCGCCATCCGTGCCGCGGCCGAGGACGCAGCCTGACGCCGCATCAGCGCTGGATCGGCGAGTATTTCGACCCCTCGAGGCTCGCGCCGAGCAGGAGACCGTCGGACCCGAAGACGATGGCCACCACGGGCTTCTGCGCCTCCGCGGTCGAGAGCCCCACGGCCGCGCCGCCGTCGAGGATGGTTACCTCCGCGTCGACCCCGGCCTCCCAGCCATCCGAGGCGCGGAAGGCGGCCAGCGCCTCTGGGGTGAGGAAGAAGAGCGCCTGCGAGCTCTCCTGGATGCCGGCCTGGAGCCCGACCGACGCAGCGGCCACCGAATAATACGCCACGGGCTGGAGGGCGCCGCTGCCGGTGGGCAGGAGGAGCGACCCCTCCCCATAGGCCGCGCCGAGGAGGAAGCCGCCCTTCACCACCGCGGGGATCACAAGAACCCCGCGGGCGCGCTCGGCCAGCGCCTGTGCCCCGGGCACGGTCGCGTAGAGCTCGGAGAGGGCGAGGTCCACCCGGGCGTCGATCACGGCGCGGTCGGCGCTCGCGGCCGGTGCGGGCAAGAGGGGGGCGGCGAGAAGGGCGGCGACGAGGGCGAGGGCGATGCGACGGCTCGGGCGCATGGGCATCCCTTTCGGCTTTGGGGGCGGGGGCCCACGCACTATCTCAGACGCGAGGCCACCCGGCAAGCGGAGCGACCGACATGCGGACTGTGGAAATCGACCCGTCTATCAACGTCCTCGGCGACGTGCTCGAGCCCTGCAGCCAGGAGCCCGTGACCGGCTTTTTCCGCAACGGCTGCTGCGACACCAACCCGATGGACCGGGGGAGTCACACCGTCTGCGCCGTCATGACCGCGGAGTTCCTCGCCTTCTCGAAGGCCCGGGGCAACGACCTTTCGACACCGCGGCCCGAATTCTCCTTCCCCGGCCTCAAGCCCGGCGACCAATGGTGCCTCTGCGCCGCGCGGTTTCTCGAGGCCTACGAGGCCGGCCAGGCGCCCCGAGTAAAGCTCACGGCCACCCACCGCCGCGCGCTCGACATCGTGCCGATGGAGGCCCTCCGCGCCCACGCCCTCGAGCGCACCTGAGCTCCCCCTCACGCACCGGCCTGGAGCAGTTGCCAGAGCACGCCGCTCAGTCGCTCCCAGATCGGGGCGAGCGTCTCCACCGCCTTCTGATACGCTGAGAGCTTCTGAGTGACCTCGACCCCCTTGTCGAAAATTTTGATCAACGTGTTGGCTGGCGTGCGCACGAGGGCGTAGATGCGGGAGATCATGCCGATCAGCCGGTAGATCTTGTGCTTCTGGCGCCCCTCCGGCAAAGGCACATCCGTGTCGGGGATCGCCTGAGGCTGCGCGTCCCGAACCGCGTCGAGGTCCACCTTGAGCTCGGTTCGCAGCGTCTCTTCGACAACCTCGACCACCGCGTCGATGGCCTCTCCCATGGCGGCCTGTTCCTCGTCGCTCAGCGGGCGGAGATAGGCTGCCCTCCGTGCCTCTGTCATAGAGGCGAGCCGGGGATAGACGGCGCGCAGATCCGCGACGCCCGCGACAAGGTCGCGGCGCAGAGCCGCCAGTTCCGGCGCCTTCGCCAGCGGCGGGAGGTCACCGACCCGAACCAGATTATCGAGATCAAGCAGCGCCTGCTCGAGATCGTCATGCAGGTTGACGGGTTTGGCGTTGCCCAGCGCCAGTCCGTCGCGGATCAGCGAAAGCACCTCGTCGAGGCGGTACTGGTCGGACCGGTTTTCGAGCGTTTCGACGCGCCGGGCGATCTTGCGGCGCACATTCTCGATGACATCGGTGTTGCTCAGATAGTCGGGCGCGTCCCCGCGCTCCGGCGGCGCATAAGCGGCGATCTGCCCGCTCTGGCGCGAGATATCGACGATCTCGGCCTGTGGGGTCTTGCGCTCGACCCGCTTCGGTGCGGGTGCGGGGGTGTGGAGGTCGACGAGGCGCTGGATCTCGGCATTGACGGCGGTTGGGCCCTCGTTCCAGAGCGTCCGGTCGATGAGGACGCGGGCCTCCTCGAGCGCCA
>CAYXPI010000268.1:0-3827 GCA_964467005.1 uncultured Limibaculum sp. | reverse complement strand
CCGTCGGGTCCTTGTAGCGCCGTCCGATGAGGCGCTTCACGGCGAAGAGCGTGTTATCCGGGTTGGTCACCGCCTGGCGCTTGCCGGCTGGCCGACGAGGCGCTCCCCGTCCTCCGAGAAGGCCACCATCGAAGGGGTGGTGCGGGCGCCTTCCGCGTTCTCCACCACCTTGGCCTGGCTGCCGTCCATGATGGCGACGCAGCTGTTTGTGGTCCCGAGATCGATCCCGATCACTTTCGACATGAAGAGCTCCTTTGGCGATGACCCGTCCAGGTCCGGTCGCGGCCCCCGGACTATATCCCATATCCCCGGGCGGGGACGTCCTCGCGGGATATAGTCAGGTGCCCCGAGGGCCGCAAGCGAGCGGCCGCCACAAAACCGTCGCGAAACCCGGTGGGGAGGGCCCAATGGCCGAGGCAGAGGAGATCGGACCGGGGGCAGTGCTGCACCGGGGGTGGCTCGGGCGGGCCGAGCAAGCGGCGATGGTGGCGGAGCTTCGCCGGGTGATCGCCGCGGCCCCCCTCGTCCGGCCGGTCACCCCCTGGGGCAAGCCCATGAGCGTGCGCATGACCTCCGCCGGCCGGCTCGGCTGGGTGATCCACCGCGGCCGCTACGCCTACCGCCCGACCCACCCGGAGACGGGCGCGCCCTGGCCGGCAATCCCCGCCTCGGTGCTCGGGGTGTGGGACCGCGTCTCTGCTTGGCCCGACCCGCCGGACTGCTGCCTCGTCAATTGGTACGGCGAGGGCGCGCGCATGGGCCTCCACCGCGACGCCGACGAGGGAGACGCCGCCTTCGCCGCCCCCGTGGTGTCGATCTCGCTGGGCGATCCGGCGCGCTTCCGCCTCGGCGGGCCCGAGCGGCGGGGGCCAACGCGCGCCACCGAGCTCCGCTCGGGCGACGTCCTCGTGATGGGCGGGGCGTCGCGTCTCGCCTATCACGGGATCGACCGGGTGATCTGGGGCGAGGGCGACCTCCTCCCTCAGGGCGGGCGGATCAACCTCACGCTCAGAGTCGTTCGGCTCTGATTGCAGCCGGGGGTGGGCGTCCCTCCTCCGACACGCCACATCCGGGGAGCTGCCCGACGACATGCCCCGTCTGCCGCGACGCGACCTCGTGATGACCGACCGCTTGGGGGTGGAGATCGACGGTTGCCCGCACGGCCGGGGCGTGTGGCTCGACCCGGGGGAGCGCGACGAGCTCATCGAGCGGAGCGCCGGCGGCCCGGCTCCCCGCCCAGCCGCGATGCCTGAGCGGCGAGAGCGCGCTGAGGCCACACGCACGCGCCCCGAGAGCCCCTTGAGCGAGCTCTTCGGATTCTGACGGCTCAAAGCCCCGCGGCGCCGATCGCCCCGCCGAGGACTGCCATGGCCAGCACCACCGCCCAAACCGGCGCGGCCCAGCGCGTGAGCGCGAAGAACGCCCCGGCCGCCAGCGCAAAGTCGAGCGGGCCTTTCACCGCGGCCGTGAAGACGGGGTCGTAGAGCGCGGCGGCCAGCACCCCGACCACCGCGGCGTTCACCCCGGCAAGGACCGCGCGCGCCCGGCCCACCTCGCGAAAGCTTTGCCAGAAGGGCAGCATGCCGGCGACGAGGAGAACCCCCGGTAGGAAGACCGCAAGAAGCGCGATGGCGGCGCCGGGGACACCGGTGGGCGCGGGCGCGCCGGCCGCCCCCAGATAGGCGGCGAAGGTGAAGAGTGGCCCCGGCACCGCCTGGGCCGCGCCGTACCCCGCGAGGAAGCTGTCCGCGCTCACCCAGCCGGCCTCGACGACCGTGTCCTCAAGAAGGGGCAGCACCACATGGCCGCCGCCGAAGACGAGCGCGCCCGCACGGTAGAACGCCTCGAACAGCGCGAGCGCGTGGCCTCCGATCCCCCCGGCCACGAGGAGCGGAAGGAGCACGAGAAGCGCCACCGCGACGCCGAGGAGAACGCCGCCCACCTGGCGGCTCGGCACGGTGCCGGCAAAGCCCGGCCCGCCCTCCTCCGGCGCGTCCGACCCGAGGCCCAGCACGAGCCCCAACGCCGCGCCCGCGAGGATGACGGCGATCTGCCCGCCCGGCCCGGTCCAGAGCGCGAGCACCGCCACGGCGCCGAGCGCGATGGCAAGCCGCGGACGGTCCGGGCAGAGGCCCTTGCCCATGCCGAGGACCGCCTGCGCCACCACCGCCACGGCGAGGATCTTCAGCCCCTCGATCACGCCCTGGGAGAAGGGATCGGTCAGCGCCCCCGACCCGTAGGCGAAGAGCACCAGCACCGCCGCGGAGGGCAGCGTGAACCCGGCCCAGGCGAGCGCCGCCCCGGCCCAGCCGCCCCGCATGAGGCCGACGGCGAAGCCCACCTGGCTCGAGGCCGGCCCCGGCAGAAACTGGCAGAGCGCCACGAGATCGGCATAGGCGCGGTCCGACATCCAGCCGCGCCGCTCCACAAACTCCGCGCGGAAATAGCTGAGATGCGCGATCGGCCCACCGAAGGAGGTGAGCCCGAGACGGAGGAAGGTAAGGAAAATCGCCAGAAGCGACCGCTCCCCGGGGTTTGCGGTGGCCTCGGTCTCTGGACGGGGCCCGTCGGGCGAGGAGGGTTCCATACCGATCGGCTACCACCGGTCTGCGACGGTTTGATGGCGCTCACCATGCGAGACAGGCGCGCGCGGCCGGCGTAACATTGCCACCACCGCAGGATGGAGAGTGCCATGACCCGACGCCTCGCTCCCCTCGCGGCGGCCATGGTCCTTTGGGCCTTGCCCGCCGCCGCCCTGGACATCTCGCCCGAGACCTACGGCCATTGCCTGGGCGCCCCGGCCTGCCGGATCGGCGCGGCTTGGATCGTCGCCGAGCCGAGCGACGACGACGCGCGCCTCGCCGAACAGCTCGACCAAGAGCGGGGTGCCATGGCCGGGCTGGGCGTGGCGCACAACGCGGGCAACGGGTTCAACAACCCGGAGATCCAAGGCGCGGTCGCGCCGGGAGACCGCGCCCATACCGGCGAGCGCCTGGTCGTGGCCTTCGACACGCCCCACCGGGTGACGACGATCACGCTCGCCCATCTCTTCAATCCCGAGACGGTGCCGGGCGACGCGGCGGAGGAGGCGCTGGTGGAAGGCTTTTCCAATGGCGAGAGCCTCGGCGTCATCTCCGTCGCGAGCCTCAGCCGCACGACCACGCGGCTGACCGGCCCCGTCGGCCAGATGACCGAAGTCTCCCCCGAGGCCGGCGCCATCATGCTGATCGGCCCGTTCGTCGGCGCGCCGGTCGATCGGCTCGTCTTCCGCGCCCGGGGGGTGGAGGCGGGCGACACCTCGGATTACAGCGTCGCCCGGATCACGGCCCTGCCGCTCGACTGAGCCCCTCAGGCGGTGGCCGATTGCGGCGTGTCCGACAGCGGATAGGTGAGGCGCGAGACCATCTCCTTCGGGCAGACCTGCCAGACCCGCGGCAGCGCCTCGTCCCAGATCCGCAGGATCTCGGCGCCCCAGGCGCTCCCGGTTTGGCGCACATGCTCGCGCACGAGGCCATTGAGAAGCTCCGCCCAGAACCGGCTGTCGATCCGCTGCACCACGAGCGTCTCCGGATTGACCCGCCGCTCGAAATCGCCCGCCGCGTCGTAGACGAAGGCCATGCCGCCGGTCATGCCCGCCCCGAAATTATCGCCCACAGAGCCGAGGATCACCGCAACCCCGCCGGTCATGTACTCGCACCCGTTGGAGCCGCAGCCCTCCACCACCACCGTCGCGCCGGAGTTGCGCACGCAGAAGCGCTCCCCGGCCTGGCCCGCGGCGAAGAGCTTGCCCCCCGTTGCGCCGTAGAGGACCGTGTTGCCGATGATGG
>CAYXPI010000267.1:0-3828 GCA_964467005.1 uncultured Limibaculum sp. | reverse complement strand
CGTCGAAGCTCATCTTGGCGTCGAGCGCGATGAGGCGACCGTCGCCGGTGACCACGAGCGGGTTGATCTCGACCATGCTGGCGTCGAGGTCGCGGAAGGCGCGGTAGCATGCACGGAAGATCTTCGAGGCCTCCGGGATCAGGGCCGGATCGAGGCCGAGGCCGAAGGCGAGCTCGCGCGCCTGGAACTCGAGATAGCCGGCGGCCGGCTCGATCACCTGGCGGATGAGGCTTTCCGGCCGCGCGTGGGAGAGCTCCTCGATCTCCATGCCGCCTTCGGCCGAGGCGACGACCATCACGCGCTCGGTCTTGCGGTCGAGAACCAGGCCGAAATAGATCTCGGAGGCGATGTCGGCGGCCTCCTCGACCCAGACCCGGCCGACGAGCTTGCCCTGCGCCCCGGTCTGTCGGGTCTCGAGGCGCTTGCCGAAGAGGCCGGAGGCGAAGTCGCGCACCTCGTGGTCCGACCGGCAGACCCGGATCCCGCCCGCCTCGCCGCGGCCCCCGGAATGGATCTGCGCCTTCACCACCCAGCGCTCGCCGCCGATCTCCTGTGCGCGGTAGCCCGCCTGCTCGGGGCTGTAGGCAAGGCCGCCCTTCGGCACGGGCACGCCGAGCCGAGCCAAAATTTCCTTTGCCTGGTATTCGTGGATGTCCATGCTGCGTCTTCCTCCGCCGATGATCGTCGCGCCGGTCGATCCGGTTCTCGACCGGGCGAGCATGGCAGCCCGCCGTGGCCGGCGCCTCCGCCGAATGGCGGATCTCGGCCGCCGAGCGGGCGGAGGGGAACCCACCCGTCCGGGTGGGAGAACACTCTCGACACGCGACCGAATGAGGGGCGCGCCCCGCCGCAGGGCGCCCCGGTCGCAGCGGCCGCCGTCGCGGAGGCCGATCTCGGTTCTTGAGAGATTGGTGAGCCCGACAGGATTCGAACCTGTGGCCAGCTGATTAGGAGTAAATGAAATCGACCCTTCAGCACCACGCAGACGATCACACCATTCGTGAGTTTTCTCTCAGTTTTCCACTGCTCTTACCCAAAACACTCGCCGAACTGGGATACGACTGTCACACCCGGTCACACCGGTTTCATGTGTCCCAGACCAGACCTCCTGATTTTTTGCGACGACCTCCTGATTATCGAGGATGCCATGGCCAAAGCCCTGACGGCGCGGAGCGTCGACGCCGCCAAACCCGATCCCAACGCCCGGTGGGAGTTGCCCGACGGCGCCCTGCCGGGGCTCGTTCTCCGCATCAGCCCCGGCGGCGCGAAAAGCTTCGTGCTGCGCGACCGCGAGGGGCAGGGCCGCGCCGGCCTGTCCCGGCGCGTCACCCTCGGGCGCTATCCGGCGATGACCCTCGCCGAGGCCCGGGACGCGGCGCGGGCGGCGCTGACCGGCCTCGAGCGGGGCGAGGCGACCCGCACGGCCCGGGGCCCCAACGCGGCGACCGATGCGGATCGCGATCTCGTTCGCGGTGTCTTCGCGGGGTATGCCGAACGCCATCTCGCGCAGCTTCGGAGCGGGGCCGAAATGCGCCGGATCGTCGAGCGGGATGTCCTGCCGCGCTGGGGCGCGCGACGGCTCGCGGAGATCCGGCGCCGGGAGGTGCTCGAGCTCCTCGACGCCATCACCGACCGGGGCTCGCCGAAAATGTCCAACCGAACGCTCGCGCATCTTCGCGCCTTCTTCGACTGGGCCGTGGCGCGGGACGCGATCGGCGCCAACCCGTGCGACAAGCGCAAACCGCCATCGTCCGAGACCAAGCGGGACCGGGGGCACTGTCAGACGAACTTGGCTTGAGGCGGGGCAGGGCGCTGGCGAGCGTCGACGCATGACGCAACGCTCACCTTTCAGGTACTTCAAGACCAGTCCCGAAATCATCCGCCTGGCAGTTATGCTCTACGTGCGGTTCCCGCTGTCGTAGCGGAACGTGGAAGACCTGCGGCATGAGCGCGGTCGCGATGTCAGCCATGAGACCGTGCGGTTCCGGTGGCACAGGTTCGGCCCGACATTTGCTGCCGAGATCCGGAGACGTCGGATCGAGGGCATGCGACCGAGCCGCTGGCGATGGCATCTCGACGAGATGTTGGTGAAGCTCAACGGCGGGATGCACTCCCTGTGACGCGCCGTCGATCACGAGGGCGAGGTGCTCGAAAGCTTCGTCACCAGAACCCGTGACACGAAGGCCGCTCTGAAATTTCTCAAGAATGCAATGCGTAAGCACGGGAAACCCGAGGCGATCGTGACCGACGAGCTCCGATGCTACGGCGCTGCGCTGAAGGAGGTTGGTGCCAGATTTCGCCAGGAGACGGGACGCTGGCTCAACAATCGAGCTGAGAATGCACACCTGCCATTCCGACGACGGGAGCGGGCGATGCTCCGCTTGCGGCGCATGCGAGGTCTGCAGACGTTCGCCTCCGTCCACGCCTCCGTCCACGCCTCCGTCACCAACCACTTCAACACGGGCCGCAGCCCTTCCGGCCGAACGTGCGTCAAACTCAACCGCGACGCCGCTTTCAACGCATGGCGCGGTCTGTTCACGGACCAAGGGGCAGTGCAACTGTCCTAGCTGAGACCGGTTCGCATGCGTCTGACAGAACCGGGCGGTCCCCTCCGGCAGCGCGTAGGGCAGCGCGACGTCGCGACCGTTGCGGAGGCCGTGCTCGGGGAGGCGGGCCTCGAGCCATGCGGCGGCCTCCGAGAGGCGGCGTCCCGGGAGCGAGTACGCCGCGGCCGGTGCGCCGCCATCGGTGAGGACGAGCCTGAGCGGCTGGAACGCAAGCCCCGCCAAGAGGCCGGCGCCCGGGCCCATTGGATGGGTGAGACAGGCCTGATCGTCGACCGACCAGGCGAGGTTCGAGTGGCTGTCGTCGTCGCGCGGCGGCAGGTTGGCCCGCGCGGCTCGGGTGAGCGGCTCCACCAAGGCATGGGCGAGATCCCGCGCCGCCGCAATCGTGGCGACATCGCCGAGGGCATCTTGGGTGATGAGCATGCGTTCGGTCCTCTCTCACGCTGCGCTGTGGCGCTCAGGCGCGCTCGGTGGCCCTTGTGCCCTGGCCAAAATGGCCGGGTGGTGGCGATCGGTCTGCCACAGCTTGCCATCCCCCGCGCGCGGATCTTTCGTGATCTCATCGTTCTGGGCGAAGGTGCAGGCCCGTCCGTGACGGGCTCGCTCGGCCGACGCGGCCCAGGGGCGACGCCGGAGAGGGCGGCCATGTCGCTCGTTCGGCCGGTCGGGTCGTGGAGGCGGGAAGCCCGGGAGACGGCCGTGACCGGCGGCACGAACCATCGCCCGCATCCGCGAGCGGGCTAGAGGAGATCTGCCAGCATTCGGGCAGCCCGGGCGGCGCCATCGCTCGCGACAGGGTGGGGCCGGCGCGGGGTCGTCAGTTCGTCGAGCATGGCCTTGGCGATGACCTCCGGCGTGCTCTCGGCGAAGATCATGCGGCGCCCGGCGTTGTAGCGCTCGAGCCTCCCGGCGACGTGGAAGTTCTGCTCGAAGTGGTTGCGGAGCGGGAAGTAGAGGAACGGCGTCCCGGCCGCCGCAAGCTCCATGCAGGTGGTCAGCCCGCCCTGGACGAGGGCGAGGTCGCAGGCCGCCAGATGCCGGTCGAGATCGGGCACGAAGGCCCGGGCCTCCACGCCCTCGGGCCAGTCGAAGCGCCCGGGGTCGAGCCGCGGCCCGGTGACGACGATCATCCGAAGCTCCGGGATGCGGCGCCGCGCATGGGGGCAGGCGGCCAGGATCCGCCGGATGAGCTGCGCGCCCACGCCCGAGCCGCCGACCGCCACGATGCAGGTCCGCCGCCCGTCGTCATAGCCGAACTCGG
>CAYXPI010000266.1:0-3863 GCA_964467005.1 uncultured Limibaculum sp. | reverse complement strand
CGACTCGAACTCGGACCCGGACGGCATCCAGTACCCGATCCCCGGCAACGACGACGCGGCCAGGGCCATCGCGCTCTATTGCGCCCTGACCGCCCGGGCGGTGATCGACGGCATGGTGAGCCAGATGGACGCCGCGGGCTTCGACCTCGGCGAGCTCGAGGACATCCCGCTCGAGGACGAGCTGGCGGAGGACCCGGGCGCGAGCGAGCACCCGCCGGAGGAAACCTTCGACGCGCCCGAGGGCGTCGCCCCCGCAGCCGCGGCGGATGCGCCGGCCGAGGACACGGCCGCGGCCGGCTAAGCGCGGACGCCTGTCGCGCATCCGTCACACAAACCCGATACGAGACCCGCGCGCCCCGCACTCGGGGCCCGCGCAAGGACGCAAGGAGAGCGAGCGATGGCAATTTCGGCGGGCATGGTGAAGGAGCTCCGCGAGAAGACCGGTGTGGGCATGATGGACGCCAAGAAGGCGCTCACCGAAGCCGAGGGCGATATGGAAGCCGCCGTGGATCTCCTGCGCAAGAAGGGCCTCGCGAAGGCCGCCAAGAAGTCCGGCCGCACGGCGGCGGAGGGGCTGGTGGCCGTCGCGGTCGAGGGCGGCGTGGGCGTCGCCGTGGAGGTGAACTCGGAGACCGACTTTGTCGCGCGGAACGCCGAGTTTCAGGCGATGGTGGGCGAGATCGCGCAGGTCGCGCTCGGCGCCGCGGACACCGAGGCGCTGACGGCCGCCCCGATGGGCGGCAAGACGGTGGGCGAGATCATCACCGACAAGGTGGCGACCATCGGCGAGAACATGCAGCTCCGCCGGATGGGCCGCGTGGAGGGCGAGGTTCTGGCCACCTATGTCCACAACGCGGTGGTGGACGGCATGGGCAACATCGGCGTGGTCGTGGGTCTCGCGGGCGGCGATGCCGAGAAGATGGCCGGCATCGGCCGCCAGGTGGCGATGCATGTGGCCGCGGCCGACCCCGCGCCGGCTTCCCTCGATGTGGACGATCTCGACCCCGCGCTCGTCGAGCGCGAAAAGCGGGTGCTGACCGAGCAGGCCCGCGAGTCCGGCAAGCCCGAGAACGTGATCGAGAAGATGATCGTCGGCCGGATGAACAAGTTCTACCAGGAGGTCTGCCTTCTCAAGCAGACCTTCGTGATGAACCCCGACCTCACGGTGGAGAAGGCGGTGGCCGAGGGCGCGCCCGGCGCGAAGGTCACGGGCTTCGTCCGCTTCAAGGTGGGCGACGGCATCGAGAAGGAGGAGGAGGACTTCGCGGCCGAGGTCGCGAAGACTCTCGGGGGCTGAGGCCCCTCAGTCCCAATTGAGCTCGATCGTGGTGGCCGAGCCGTCGCCGCGATTGCTGCCCGCGCCCACGCCGAAATTCTCGGGCGCTTGCGGCTCGCTTGCGCTGGCGGCGGCGGGCAGGTCGAGGGTGGCGGGCTCGCTCCGCTCCGTGGCGCTGACGGGCGGCGGCGCCGCGGTGAGCGCGTCGAGCGCCGAGGCGGCCGCGGCGGGGGACGCGGCCTCTGGGAGATAGAGTGCGATCTCCGCGGCGATGCGGGGCATGTTGAGCCCCTCATTGTAGTTGTTGGCCGCGCCCGCATGGTGGAGGCCGATCACCCGCTCCCCACGAAGATCGAACACCGGAGATCCGGAGGAGCCGCCCTCGGTGTCGGCGAGGTAGTGCATCACGAGCTCTCTGAGGTCGGTGAGCTGCGTGTCCTCGGTCACGATCTCCTTCGGCCGCCCCGCCGGGTGCTGGATGATCTTCACATCGGTGGTGCGGCGGAGCGCGGCCTCCTCGGTCTCGAGCGCGAGCCAGCCGTAGCGCTCGCCGAGGGGGCTCGAAAGGCGCAGCAGCGCGTAGTCGAGCAGCCGGTCGGTCTTGAGCACCGTAGTGGCGAGCGCGCGCGATTCCCGCGGACCGAGATCGCCGTCGCGCAGATGCTCCATCAGCACAAGGATCTCGGAGGGCGCGCGCGGCTCTCCCGTCTCCATATCCACCGCGCAGTGATAGTTGGTCATGAAGAGCTCGGGCCCCACGAGAAATCCCGAACAGACCCCGGCCATCTCCTCGCCGTCGAAGAGCACGACCTGCCCCACCTTGGTCGCGAGCGCGACATTGGGGTCCGACGGGTCGAGATCGACGATGCGCACGAAATTGGCCCGGCCCTGCAGCGCCTCGGCCCGCGGGGCCACCGCCTCGGGCGGCGCGGGCACCAGGAAGGCGGGCTGGGCCGGCGGACGCACCCCGGTGAGGGCGCGAGAGATCTCCGGCATGGCGGCCGCGGCGGGGCTCGCGATCCGCTCGAGCGCGACCGACTGCGCGAGCGCGGCGGATCCGATGGCGGCCAGAAATGCGGCGAGGAGAGGGGCGGTGCGGGTCATGGGCGGCTCCGGTCTCGGCGGGGGGCGAAGCGGATCTCCTCGAGCGCCAGCGGCTCGAAGGGGCCCGGGCGGTCTTGGCCGTAGAAGAGGGTGCCGTGGAAATGCATTGCGGCGATCGGGCGCCAGGTGTCGCCGGCGCGGCGCTCCAGCACCCAGTCCTCGGGCCCGACCTCCTGGGGCGCGCGCACGGCCGCCAACGGCACGGTGGTCTCGGCCTCGTCGCGGTACAGCGTGACGGCGAGGCGGGGCGGCTGGGTTTCGATCACCGTCCCCTCTCGGCGCCGGGCGGGGTAGAGATGCCCGTCCTGTGGCACGAGAAGGAGGCTGCCCCCGGTCATCACCGCCCATTGAAACAGTGTGAGCGGCGGCGCCGGCGGCGCGGCCGCGGGGCCGAGGGAGGTGATGTCGAGCCGGCTCTCTGGCCCGGGGTCGGGCTCGGCGGCCCCTGCCGGGCTCACCAGCCCCGCGGCCAGGACGAGCGCCGCCAGTCGTCTCGGATGTCGCATCCCTCTCTCCCCTCGCGCGGGTCCCCGGCCGGGCAATGACCGGCACTGACCCGATTTTGCGCGGCCACCCCCTAGGGGTGCAACGGAAAAGGGGCCCGCGGAGGGCCCCTCTCCCAAGCTCTGCGGCGTGCGATCAGACGAGCTGGTCGATCACCTCGAGGAACACCTGGTCGTAGCCGTCCTCGGCCACGATGGGCTGGAACTGGGCCTGCTCCTCTGCCGTCGCGTCACGGCCGAGGCCGTTCTGGTAGACGAAGTCGATGCCCTCCGCGTCCGACAGCCCGTCGATGAGGCCGTTGAACTCGATGGAGAGATCGAAGGCCTCGGCCAGGAACTCGTCGGAGGCAAGCTCCAGCGCGTCCGACCAGAAGTTGAGGCCCGCGGTGTCGAACATCCGGCCGAGGGCGACGGTGTAGAAGTCCTCGACCGTAGTCACCACGCTGTCGAGCACGAGGTCGTAGACCGCCGTGGTGCCGGAGATCTCGTAGGCCACCGCGATCTGGGCGTTGCCGGTCGCGCTCTCGTCGGCGGAGATGAAGGCGATGGTTTCGGGGCTGATGTTGTCCGTCGCGAACCCGTCGAGATAGTCCACGAGGATGGCGTTCTCGGGGTCCGTGATGTTGTAGACGAAGACGCCCGAGTCCCGCTCCGCGCCCACGAAGGCGTAGGTGCGGTCGTCGACCACGCCCACCGCGATCGCCTCGGGCTCGGGGCCCTTGGCGTCGGAGCGGTTCTGGCCGAGCTCGCCGTCATCGTCGTTGAAGCGCTCCGGCGCGAGGTTGGCGATGATCGTCTCGAACTCGTCGCCGCTGTCGAACACCACCTCGCCGGCGTCATCGTAGATCGTGAAGGAGCGCGAGCCGAAGGAGAACAGCTCGTCGATGTCGCCGTCGCCGTCGGTGTCGCCGTCGATGGTGGACACGATCTGCCGGCCCAGACCCTCCTCGGCCACCTCGCCGGTCTCCGGCAGGGCGATC
>CAYXPI010000265.1:0-3925 GCA_964467005.1 uncultured Limibaculum sp. | reverse complement strand
TCCATCGGCGAGAGCTTCCACTGCTTCATCGGGTCGTGGATGCGCACGAGGAAGCGGAGCTGCTGCTCTTCGTCGGTGATCGAGAACCAATATTTGAGGAGGATGATGCCGTTGCGGACCAGCATCCGCTCGAACTCCACGACATCGCGAAAGAACATCTCCACCTGGTCCTCAGTCGCGAACCCCATCACACGCTCGACGCCCGCGCGGTTGTACCAGGAGCGGTCGAAGAGCACGATCTCGCCGCCGGCGGGGAGATGCTGAATGTAGCGCTGAAAATACCACTGGGTGCGCTCGCGCTCCGTCGGCTTGGCGAGCGCGACCACCCGGGCCACCCGCGGGTTGAGCCGCTGGGTGATGCGCTTGATCACGCCACCCTTGCCCGCGGAGTCCCGCCCTTCGAAGAGGATGCAGATCCGCGCGCCCGTGTGCTCCACCCAGTCCTGCACCTTGATGAGCTCGGACTGGAGCCGGAGGAGGTTCTGGAAGTAGACGCGCCGGTCGAGGCTGTCGGGATGCTGCTCGCGGTAGATCTTGCGGATCTCCTGGCTCAGCATGGGCTCGGAGAACTCCATCTCGAACGCCTCGTCCAAGGTCTCCTCGAGCTCGGCTTCCAGCCAATCCTTGGCCTTCTGTTCGTCGTCGGGCGTGTTCATTTCTGCCTCCCTCAGCGCCGTCTGGCGGGGCCTTTCCCCTGTCGGGAGGTACCACAGGCGGCGGACCGCGCATTTTGAAGATTTGATGTCACCCCGGCCGCTGGTTCGCCGGCTCTCGCTCTGGTGGAATCGGCTCACATTTTCGGGAGGGGGCCCATGCCTGTCATTCTGGCTCTCTTGGGCGTCGCGGCGGCCATCGGCATTTGGTATTGGCGCCACAAGATGGTGAAAGAGGCGAGCGCCGAACTCCTCGACGCCGCGGACAGCGTGCGCGCCGCTTCGCCTATCGTCGCAAGCACAACCAGCACCCGGCCGACGCGGTGGAGGACAGCCGCCTCGCCGTCGCCGGGATCATGGCCGCCTCGCCTCGATCGCCGGGCCGCTGTCCCGCGCGGAGATGGAGGCGATCGAGGCGGAGGCCGTGAGGGTCTTCGGCGCCGGGCGCCCGGAGGCCGCTGAGATCGCGGCCTTCGGACAGTGGATCGTTGGCCAGTGCGGCGCGCCGGACAGCGCCGTGCGCCGGCGCCTGCGCGTGGTGCACCGTCAGGCGGGCGAAGAGGCGGACGGATCCCCGCTCGCCGAGGGGCAGGCGCAAAGCCTCGACGCCATCGCCCGGAGCTTCCAGCCCCGCTAGCC
This sequence comes from uncultured Limibaculum sp., assembly GCA_964467005.1. Lineage (GTDB taxonomy): Bacteria > Pseudomonadota > Alphaproteobacteria > Rhodobacterales > Rhodobacteraceae > Thermohalobaculum. Next base: position 2,633 of record CAYXPI010000265.1, on the reverse strand, counting down.
GGCGACCCGTCGCATGAGCGTGGCCAGCGCCGCCGTCTCCTGCCCCGGCGTGCGCCCTTCGGCGAGGTGCTGGGCGGCGCCAGCCCGGGCCGCGTCCGTGCGGTTTTGATTGAGCTTGAACGTGCTCTCCACCCCCTCCACCACCATCTCGACGGGGAGGATCTGGCGCATCATGCGCTCCATCACGCCCGTGGTCATCTTCTGGTGCGTCCAGGGCGGCTTGGGCGCGAGCCCCGCCTCGAAGCGCGCGGAAAGCCGCTCGAGATGGGCGAGAAGGCTCGCGGGATCGGCCAGAGAAAGCCTGCCCGTGAGATGCACCGCCACATAGTTCCAGGTGGGGACGAGGTCGGGCTCGCCATACCAGTCCGGCGACACATAGCCGTCCGGCCCCGTGACCACGAGCGTCGCCGCCACCGGCCCCTCCGACAGCGCCCGGGCGATGGGGTTCGACCGCACGAGGTGCCCCTCCACCCGACCCTCGTCGAGGAGGAAGGGCACATGCGCCGCCAGCACCGTGCTCTCCCGCGCCACGGCCAGCAGGCCGAACCCGCGCTCCGCCGCCGTCGCCAGCGCGCGGGCCGTGCTTTCGCCGCGAAAGATGGGATTGGGGTGCATGCGGCCTCCGGGCTCAGTCGCGCCGGGCGGTCGTGAGGATCGGCACCGACGAAAAGAAGAACTCGCCCTCGGCCTCGGCCCTGTCAAGCGCGGCGAGCCAGGCCTCGGCGCGGGCCGGCGCCACCCCCTCGGACACCGCGAAGGCCGCCATGAGCCGGGCGAGCCAATAGGCGAAGGCCCCGGCGTGAAGGTCCGGGTTCACCACGGGAACGGGCACCTGCCGGATCTCGGAAAAGCCGGCCTGCGCGAGGAGAGGCGGCAGCCGAGCGGGCAGATTGGGATGGGCTGCATGCGCCTCCCAGGCCGCGGCGATCTCGGCGGTGAGCCCGGGTTCGGCCCCGTGCCAGAACGCGCTGTCCCAGTTGGTGGCGAGGCAGTGGAGCCGCCCGCCCCGCTTCGTCACCCGCCGCGCCTCCGAGAGCGCGGCCGCCGCCTCCGGCACGTATTCGATCACCTGGACCGCCACCGTCGCGTCGAACACTCCGTCTGGATAGCCGAGATGGCGGAGATCCGCGGTCTCGGGTTTGGCCGCCGGGATGCCCTCGCAGATCGCCTTGGCCGCGCGGATCTGGTCCTCGGAAATGTCGACGCCGGCGGCGAGCCCGTGGGGGCCGACCGCCAGCGCAAGGTCTCGAAGGAGGTGGCCCGCGCCGCAGCCGAGTTCGAGGAGACGCTCGCCGCGCCGGGGCGCGAGCGCCTGCAGCACCGCCGCCCGGCGCAGCGCGAGCTCCGAGGCCTCGGCCAATCGCTGTTGGATTTCCGCAATCTCGCCCACAAATCTCATGGCGAGAGGCTAGGCGGCTCCGGCGCCCCTGGCCAGCGAGAAGCGAGACAGCGGAGGCGCGCGCGATGGGCGGCAGGGGAAGCATGGGCGTTGCGCTGATCCTCGCGCTTGCGGGACCGGCGCCGGCGCAAGGCACGCTCGACCGGGCGCGGATCAAGGCGGCGGAGCGGCAGGCCGAGGCGCTTTCGCGGCGGTTGGGCGACGGGCCCTCCGCTGCGCGCCGGACGGGGTTGGCCAACGATGTCCGCAGCCTCGGCCGGGCGGCGGACCGCAGCGCCGGCACGACCCCTGGGCTTGGCCGCGTTCGGCGCGACGTTCGGGGGCTCGAGCGTCGGGTCGAGGGCGCGGGCGGCCTCGGGTCGCCTGCCCCGGGAACGGTTGGCGGGGGCCGGACGCGGCTTCTCGGCATCGGCATTCCTGAGACGTCGCTCGGCCTCGACGCGCTGGGCGGCCGTGGCAACGACCGTTGAACGAGGGCTTCAGGCTTGATCTCCCTTGCCCTCAAGCCTATTTCCCGCACTCTCGGGTGTATAGCTCAGTCGGTAGAGCAGCTGACTCTTAATCAGCGGGTCGTAGGTTCGAGCCCTACTACACCCACCAATAAAAACAAAGACTTGAAGGCGCTCAAGAGTGTCTAGCGACGCGCAAAGTCACTGCAGGGACACACGCGACGGTCAACCCGCGGTGCTTGGGGGTCGTTCAGCAGCGCTGAGGATGCGCACCGCATGGCCGAAGCACGGATTGCGGACTGGACGCCTGGGAGCGGGCCCGATCTTCGAACCCGCGGCGGCAATAGGATCCCACGCTTGATCCAGGAGCTTGTTGCACCCAAAGCCTCGGTTTTGGCTCCACGAATGTCACGGATCTCGCGCCTCTGGCCGGGCTCACCGCGGTCTTGATGCAAAGGTCGGCGAGGTGCTGATTGCTCTTGAGGTTGTCCAGACCCCCCCCTCGTTTGGGCCATCTTCGGGCGGTTTCTCTCGAATGTTTCGGGCACCGAGCGAAGGCGAAGTCCTAGGATTGCTGGAAGCTTGATAGGGGTGCTGCCCTGCTGGAATGGTGAGCGAACCACCTTCGCCGATTGCCGCCTCCGCCAGCAAGGAAGCACCCCATGAACAAGAGAGTACCGGGGTCTATGCGCACCCGCGAGACCCTTTCGACGCTGAAGGTCGAGGCCGTGCACGTCGCGGGCTGCGAGACCGTCGAGGACGTCGCCGCTCACTTTCCCCGCTTC
>CAYXPI010000264.1:0-3929 GCA_964467005.1 uncultured Limibaculum sp. | reverse complement strand
CACCGACTTCTCCGCCCAGTCCGACACCTGCACCGTCACGCCCACCTACAAAGGCAACTACACCGAGACGATGACCGGCGCGATCGCCGCCTTCCGCGCTGGCGAGCAACCGCATATCGTCCAGGTCTTCGAGGTCGGCACGGCGACCATGATGGCGGCCGAAGGCGCGATCTACCCGGTCGAGGACCTGATGGCCGATGCGGGCGTCGCGTTCGACCGCTCCGCCTATCTGCCGGCCGTGATCTCCTACTACACGACGCCGGAGGGCAAGCTCCTCTCGCTGCCCTTCAACTCCTCGACCCCGGTGCTCTGGTACAACCGCACCAAGCTCGAGGAGCTCGGCATCGCCGTCCCCACCACCTGGGACGAGCTCGAGGCCGCGGCCCGCGCCGCGAAGGAGGGCGGCGTCGAGGCACCCTTCTCGTTCGGCTGGCAGTCCTGGACCCAGATCGAGAACTACTCGGCCTGGCACGATCTGCCCACCGGCACGCTCGAGAACGGCTTCGCCGGCCTCGGCACCGAGTTCACCTTCAACAACGAGCACCTGGTGAACCACATCGCCCGCATCCAGAAGATGGGCGAGGACGGCACCTTCCGCTATGGCGGCCGCCGCGGCGACAGCCGGGCGATGTTCGTGAACGGCGAGACGGTCTTCTGGATCAACTCCTCCGCCTATTACGGCGGCTTCAAAAAGGACATCACCGCGTTCGAGTTCGGCCAGGCGATGCTGCCCCTCGACACCGCGGTGGCCGACGCCCCGCAGAACTCGATCATCGGCGGCGCCACGCTCTGGGTGCTCCGCGGCGGCGAGGACGCGCAGTATGGCTGCGTGGCCGACTTCCTGACCTTCCTCTCCTCGCCGGAGAACCAGGCCAAGTGGCACCAGGACACGGGCTATGTGCCGATCACAACGGCGGCCTACACCCTCAGCCAGGAGCAGGGCTACTACGAGACCGATCCCGGCACCGACACGGCCATCAAGCAGCTCTCGCTGAACCCGCCCACCCCCAACTCGAAGGGCCTGCGCTACGGCAGCTTCGTGCAGGTGCGCGACATCATCAACGAGGAGCTGGAGGCCGCCTGGGCCGGCACCAAGACCGCGCAGGAGGCCCTCGATGCGGCCGTCGAGCGCGGCAACACGCTGCTCCGCAAATTCGAGGCGGCGAACTCCGCGGCCAACTGATCCCGCGGCGGGGCCGGGCCACGGCCCCGTTTCGCCGGGCGCAACTCTGTCCTTGCAATCCGGCCGCCGGCCCGCTCACTTAGGGCCGGCGCGTGCTTTCTGGGGAGGGGATGACATGGCCGAGCGTCGGACAGGCTATGGCAACAAGGCGCTGCCCTATCTCCTTCTCGCGCCGCAGATCCTGATCACCTTTCTCTTCTTCCTCTGGCCCGCGGGACAGGGGATCTACACCTCCTTCTTCCTCGATCAGGGGTTCGGCGGGAACCGGGTGTTCGTGGGCGTCGACAACTATGTCGACCTCTTCAACGACCCGCTCTATCTCGAAAGCTTCATCACCACGGCGATCTTCTGCGCGCTGGTGGCGTCGATCTCGATCATCCTGGCGCTCGTGCTCGCGCTCGCGGCCAACCGGGTGATCCAGGGCGCGCTTGCCTACCGGTCGCTCCTCATCTGGCCCTATGCGGTGGCGCCCGCGCTCGCCGGCGTGGTGTGGTACTTCCTCCTCAACCCCTCGGTCGGCGTGCTGGCCCAGTGGTACGAGCAGGCGGCGCCCGCGGTGAACGCGCAGCTGAGCCAGGCGGGCCTGCCCTCGGGCGTCGGCCTCGCCCCGGTGTGGAACCACTTCACCGACGGCACCCAGGCCATGCTGCTGGTCGTCATCGCCTCGGTCTGGAAGCAGATCTCGTTCAACTTCCTCTTCTTCCTGGCCGGGCTCCAGTCGATCCCGCGCGCGATGATCGAGGCCGCGGCGATGGACCATGCGGGCCCCGTCCGCCGGTTCTGGACGATCACGCTCCCGCTCCTCTCCCCCACCACCTTCTTCCTCCTGGTGGTCAACATCGTCTACGCGTTCTTCGACACCTTCGCGACGATCCACGCGACGACCCAAGGGGGCCCGGCGCAGGAGACCTCGACCCTCGTCTACCAAGTCTACCGCGCCTACGAGGCGACGGACTATTCGGGCTCGGCCGCGCAGTCGGTGGTGCTGATGGCGCTGGTGATCGGGATGGTGTTCATCCAGTTCCGCTATGTCGAGCGGAGGGTGGTCTATTGAGCGCGGCCGCCCCGATCCGCGTGGCCGACATCGCCAGCCTGCCGGACAATCAGCTCACCCTCCTCTGCCGCCACGTGTTCCTCGGCGAGCGGCCCGTGCGCTATGTGGAGCCGACGGAGGAGGGCATCCTCGTCCTCTCCTGCGGCGAGGAGGACCATGGCGACGGGCCGGAGGACTGGCTCTCGGCCGGCTTCGGCGCCGCGGTCGCGCGCGACCCCAGCTTGCGCAGCTGCCCGCCCATCCCCCTCGGCCAGGCCGCCGAGCGGGCGAGCGTCACCGCGCCCTGGGCGCTCACGGAGCCTTCGCCATGATCGAGCGCCGCCCCATCCTCAACCTCCTCACCCATCTCATCCTCATCTTCGGGGTGGTGGCCGTCTGCTTCCCCGTCTGGATGACCTTGGTGGCCTCGACCCATGAGGGCACGCGCCTCAGCCAGGAGCCCCTGCCCCTCTGGTTCGGCACGCATGGGGTGGAGACCTATTCGACGCTCCTCTTCGAGGGCGCGTCCGGCGCGGGCTCGGCCTCCGTCGGGCTCATGATGTTCAACTCGGCGCTCATGGCGCTCGGCATCACGGCGGGCAAGATCGCGATCTCCCTCACCGCGGCCTACGCCATCGTCTTCTTCAAGTTCCCGATGCGGATGCTGGCCTTCTGGCTGATCTTCGTCACTCTGATGCTGCCGGTGGAGGTGCGGATCCTGCCCACCTACGACGTGGCGGCGGACCTCCTGGCGCCCGTGCGCGCGGCGTACTCTTACGGCGGCGAGCTGTTCGGCTACGAGGTGACGGTGGCGATCCCGCGCCTGTCGCTCCTCAATTCCTATCCCGGGCTCATCCTGCCGCTCATCGCCTCGGCCACGGCCACCTTTCTCTTCCGCCAAGTGTTTCTCACGGTGCCGGACGAGATGGTGGAGGCCGCGAAGATCGACGGCGCGGGCCCCTGGCGGTTCTTCAAGGACATCCTGCTGCCGATGAGCCGGACGAACATCGCCGCCCTCACCATCATCCTCTTCATCTATGGCTGGAACCAGTATCTCTGGCCCCTCGTCGTGACCACGGATGCGGATTACACCACCGTGGTGATGGGCATCCAGCGCATGGTGAACGCGGGCGAGGCGCTGCCCGTCTGGCACGAGATCATGGGCACCGCGACGCTCGCGATGCTGCCGCCGGTGCTGGTGGTGCTGGCGATGCAGAAGCTCTTCGTCAAAGGCTTGATCGAGCAGGAGAAGTGAGATGGCCACGGTGACCCTGGAGGGGCTGACCAAGAGCTATGCCCGCGGCACGACCGCGGTGGAGGGGGTGGATCTCGACGTGGCCGATGGCGAGCTCATCGTCATCGTCGGCCCCTCGGGCTGCGGCAAGTCCACGCTCTTGCGCATGGTGGCGGGGCTGGAGCGGATCACCTCCGGCAGCCTTCTCATCGACGGGCGCAAGGTGAACCGCCTCGAGCCCGCCGAACGCGACATCGCGATGGTGTTCCAGAACTACGCGCTCTACCCGCATATGACCGTGTACGAAAACCTCGCCTACGGGCTCAAGAACCGGGGCGAGAAGCGCTCGGAGATCCGGCGCAAGGTGCGGGCGGCGGCCGAGAGCCTCGAGCTCACCGAGCTCATGAAGCGCAAGCCCAGGCAGCTCTCCGGCGGGCAGCGCCAGAGGGTGCCCATGGGCCGCGCCATCGTGCGCCACC
>CAYXPI010000263.1:0-4089 GCA_964467005.1 uncultured Limibaculum sp. | reverse complement strand
ACCGGAAGAGGGCCAGCAGGTTCTGCGGCTGCTGGTTGGCGATCGAAAGCGCCTGGATGCCGAGCTGCTGCTGGGCCTGAAGCGCCTGCAACCGGGCCGAGGCTGCCTCGAGATCCGCGTCGACCAGCGAGCCGATCCCCGACTTGAAGCTGTCGATCAGCGACTTCATGAAGTCGTCCTGGATCTCGAGGCGCGCCTCGGTGGTGCCGAGCGCGGCCTGGGCATCCACGGTGTTCTGGATCAGGTTCTCGATCGTGCCGAGGGCGGTGGAGGCGCCGCCCGCGGTCGAGACATCGAGCGTCGAGAGCGCCGCGAGGCCGCCCGACCCGCGGCTCGCCGAGGCCGCGACCCGGACCTCGAGGGCGCCGTTGTTGGTCACGTCGAGGGCGGTGCCGTTGGTGACGACCGCGAAGTCGTTGGTGTCGATGCCCGCGTCGATCAGCGCGGTCCGGATGCCAGCCGCGACGTCCTCGCCGATATCGCCCTCGCGCACGGTGTAGGTCGCGCGCACCGAGCCGATCTGCACATCGACCACGTCACCCGCGAGGAAGCCCGTGTTGTCCGCCGGGTCGGCCGCGCCCACCGCCACGTCGTTCGGGTCGAGCGCGCCGGCGCCGCCCTGGATCGCCGCGATGTCCACCGAGAAGGTGTCGTTGGCGCCGCCATTGGCGGTGATCACGTCGAAGCCGGTGTTGTCGAAGCCGCCGGGCACCGCGGTCTGGTCCGAACCCGCCTGGCTGCCGGTCGGCGCGAAGGCCGCGGCGGCGAGCGCGAGGCCGCCGGTCGCGGTGAGGTTGGTCACGGCGGTGTTGAGCGAGACCTGGCCGGTCGTCACGTTGCCGGTCGAATCGCGATTGAGCGAGGACAGCACGTTGAACGCGCCGGTGGAGCCGTCGATCAGGTTGAGGCCGTTGAACTGGGCCGACTCGACGATCGAGGTGATCTGGCCGCGCAGCGACACGACCTCGTTCTGCAGCTTCTGGCGGTCGACATTGTCCTCGTTGGCGGCGACGACCTTGCCCTTGATCTCGTTGAGGAGCTCGCCGATCGAATCGGCCGCGTTCGCGGCCACGGCGACCGTGGAGCGGCCGAGCGAGAGCGAATCCGACACGGCCTGGAAGCCGGCGACGTCGGACTCCATCACCTTCGAGATCGCGAAGAGCGAGGCGTTGTCCTTGGCGGTGGCGACCTCCTTGCCGGTCGAGATCTGGCTGTTGATCTCGCGCAGGCTCGAATTGGTGTCTCGGAGGGTCTGGAGCGCGATCATTGCGCTCGTGTTCGTCAGGATGCTGGCAGTCATGAGACCGTTCCTCTCATCAGGGGGCGTGATTCACGCCGCGGGTCGGTGAAGTCCCAGCGTCGGGGACGCGATCGGGGCCGGGCCACAGCGCGGGCCGGCACGTGGCGTCTTCTGACGGGCGCCCCGGCGGTCCGCCGAGGCTCGCGGGCCTTCCGGCCGCTGCAGAGAGAGAACCATCGAAAGATTGCCACGTGGTAAAGGGTTAGGCGCGGCGCGTGCGTTGAGCGGCGTCCTCGCGGCTGACCACGCGCGACCCGTCGGCGAGATAAGCGACGTCGCCCCGCCGCGCCGCCTCGATCGCCTGGAGCCGGCGCCGGGCGGCCACGATCCCCTCCCGCGCGCCGAGGAGGAGGCGCTCGTTGCGCCGGCTTTCGGCGACGAGATGCGCGAGATCGGCGCGGAGCTTCGGGGTGCCGCGGGTGCCTGGGATTGCGCTCTCGAGCCGGGCGAGGAGGTTCCGCTTGGCCCCGGTCAGCGCCGGCAGGCGCGCGAAGGCGCCGCTGAGGAGGACCGATCGCTCCGCTTCGAGCAGCGTCGCGCCCTCTGCGATGAGATCGAGGAGATCGGGCTCGCCGCGATGCCCGGTCATCGCCGCGCGAGCTCGTCGGCGATTCGCGCGCCGAGGCCGACGCCGCCGCGCTCGGCCAGCGCATCCGCATAGGCCCGCACCAGCATCGGCGCGAACTGCGCCTCCCCGGCGCCGCCGCCATAGGCCTCCGGCGGCCGGGCGAGCCCCGTGTGCTTCAGCATCTCGGCGAGAAACACCGACTCGAAGGCGCGGCCGGCGGCGCGCATCTCCTCCGTTGGGGGTGGGGTCTGGGCGGCGGCGCGCGGCGCGGCCGGCGGCAGGGCGATGAGGTCGAGGGTCATGGGCGTCTCCTTCGGCGTCCCTCGCCATAGCCCGCCGTGCGTAAACACTTGGTAATCCATTCCCGTTAGATCTTTCGGCCGACCGCAATCGGACGAAGGTGGCCGATGACCCCGCTCTTGACCGCGTTCGCCGGCCGACCGGCGCCCACCGCCGCCGGCCCCGCCGCGTCCGCCGGCCCGTCGCCGGACGGCGCCGTGGCCGCCTTCGCCTCGGCGTTGCAAAGCCTGGCGGGTCGCGCGCCCGCGGCCGGGCCGGACACGCCCCCGACCGGGGCCGTCGCCGTGGCACCCCCGGCGCCGTCTGAGGGTGAGCCGGACCCGCACGGCGACGCCGCGCCCGAGACGCTCCCGGGTCCCGAGGCGGGCGCGGAGCCTCCGGCCGAAGCGGTGGCCGCGCCTCGGGCCGCCTCCGAGCTCGATGTCGGCGACACGGGCGGGGAGTTGCGAGCGCCCGCGATCCTCGGCGGCGCGGCCCCCTCTGCGCCAGGCCCTGCCGACGCCCTTCGCCCGGCGACCGACGATCCCCGCCCACCGGGCGACCGATCGGCGGCGCCTCCGCCGCGGCCGGAGCCGCCCGTGCCGCTCAGCCCGCCGAACCCGCCCGATGGCGAGGCATGGCCTGCCCGGTCATCCGCGCCGGTGACCGACGCTGGGGGCGCGGCCGTCGAGGTCGCGGCCCGCCCCGCGCCTCCCGCTCGTCCCGCGTCGCCGCCGCCCCCAGCGACCGCCGCCGGCTCGGCAGATTTCCCTGAGGTTGCGGGCCCCCCGCGCCCTGCAGCGCCCGCCGAGGAGGCGCCGCGCCCTTCGCCAGCACCGGCTGTGGCTCTGCCCAGGGAGCCGGCTCGACCAACCCCGGCGCCGGCCGGCACCCAGGCCGCGCCGGCGGCGCCCGAGGTGCCCCGCCGCGCCGCTGACATCCCGGCTCAGGCTCACCGCTCGCCCTCCGCCGCCCGCGCCTCCGACAACGCCGCTTTCCCGGCAGGGCTGGAGCCGCGCGCCGCACGCGAAGCTCCCGCGCCGCGTCCCGCCGGCTCGGACTGGGCACCCCCGCCGCCCGCGGCGCCGGCGTCTCCCACGGTCGCGGATGCGGGCGCGTCGAAGGCGCCGGCGGAGGCGGCTGCGGTGGCGGCTGCAAACGCGACCGCGCTGCCTGAGCGCCGCCCCGCTCCGGCCATCGCCCGGAAGGTCGCCGTCACCGCTCCGGAGGGCCAGCGCCCCGCCGACAGGGCGCCGCCCGAGCCGACCCCCCGCGCGCTCGAGCCCGCCCGATCGCTCGCATCCGCGGCCGAGGCGCCGCACAGCCCCGCGCCGCGCGATCTCGGGCCGCGAGGCGCAGGCCCCGTCCCCACCAAGGTCCCGGTCGATCGCGGGGGCCCTCCGCCCGCACTCTCGGAGCCGCCGGTCCCGGTCGCGTCCAGCGAGCCTGTGATCACGCCCGGCGCGGGCGATGGGCCCGAGGCCGAGGCGCCCGTGGCCGGACGGGCCCCGCGCGAGGCCCCGGGCGGCATGCCGGCCAGCGCGCCGACGGTGGGGGCCGTTCCGCCACCGCCGAGCCCGGCCACGCCGGCGTCGGTGCCCGGCGCCGACACCGCGCGCGCCGTCGCCGCCCAAATCGCGGTCGGGGTGGCGGCGCACCAGGGCCCTGCGCGGGTGGAGCTCCAGCTCGACCCGCCGGAGCTCGGCCGCATCGACATCACCCTCGAGATCGCCGACCAAGGCCTCCGCGCGACGCTTCTCGCCGAGCGCCCGTCCACCGGTGAGCTCATCCGGCGCCATGGCGAGATGCTGATCGGCCAGTTCCAGGAGGCCGGCTTCGCCGAGATCGACCTTCGCTTCGCCGGTGGCGACGGACCCGGCCGCGGGACGCATGGCGCGCGGGGCGGGCCGCCGACGCCGGCGCCGCCCGCCGCCCTGCCCGA
>CAYXPI010000262.1:0-4177 GCA_964467005.1 uncultured Limibaculum sp. | reverse complement strand
CCGCCGAAGCCGAGCCCGAGATCTTCGCCACCACCCGGAAATTCGCGACGGTGATCGAGAACATGGTGTACGACCCGCACACCAAGGCGCTCGACTTCTCGGACCAGAGCTTGACGGCGAACATGCGCTGCGCCTACCCGCTCCACTACATCTCCAACGCCTCCGAGACGGGCCTGGCCGGCATCCCGCGCACCATCGTGATGCTCACCTGCGACGCCTTCGGCGTGATGCCCCCCATCGCGCGGCTCACCTCCGCCCAGGCGATGTACCACTTCCTCTCGGGCTTCACCGCGAAGGTTGCCGGCACCGAGAAGGGGCTGACCGAACCCACCCCCACCTTCTCCACCTGCTTCGGCGCGCCCTTCATGACGCGCCGCCCCGAGGTGTACGGCAATCTCCTTCGCAAGAAGATCGCCGAGACCGGCGCGACCTGCTGGCTGGTCAACACCGGCTGGACCGGCGGCGCCCATGGCGCGGGCTCGCGGATGCCGATCAAGGCGACGCGCGCGCTCCTGCGCGCGGCGCTCGACGGCTCGCTCGCGGGCGCTCAGTTCCGCACCGACGCGCATTTCGGCTTCGAGGTGCCGGTGGCCGTGCCGGGGGTGCCGGACGTCCTCCTCGACCCGCGGCGCACCTGGGCCGACCCCGCGGCCTACGACGTTCAGGCCGCCAAGCTCGTGGGCATGTTCGTCGACAATTTCGCCCAGTACCACGCCCATGTGAGCGAGGACGTGATCGCCGCCGCCCCCCACGCCGCCTGAGGGCTCAATAGGGGGCGGTGCGCCGCTCGAACACCATCGGATTGAAATCGTGGACGAGGCGCGGCTCCCCGAGCCGCGCCGCGCTTTGGATGCGTTGGCGCCAGAGGCATCCGCGGGCGGCGTAGAGAAGGTCCGGGCCGTGGCGATCGGCCCACTCCCAGTCCGGCCCCGCGATCACCTGACCGTCGGCGCTTTCCAGAAGGTGCTCCTCCCAATAGACGCCCTTGCCCTGCGGCGGGCCCAGCTGGGCGTGGAAGAGCTTGTGGAGCCGCCAGCCCTTGGGCAGGTCGCGCCGGAACGCGCAGCGATATGTCGTGGTCTCCAGCGTCTCCCACCCGTCCCGCGCGAGGCGGAGGAAGTAGACGCCGGGGCACTCGCCCCCATGCCAGGGGCGCCCGGCATAGGTCGGCACCCGCTTGAAATGGCTGTGGCTCTCCAGGAGCCGGTGGCGAAAGGGGCCGTCGTTCAGCCAATAGCGCCGGCGGTTGAGGAAAAGGCCGCCGCCGTTCCAACCGTCGCCCTTGCCCCAGAGCACCAGCGCCTTGAGCCACCCGGCGCGGGAGATCGCGGTCCAGGAGCCGCCGGTGTCCGGGCGGCCCCAGCGGTCGGGCGAGAGCTTGTAGGTGGCGGCAAAGGAGATCATGTGCCGGCCGTCCGGCGAGAGATCGGCCCGGAGCGCGTAGATCCGGCCCCGCAGCCATTGGCCGAGGGTGATCCGGTCCGTCCGCAGGTCCCAGTGGCAGACGGCGACCGCCCGCGACGGCCCGCGGCGGAAGACCATGCCCACGGGGGCGTCGCGGGCCAGGATGGCGTGGAGGCGGGCGGGGACGGGGTCCATCTCGGCGCTCCGGCTTGACTTGCGCCCAGAGAGTGCCGAGAGACGCGGGCCATGAGCAAGGGGTATGCGATTGCGGCGGGGCACGCCGAGACCGCCCGGGCCGGGGCCGAGGTGCTCGCCCAGGGCGGCAGCGCGGCGGATGCGGCGCTGGCGGCCGCTCTCATGGCGATGGTGGCGGAGCCGGTGCTGGCCGGGCTTCTCGGCGGCGGCTTTGCGATGCTGCGCGAGCCCGGCGGGCGGTGCCGGCTGCTCGACGCCTTTGTCGACACGCCCGGGCGCCAGCGGCCCGAGGGCGAGCTCGACCTCCGTGAGGTGCACGCGGATTTCGGCGCGACGCGCCAGGCTTTTCACATCGGCGCGGGCACGGTGGCGGCCTCCTGCCTGGCTGCGGGGCTGTGGGAGCTGCAGGCCCGCTTCGGGCGTATGCCGGTTCGCGATCTCGTGGCGCCGGCGGCGGAGGCGGCGCGGCGGGGGGTGGCGATCACCCCCTTCCAGGCCAAGCTCGCCCAGATCGTGGCGCCCATCCTCACGGCCACCCCGGCGGCCAGGGCGCTCCATTGCGACGGCGAGAGGCGGCTCCTCGGCGCCGGCGCCGCGCGGCCCAATCCCGCACTTGCGGAGGTGCTGGAGGAGCTGGCGCGCGCCGGGCCCCGCTTCGTCTCGGAGGGGGAGGTGGCGGCGGCGCTCGCGGAGATGGCGGCGTCCGGCGGGCATCTGGCGCGCGACGACATGGCCCGCGCGCGCCCGGTGTGGCGGGAGCCGGTGGAGGAGCGGCGGGGGGCCGCGCGCCTCGCGCTCACGCCGCCGCCCGCCCTCGGCGGCACGCTGGTGGCGCTCACCCTCGCTCTTCTGGGCCGGACACCCGGGCCCCTGGAGATCGCCGAGGCGCTTGCGGCCGTCGCCCGGGCGCGGGTGGAGGCGGAGCTCGATGCGGCCCCCGAGGCGGGGGCCCTCCGCCTGGCCGCGCCCGCCCTCCGCGACGCGCTGCGCGACGGGGTGCGCCGCCGCCTCTCGGCGCGCGGCACCACGCAGATCTCGGTGGTGGACGGGGAGGGCCTGGGCGTCGCCCTCACCCTGTCGAATGGTGAGGGGGCGGGGATGATCCTGCCGGGCATGGGGGTGATGCCCAACAACATGCTGGGCGAGGAGGATCTCGTGCCCGGCCTCGGCGAGGGGCGGCCGCTCGCCTGGGCGCCGGGCACGCGGCTCGCCTCGATGATGGCGCCCATGGCGATCACCTGGCCGGACGGACGGGTGGCGCTGCTGGGCTCCGGCGGGTCCAACCGCATCCGCACCGCGCTGGCGCAGGTGGCGCTCGGCCTCGTCGATCGCGGGCTCTCGGCGGAGGCGGCGGTGGCGGCGCCCCGGCTCCATCTCGAGGGCGCGCGCGACCCCGCGCTCGACATCGAGGTCGAAGGCCGGCCGGAGGCGGAGATCGCCGCCCTCACCGCGGCCTATCCGGAGGCACGGCTTTGGGAGACGCGCTCGATGTTCTTCGGCGGGGCGCATGTGGCGGTGGGGGGGCCGCGGGGGCTGGATGCGGCGGGGGACCCGCGGCGCGACGGCCGGGCGATCCTGGGCTGAGGCGCGTCTGCGGCAATCTGGCACGCAAGCATCTTCCCGCAATGCGAGAAGACACGAAAGGATCTTGCGCGAAATCCGTTGACCAACCCGGCAGGCAGCCCTAGTTTTCCGCGATGCAACAGATGGTCGGCCGAGCGTGTGGGCTCGCGCGGCCGTGAGATGGAGGACTGGCTATGAACGTCCAATCCCCGGTCGCCGAGACCGCCGCCCAAACCGCCGCCTTCGACGCGCCGACGCTCCTCGGCCTCACCGCAGGGGCGATCGACGCCGCGGAGGCCTTCCTCGCCAAGGCGCGGGCCCGGGTGGCCGCCGAGGTCTCGGCCGAGGGCCGGGTCTCGGGCGCCATGCTCGACCGCGCGCAATATGCCGGCCACGGGCTCGCCTGGGTGGCGACCTATGTGGAGGCGCTCCGCCAGATGGATGGCTGGGCGCGCCGGCTCGAGGCCGACGGCCGGTTTGGCGAGATGGAGCGGCTCCTCCTCCAGATCGCCTTCGGCGAGTATCTCTGGCAGCTCTATGGCGGCCTGCCGATGAGCCAGGGCGAGATGGTGCGGCCCCAGGATCTCGGCCTCTCGCAGGAGGAGTGCCGGGTGCTGATGGCACCCGAGGTGATGCGCCTCACCCAGGAGGGCAACACCGACGCGGCCCGGATGCGCCTCGTCGCCCTCATCCGCGACGCCCGGGGCGCGGGCACCTATGGCGATGCCGGGCTCGACGAGGAGTTCGAGATGGTGCGGGACCAGTTCCGCCGGTTCTCGGACGCCCGCGTGGCGCCGGACGCCCATGAGTGGCACCTGAAGGACCAGCTCGTGCCGATGGAGATCATCCAGGAGATGGCCGAGCTCGGCGTCTTCGGCCTCACCATTCCCGAGGAGCATGGCGGCTTCGGCATGGGCAAGACGGCGATGTGCGTCGCCTCCGAGGAGCTCTCCCGCGTCTATATCGGCGTGGGCTCCCCCTGCACCCGGACCGAGATCGCGGCCGAGCTCATCCT
>CAYXPI010000261.1:0-4198 GCA_964467005.1 uncultured Limibaculum sp. | reverse complement strand
CGCCGGGCTCGACATCGGCAAAGAGGTCGATCGAGCCGTCGTCATGCGCCGTCGCAGGATGTGCGAGCAGGTAGAAGGGCACGCCCGCCACATCGCCCACATGGCGCCCGAGCGGATGGAATGTGCTTTCCGAGAGGATCGGTGAGGGCCCCGGCCCCGTGTCGGCGCCGACAGACCCGCCGGTCCAGCCGCTGTAGACCGCGCGCGCCGGACGCCCGTCGATCTCGGCCACCCGCCGGCCCTCCACACGGGTCGCGATCCCGGAAGTTTCGGTCGGCACGTAGCCGCTCTGATAGGCCGAGGCCAGCGGCTCGGAGGGGAAGAGCACCGACACCGCGACGCCGCTGCCCGCCACGCTTTCCCGGTCGAAGACGGCCCAGGAGCCAGAGAGATCGTTGTCCGCTGCGCTGCCGCCCAGGATCGGCGTGCCGGGCCCGACGACATCCTCGATGCCCGCGATGAGCGCCTCTTCGGCGCCGGGTGCCGCGGTGAGCCACACGAGCTCCGGCGCCTCACCCTGACGCCCCGCCACCTCGAGCGCGGCGATCACGGCCTGCCGGGCGGCGTCTCTCGGATCGGTCCCGAGCTCGGCGAGCCCGGTCCCGAAGGCGCCGTCCGCGTCCCAGAGCGCGAAAAGGCCGATGCCCGCGCCCTCGCCGGCCATCATGCGGCCCCGCGCCATGACGCCGAGGCACGAGGTGCCGCCATGCACTGCCCGCGCGCCCGTCGCCGCCGCTGCCGCCCGCACTGCAGCGCAATCATGCACGGCGCTGGCGTAGACGGCGAGGAAATCGGGCGCCGAGGCACGGGCCTCCGCGAGGCTGCCGGTCAGCCGCGCGAGGGCGGCGGCGGTGTCGCGGTCGTCGGTGGCATCGACATGAACGAACAAGGCGGCTCCTCCTCCAATGGTCCCGCGCGGATAGCACGGCGTGGCGCGGAGCCCGAGCGCGCACAAGATCAGACGCCACTATCCGAAAGGATAGTCCCGCGCGCCGGCCGGAGCGCCGGCCCCGCCGCCCGCAGAGGCACCGCTATGCGCCCTTGGCCGGCAGGCGCCATCGGCGATGCGCGCCTGTCCGGATGCTGAATTGAGACCTGAGGGCTCATCGGCGCAGTGTCCCCCCAGACACCGCACCCAGGGGGATACTCCATGCAACCGACTGCCACGATTGACCTTTTCGGCTTCGACATCGTCGATGCGGACAGCCGCACCGCGCTCGCCGTGCTGCTGGATGCTCCGCAGCGCATCACTGCCGCCTTCGTCAACGCGCACTGCGTGAACAGCGCCGCGCGGGACGACGGCTATGCCGCCGCGCTCGCCTCTGCGGGCTTGCTGCTTCCGGACGGCTCGGGCCTCCAGCTCGCCGCGAAGATGACCGGCCGGCGGTTCCGCGAGAACCTCAACGGCACCGACCTCTTCGTGCCGCTCTGCCGGGCGGCCGCGGAACGCAGGCTCTCGGTCTATTTCCTCGGCGCGCGGCCCGGGGTGGCCGAGGACGCCGCCCGGGCCGCGGGCGCAATCGCCCCCGATCTCCGGATCGCCGGCACCGCCCACGGCTACTTCGACGACGCCGAGGAGGACGCCGTGATCGAGCGTATCAACCGCTCCGGCGCCGACATCCTGCTCGTCGCGCTCGGCGTGCCGCGCCAGGACGTGTGGATCGCGCGCAACCGCCGCCGTCTCGCGCCCCGCATCGCAATGGGCGTCGGCGCGCAGTTCGACTTCTGGTCGGGCCGGCTGCAGCGCGCGCCGGTCGCCTGGCGCCGGGTGGGATGCGAGTGGGCCTGGCGGCTGATGCTCGAGCCGCGGCGCATGTTCACCCGCTATGTCGTGGGCAACCCGCTCTTCGTCGTCCGGGCCGCAAAGCACGCCGCGCTCTGGCGCCTCTCCCGCGTCGATCCCGTCGCGGCCGCCAAGCGCGCGCTCGACGTGGCGCTCGCGGGCACCGCGCTGGCGCTGCTCGCGCCGCTCTTCCTCGGCCTTGCCGCGGCGATCCGGGCCGAGAGCGCGGGGCCCGTCTTCTTCCGCCAGACCCGCGTGGGCCGCGACGGCAAGCCCTTCCGCATCTTCAAGTTCCGCTCCATGTTCCGCGACGCCGAGGCCCGCCGGGCGGCGCTGCTCGCCACGAGCGACCGCGAGGGGGTCTGCTTCAAGTCCCGCAGCGACCCACGCGTCACGCGCACCGGCCGGCTCCTGCGCCGCTTCTCGCTCGACGAGCTGCCTCAGATCCTGAACGTGCTGAAGGGCGAGATGTCCATCGTCGGCCCGCGTCCCGCGCTGCCGGAGGAGGTCGCGGCCTATCCCGCGCGGGCGCGGCGCCGCCTCGCGGTGCGCCCCGGGATCACGGGGCTCTGGCAGGTCTCGGGCCGCGCCGACATCGGCTTCGACAAGATGGTCGACATGGACATCGCCTATGCCGAAAGCCGCTCGGCGCTCCTCGACATCCTCCTGATCCTGCTCACCGTCCGCGCCGTCGTCACAGGCCGCGGCGCCTACTGACCGCCCACGCGAAAGGAGACTCGACCATGACCCGCATCCGCAAGGCCATCTTCCCCGTCGCAGGCCTCGGCACGCGCTTCCTGCCCGCCACCAAGGCGGTGCCGAAGGAGATGCTGACCCTCGTCGACCGGCCCCTGATCCAGTACGCAATCGAGGAGGCCCGCGCCGCCGGCATCGAGCAGTTCATCTTCGTCACCGCCGGGGCCAAGGTCTCCCTCGAGGCGCATCTCGACCCGGCGCCGATGCTCGAGCGGTCGCTGCGCGCCAAGGGCAAGACGGACCTCCTCGCCGCCCTCGAGGCGACACGCCTCGGCGCCGGGTCGGTCGCCTTCGTCCGCCAGCCGGAACCGCTCGGCCTCGGCCACGCGGTCTGGTGCGCGCGCCATGTCATCGGCGACGAGCCCTTCGCGGTGATCCTGCCCGACGACGTGATCGCCGGGCGCACCCCGTGCCTTGCGCAGATGATCGGCGCCCGCGGCCCCGGCCGGGGCAATATGGTGGCGACCATGGAGGTGGAGCCGGCCGCGATCTCTGCCTATGGATGCCTCGACGTGACCGGCCGGAACGGCCGGATCGCGGTGGCCCGCGGGGTCGTCGAGAAGCCCGCGCCGGAGGCCGCGCCCTCGTCTCTCGCCGTGGTCGGGCGCTACCTGCTCGAGCCGGGGGTCCTCGACCACCTCGGCCGCACCGCTCCCGGCGCCGGCGGGGAGATCCAGCTCACCGACGCGATCGCCGCCGACATCCCCTCCAATGGCCTCTCCGGCCTCGTCTTCGAGGGCGAGCGCTTCGACTGCGGCGCGAAGCAGGGCTTCCTCGAGGCGACCGTCGCGCTTGCGCTCGGGCGCGACGACATAGCCCCGGGCTTCCGTCGGATGCTGGCGCGGCGCCTTGCGGAGAACCGGGCGGCGGCCTGAGCGGCTCAGTTCTCCGGGGCCTTCCCGTAGGCCGCCTCGATCATCATCGCGGAGAGGGAGGTGTAGGCGCCGAGCCACGCCGCCTTCTCCCGCTCTCCGAACGCCGGGCCGAGCAGCTCCTTCAGCGTCCAGATCAGGGCCTCGCCGACAGGCGCGTACTGCTCGGCGCTGACACCGTAGCCGACGTGACGGATCGCGAGGTCGCGTGCGGCGAGTGCGAGCACATCGGGCCGGTCGAGATGATCGACCACGAACCCCAGCGTCGCCATCAGCTTGCGCCCTTGCGCCTTCATGTCCGCCTGGAACAGGGCACGGGTCTCTGGCGCGATCCTGAAGAGCCGTCCGTAGAACAGACGTGCCGCCATCGGCGCCGCGGGCGCGACTCTGGCCCAGCTCGCTCTTATCAGACCGATCTGTTCCGCAGCCGCTTCTTCGCGGGGCTCGCTGGGCATCATGGGTCGTTGGCCTTGGTGCAACCTGCAAGAACGCAGTGCTCGGACTATCCCGAAAGACGCCAGCCAGACAAGCGCTCGCCCGCAGGAAGGCCCACTTTCGCCAGCCTGGGCCTCGAACCAGAACGCGCCCAAAACCGTTGAAGGAGTGCAGAATGGCAGGCTCTCGGCGCGCTATCACCCCGTCGCCGGCAGCACGACCCGGTCGTCCATCGAGTAACACCACCGGCCCGCGCGCGCCGAGCAGGCATTTCTTCGCATGGGCGCAAACGGCAGCTTGGGGCCGAGAGCGCTGGTCGAGGTGGACTGTGCGAAGGTCGGGAACGTCCGCG
>CAYXPI010000260.1:0-4234 GCA_964467005.1 uncultured Limibaculum sp. | reverse complement strand
CTGCGGCCACCAGGTGAACCGCTTGGCGAAGGGGTAGACCGCCACGGGGGCCAGCGAGAGAACGCCGAGCCAGATCGCCACCTCGTCGAAGGTGAGCAGGATGAGGAAGGCCGCCAGCGACTGCGCGATCGCCCAGAGAAGCGCCTCGCGCGGGGTCACCTGGCCCGAGGGCAGGGGGCGGGACCGGGTGCGCTCCACCTCCGCGTCGATCTCGCGGTCGACGAGGTCGTTCCAGGTGCAGCCCGCGCCCCGCATCAGCATCGCGCCCAGCGTGCAGGCGGGGAAGAGCCAGAGATCCACCCAGGCCCAGCCGTCCTCCAGCACGCCGAACAGGATCCCCCACCAGCAGGGCAGGAGGAGGAGCCAGGTGCCGATCGGCCGGTCCGCCCGCGAGAGGCGAAGATAGGGGCGCCAGGCCGGGCGCGCATAGGCGTCCACCCAGTTGTCCGCAGTGGCGTCGCGCACCCTTCCCTCGGGCAGGGCCACACGGTTTATTGGCGGCTCGTTCATGAGGGCGATATGGCACAAACACCGCCCAGAGGTCAGCCGAAAATCCGGCTCTTCGTGCGCGATCGGCTCGCGGAGGGGGCGGAGCTGTCGCTCGAGCGCGAGCAGGCGCATTATCTCACGGCGGTCATGCGCCGGGGGCCGGGGGATCGGCTCGCCATCTTCAACGGGGCGGATGGGGAGTGGGAGGCCGAGATCGCGGAGGCCGGCAAGCGGGGCGGCAGGCTCGTCTGCCGCCAGCTCCTGCGCGCGCAGGAGAGGCCGCCGGATCTCTGGCTCCTCTTCGCGCCCTTAAAAAAGGCCCGCACCGATTTCGTGGCCGAGAAGGCGGCGGAGATGGGCTGCCGGCGCCTCCTGCCCGTCTTTACCGAGCACACGAACGCCGAGCGGGTGAACCGGGAGCGCTTGGCCGCCCATGGGGTGGAGGCGGCGGAGCAGTGCGGCCTCCTCTCGGTGCCGGAGGTGGCCGAGCCCCAGCGGCTCGCGGAGGTGCTGGCGGCTTGGCCCGCCGACCGCCGTCTTCTCTTTTGCGACGAGCGGGGGTGTGCGCCCCCGGCCCTGGAGGTCCTCCGCGTCACAGGGCCCGCGCCCTGGGCAGCGCTGATCGGGCCCGAGGGCGGCTTCAGCGCGGCGGAGGCCGCGGACCTCGCGGCCCGGCCCTTCGCCCGGCCCGCCAGCCTCGGGCCCCGGATCCTGCGGGCCGACACCGCCGCGGTCGCGGCGCTCGCGCTCCTCCAGGCCGCGGTGGGGGACTGGCGGTGATCCGGCTGCCAGAGCCCTGGCGCACGGTCGCCGAGCCTCTGGCCGCGGGCGCGCTCGCGCTCGGTCTCCTGTGGGTGGGGCTCTCGGGCCTCTCGGCGGGGCGGGTCGACGCGGTGCTCGCGCTCCTCGGGGGCGCCATCTCCGGGGCCTGGGCGCTGGCCGCCGGGCGGCGCGGCCGCCTCTCGCTCCGGGCGGGGCGACGGCTCGGCCCCGGGCTCGTCCGCATCGACGAGGGCCGGATCGCCTATTTCGGGCCGGAGACTGGCGGCGTGACCGGGCTCGACGCCCTGGCCGCCGTGGCCGTGGAGCCGGATGGTGAGGGCGGGCTTGCCCGCTGGGTGCTCACCCGCGCCGATGGCGAGGTGCTCACGATCCCGGGCGGCGCGCTCGGGGCCGATCGGTTGGCGGACACTCTGGGTGCGCTCCCGGGCTTCGGTGCAGCGGCGGTGTCGCACGCGCTCTCCCAGCCGGGGGCGCCCGGGCCCCGCATCGTCTGGCGCCGGGAGGGCCCCGCCGGCCCCGCCCTCAGCCCCGGGGCACCGCCCCGCGCCTGAGCCCCACCAGATTTTGCGCGAGCGCGAGGCCCGAGAGGATCAGAACGAGCGCGATCCCGAGCCGTGGGTTTGCCGCCTCGCCCAGCACCAGGGTGCCGAGCACCACCGCCCAGATCGGCACCTGGTAGTTCACATTGGCGAGAAACCCGGGCCCGGCCGAGCGGATGACCTCGAGCAGCACCACCATGGCCAGGGCCGTCGGCACGAGCCCGAGATAGACAAGCGCGGCGACCCCCTCTGCGGCGGGGCGCACGGCAAGCGGATCCTCGAGGAGAAGGGCGAGCGGCACCACCAAGGCCGCGGCCAGCAGGAGCGCGGCGCTCGCGAAGGGCACGAGACCGAGCTGCGGCGCGCGCTTCGACACGATGGAGCCGGAGGCGTAGCCGAGCGCCGTGAGAAGACACGCCCCGATGGCCAGGAGCACGGGCCCCTCGCCGCCCAGATCCCCCGCCGCCGCGGGCCCGATCAGCACCACCACGCCCAGAAACCCCAGCGCGAAGCCCCCGGCCTTTCGCCAGGTGATCCGGTCTCCCGGCACGAAGAGATGGGCGAGCGGCAGCACGAAGAACGGGACCGTGGCCATCAAAACCCCCGCCAGTGCCGAGGGGATGTGCCGCTGTGCCCAGGAGAGGCTGGTGAAGGGCATGGCGTTCGACAGGATCGCCACCGCCAGGGCCGCGAGCCAAAAGCGCCGCTCCTCAGTCGTGGCCCAGCCCGGCAACCGACCCCCTGAGAGGCGGAGATACGCGAAAAGCGCCGCGGCCCCGATCGCCAGCCGCGAGCCCGCAAGCGAGAGGGGCGTGAAATCCCGCGCCGCGACCGAGGTGGCCATGAAGGATGCGCCCCACACCACGCCAAGCAGCGCGAGCAGCGCCCAGTCTCTGGCGGTCGGGGCGGGGGGCGAGGTCACGGGGCGGATCTCCGTCAGGGCAAACCTCAGCGGCCATCGCATCTTCCGCCGGCGATTCCAAGGACGCCGAGGGCGCGGACCGTGCTGCGTTGCGACAAACTTTGGCTTGATCCTGCGGGTGGCAGCCCGCTATCACCAGCCCGGGCGCGTCGCCGGAGAGGGCAAGCGGGGGCGGGCTCAGGAACCTTGCCCTGACGATGGAGCGCGTCGATGACGTTCCCCCCCCAGCCTGCGGTGCGCCCGCAGCGCCCAGAGTTTTCGTCCGGCCCCTGCGCCAAACGTCCCGGCTGGTCCGCCGCCCGCATCGGCGAGATCGCCGAGCTCGGCCGCTCCCACCGGGCGAAGGGCGCCAAGGCCCAGCTCAAATCCGCGATCGACCGGACCCATGCGCTGTTGGGCCTGCCGGAGGACTACCGGATCGGGATCGTGCCGGCCTCGGACACCGGGGCCTATGAGATGGCGATGTGGGCCATGCTCGGCGCGCGGCCCGTCGATATGCTGGCCTGGGAGAGCTTCGGCACAGGCTGGGTGACGGACGCGGTGAAGCAGCTCAAGCTGCCCGACTGCCGGGTGATCGAGGCCGACTACGGCGAGCTGCCGGACCTCGCCTCCGTGCGCGCCGACGCGGATATCGGCTTCACCTGGAACGGCACGACCTCGGGGGTGCGGGTGCCGAATGCCGACTGGATCCCCGCGGACCGGGGGGGCCTCACCCTCTGCGACGCGACCTCGGCGGCCTTCGCGCAACCACTCGACTGGCCGAAGCTCGATGTCACCACCTTCTCCTGGCAGAAGGTGATGGGCGGCGAGGCGGCGCATGGGATGCTCATCCTCTCCCCTCGCGCGGTGGAGCGGCTGGAGAGCTTCGCGCCCGACCGCCCGCTGCCCAAAGTCTTCCGCCTCACGAAGGGCGGCGCGCTGATCGACGGGATCTTCAAGGGCGAGACCATCAACACGCCCTCGATGCTCGCCGTCGCCGACTATGTGGACGCGCTCGATTGGGCCGAGGAGATCGGCGGGCTGCCCGCGCTCATGGCCCGGGCGGATGCGAACGCCGCGGCCCTCCAAGCCTGGGTGGACGCCACGCCCTGGGTCGCCAATCTCTGCGACGCGCCCGCCCACCGCTCGAACACCTCGGTCTGCCTCAAGATCGTGGACCCGGAGGTCGCGGCGCTGGAGGCCGAGGCGCAGAAGGCCTTCGCCAAGCGCATGGCCACGGCGCTCGAGGCGGAGGGCGTCGCCTATGACGTGAACGGCTACCGCGACGCGCCGGCGGGCCTGCGCATCTGGTGCGGCGCGACCGTCGACACCGCGGACATCGCGGCGCTCGGCCCCTGGCTCGACTGGGCCTATGCGGGCGTCCGCGCCGATCTCGTCATCGCCTGATCCATCCTCACCGGCGCGGGGGGCCCCCCCCACAACCCCACCCCCCCCCCCCCCAGCGGGGGGGGGGCGGGCGCGCGCCCCGCGCGGAAAAAAAAAAAACCACACAAAGACACCC
>CAYXPI010000259.1:0-4241 GCA_964467005.1 uncultured Limibaculum sp. | reverse complement strand
CCGGGCGACAAGGTGCTGATGTCGCGCTTCGGCCAGTTCTCCCATCTCTGGGTGGATATGTGCGAGCGCTTCGGCCTCGAGGTGATCGCGCTCGACTGCGAGTGGGGCACCGGCGTGCCCTATGCCGAGTATGAGCGCATCCTGAAGGAGGACAGCGGGCACACGATCAAGGCCGTCTTCGCCTGCCAGAACGAGACCGCGACCGGCGTCACCTCCGACATCGCGCAGGTCCGCCAGGCGATGGACGCGGCCGGCCACCCCGCACTCCTCATGGTCGACGGCGTGTCCTCCATCGGCTCGATCGAGTTCAAGATGGACGAATGGGGCGTGGACGTCGCCGTCTCGGGCTCGCAGAAGGGCTTCATGCTGCCCACGGGCCTCGCGATCATCTGCGTCTCGCCCAAGGCTTTCGAGGCGCACAAGACCGCCACGCTCCCGCGGACCTTCTTCTCCTGGGAGGACATGATCCGCATGAACAAGGACGGCTACTTCCCCTACACCCCCGCCACCACGCTGATGCGGGGCCTCCGCGAGTCCCTCGACATGATCGCGGAGGAAGGGCTCGACACCGTGATCGCCCGCCACCGCCACCTGGCCGAGGGCGTGCGCCGCGCCGTGCTCGACGGCTGGAAGCTCGAGCTCTGTGCCAAGGGCCCCGAGTGGTACTCCGACACGGTGTCGGCCATCGTCGTTCCGGCGGATAAAGATGCCCGCCAAGTGATCTCCCGCGCCTACGAGCGCTATAACCTCTCGCTCGGCTCGGGCCTCTCCCAGGTGATGGGCAAGGTGTTCCGCATCGGCCATCTCGGCTGGCTCAACGAGGTGATGGTGTGCCAGGCCCTCGGCGGGGCGGAGATGGCGATGCGCGACAGCGGCATCATGGTCGAGCCAGGCGCGGGCGTGGGCGCGGCCTGCGAGTATTGGCGCACAGCGGGCGCCGCAGCCCAGGCCCAGGCCGCCGAGTGAGGCGGCGAGGCGCCGGCCTTCGGGGCGGCGCCTCTTTGCAACCGCAGCCTGACGGCGTAATGACACGCCCGGGGGCGCGCGGCGCCGGGATGAGGGAGAGCACCATGAAACTCTGCATTTTCGGCGCCGGCGCGATTGGCGGCTACCTCGCGGCGGGGCTCGCCCAGGTGGAGGGGGCGGACGTCTCCGTGATCGCCCGCGGCAAGCATCTCGACGCGATCCGAGCGAACGGCCTCACCCTCGTGACGACCGACCCCGAGAGTGGCGAGGAGACCTCCACCACCGTCGAGGTCCAGGCCGCGCTCGACCCGACCGAAATCGGCCCGGTCGATGTCGTCTTCAACTGCCTCAAGGCGCATCAGGCCTGGGAGAGCGCGGAGTATGTCGTGCCGCTCCTCGGGCCCGAGACCGCAGTGGTCTGCTGCCAGAACGGCGTGCCTTGGTGGTATTTCCACGGGATCGAGGGCGAGCATGGCGGCAAGCGGCTCGACAGCGTCGACCGCGGCAACCGGCAGTGGGATCTCATCGGGCCCGAGCGCGCCATCGGCTGCTCGGTCTACCCCGCGGCGGAGATCACCGGCCCCGGCGTCATCAAGCATGTCTATGGCGACAAATTTGCCCTCGGCGAGCCGGACGGCTCGACCAGCCCCCGCATCCAGGCGATCTCGGAGGTGCTCGAGACGGGCGGCTTCCGCGCACCGGTGCTCGACGACATCCGCTCCGAGCTCTGGCTGAAGCTCTGGGGCAATCTCTGCTTCAATCCGATCTCGGCCCTCACCCGCGGCACGCTCGACATCGTCGCCGCGCACCCGACCTCGCGTGCCACCGCCAAGGCGATGATGGTCGAGGCCCAGGCGATCGCCGAGAGCCTCGGCGCCTCCTTCCGCGTGGATGTGGAGCGGCGGATCAACGGCGCGGCCAAGGTGGGCAAGCATCGGACCTCGATGCTCCAGGATCTCGAGGCCGGCAAGAAGATGGAGATCGACGCCCTCGTCACCGCCGTCCAGGAGATGGGCCGCATCACCGGGCACCCGACGCCGACGATCGACATCGTGCTCGGCCTCGTGCAGCAGCTCGCGACGACCCAGGGCCTCTACCCCACCTATCCCGAGGACGCCGAGGCCGACGCCGCCGCCGCCTGAGCCCCCGCTGGCGGGCGCCAGGCCCGCATGCTATCCGGGCCTGCCATGAGCCAGGCCCCCACGCCCACATCCGCCACCCCGATGATGGCGCAGTATCTGGAGATCAAGGGCGCGCATCCGGATGCGCTCCTGTTCTACCGGATGGGCGACTTCTACGAGATGTTCTTCGAGGACGCGGCCGCGGCGGCCGAAGCGCTCGACATCGCGCTCACCAAGCGGGGCCAGCACGGTGGCCAGGACATCCCGATGTGCGGTGTCCCCGTCCACGCCGCCGAGAGCTACCTCCACACCCTCATCGCCAAGGGCTTCCGCGTCGCCATCGCCGAGCAGACGGAAGACCCCGCCGAGGCCAAGAAGCGTGGGCACAAGGCGGTGGTGCGCCGCGAGGTCGTGCGCCTCGTCACCCCCGGCACACTGACCGAAGACGGCCTCCTCGACGCGCGGGCCCACAACCACCTCGCCGCCTTTGCCGAGATCCGGGGGGAGGGCGCACTCGCCTGGACCGACCTCTCGACCGGCGACCTCACGGTGGTCGCGGCCGACCGGGCGGATCTCGGGCCCCTCCTCGCCCGCCTCGCGCCCAAGGAGGTGTTGGTGAAGGACACGCTCGCCGAGACCCCGGAGATCGCTGAGGAGGTCGCGGCCGCGAGGGCTGTCCTCACCCGCCTTCCCGCCGCGAGCCTCGAGAGCGCCGGGGCGGCGCTCCGCCTCGCCGAGCTCTACGGGGTGGCGACGCTGGAGGGCTACGGCCGGTTCTCCCGCGCCGAAACCGCCGCCCTCGGCGCGCTGGCGGACTATCTGGCCCTCACGCAAAAGGGGCGGACGGCGCTCCTGAAGCCGCCCGTGCGCGAAATCGCGGGGGCGGCCATGGCGATCGACCCCGCGACGCGGCAGAGCCTCGAGCTCACCCGCAGCCTCTCGGGCGCGCGGGCGGGTTCCCTCCTCGCCGCCATCGACCGGACGGCGACCGGCGCCGGCGCCCGGCTCCTCGAGGCTCGGCTCGCGGCGCCCCTCACGGATTCGGCCGCGATCGCCGCCCGGGCCGACGCCGTCGCCGCCTTCCACGACGCACCCGAGCTCGCGGACGCGCTGGCGGGCGATCTCCGCCAGGTGCCGGATGTCGAGCGGGCGCTCGCGCGGATCGGGCTCGAGCGGGGCACCCCGCGGGATCTCGGCGCCATCCGCGCGGGCCTTGCCGCCGCGGCCGCCATCGCGTCCCGGCTCGGGACCCTCCCGGATCCGCCGGCCGACATCGCCGCCGCCCGGGACCGCCTCGGGGGCCACGACGCCCTGGTCCGCCGGCTCACGGACGCGCTCGTCGAGGCCCCGCCCCTCAAGCTCGGAGAGGGTGGCGCCATCGCGCCGGGGGCCGATGCCGAGCTCGACGCCGCCCGCCGCCTCCGCGACGAGGGCCGCCAGGTGATCGCGGGCCTCCAGACCGACTACGCCGCCGAGACCGGCATCCCCGCGCTTAAGGTTAGGCACAACAACGTCCTCGGCTATTTCATCGAGGTCTCCGCCGCGCGCGGGGAGCGGATGCTCGCCCCGCCGCTCGCCGAGCGCTTCCGCCACCGCCAGACGACGGCCAACGCCCTGCGCTTCACCACCGCCGAGCTCGCCGATCTCGAGAGCCGGATCCTCAACGCGGGAGGCCAGGCGCTCGCGATCGAAGGGCGGATCCTCGGCGAGCTTTCGGCCGCAGTGCGGGACGCGCGGGAGGCCGTCGCCGCCACCGCTCGGGCGCTCGCCGAGCTCGATCTGGCCAGCGCGGCGGCGCGGCTCGCGGCCGAGGCCGGTTGGACGCGCCCCACCGTCACCGAGGATCGCAGCTTCGAGATCCGCGGCGGCCGCCATCCGGTGGTGGAAGCCGCGCTTCGCGCCGAGGGCCAGGGCCCCTTCATCGCCAATGACTGCGATCTCTCGGCGCCCGCCGGCGGCCCGGCACCCATCTGGCTCGTCACAGGCCCCAACATGGCCGGCAAGTCCACCTTCCTCCGGCAAAACGCGCTCATCGCCGTGCTCGCCCAGGCCGGGCTCTTCGTGCCCGCAGAGCGCGCGCGGATCGGCGTGGTGGACCGGCTCTTCTCCCGCGTCGGCGCGGCGGACGATCTGGCCCGCGGGCGCTCCACCTTC
>CAYXPI010000258.1:0-4294 GCA_964467005.1 uncultured Limibaculum sp. | reverse complement strand
GCGGACTGGCTTCAAATCCACCTTCGGCGAGACGGCGGAGGCGGAGATCAACACCAAGCTCGGTCAGAAGGACTACGCCGCCGAGATCGCGCAGATCCGCGCCTCCGGGGCGGACTCGGTCTTCTTCTTCCTCCCCGGCGGCATGGGCATCGCCTTCATGAAGCAATACGCGGCCTCGGGCGTGGGCCTGCCGGTCTTCGGCCCCGCCTTCTCCTTCGACGAGATCATCCTCAAGGCCGTGGGCGACGCGGCGCTCGGGGTGAAGAACACCTCGCAATGGGCCTACGACCTCGAGGTGCCGGCCAACACGGCCTTCGTCGCGGCCTTCCGAGAGAAGCACGGCCGGCTGCCCACGCTCTATGCGAGCCAAGGCTACGACACCGCGCGGCTCATTCTGTCCGCGCTCGACAAAGCCCACCCGGACGACGCGGACGCCTTCCGCGCAGCGCTCGAGGCGGCCGAATTCGAGAGCACCCGCGGCGCCTTCCGCTTCAACACGAACCACCACCCGATCCAGGACATCTATGTCCGCGAAGTGGTCGCCGGGGAGGGCGGGCCCACCAACACCCTTATCGGCGTCGCGATGACGGACCGGGCGGACGATTTCGCCGCCGAGTGCAGCTTCTGAGCATGCTCCAGGCCTGCCTCAACGGTGGCCGCAGGGCGGAGGAAAGCGCCGCCCTGCCTCTGACCCCGGCCGAGATCGGGGAGGATGCGGCGAAGGCGGTCCGCGCCGGGGCGAACTGCTTGCACATCCATCCGCGCACGGCCGCCGGTGAGGAGACGCTCGCGCCCGAACCGGTCGCGGCCGCGCTCTCGGCTGTGCGCGCGGCGGTGCCGGGCGTGCCGGTCGGCGTCGGCACCGGCGCCTGGATCGCGCCGGGGGGGCGGGCGCGCCAGGCCGATATCGCGGCCTGGACGACCCTGCCCGATTACGCTTCGGTCAATCTCCATGAGGAGGATGCCGGCGAGGTGATCGCCCTCCTCCGCAAGATGGGCGTGGAGGTCGAGGCCGGGCTCTGGTCGCCAGCCGATCTGCCGCGCTTTCTGGCCACCGACACGGGCGCCGCGCTCCGCATCCTGATCGAGATGCCCGATACCGGCGGCGCGGAGGCCATGGCCGAGGCCGAGCGCCTGCTCGACGGGATCGGCGAGGCCGGGCTCACGCTGCCCGTGCTGGCCCATGGCTTTGGCCGGAGCACCTGGCCGATGATCGGCTTTGCCGCGGAGCGGGGGCTCGACGCCCGGATCGGCCTAGAGGACACGACCTCCCTTCCCGATGGCACACCGGCGCCCAGCAACGCCGCCCTCGTCGCCGCCGCGCGGGTCATCCTCGAGGACAAATGACCGCCGCCCTCCTCATCGAGCAGGCGCTGAACGGCCTGCAATTCGGTGTGATGCTGTTCCTGATGGCGGCGGGGCTCACGCTGATTTTCGGCGTGATGGGGATGATCAACCTCGCGCATGGCTCGCTCTACATGGTGGGGGCCTTCACCTGCGCCTATGTGGCGGGCAGCGTGGGGTTCTGGGCGGGGCTCGTGGCCGGGATCGCCGCGGCCGCGGCCTTGGGCGCGCTCATCGAGATGGGGGTGATGCGCCGGCTTTACGCGCGGGACCATCTCGACCAGGTGCTCGCCACCTTCGCGCTCATCCTCATCGTCTCGGAGCTCGCGCGGATGGTCTCGGGCGGGCGGCCCCTCTGGCTCGACATGCCCCAAGCGCTCTCGGGCCACGTCACCCTGCCCGGCGGCACGCCCTACCCGCTCTACCGGCTGGCGGTGATCGGGGCGGGGCTCGCCGTCGGCCTCGGGCTCTGGGCGCTCATCCGGGGCACGCGGCTCGGCATGCGGATCCGCGCCGGCCAGGCGGACCGGGAGATGATCGACGCCCTGGGGGTGGACATCGCCCGGCTCTACACGGCCGTCTTCGCGCTCGGGGCGGGGCTCGCGGGCCTCGCCGGGGCCATGGTGGGTGCGCTCCAATCGGTGGAGGTGGGGATGGGCGAGCCCGTCCTCATCCTCGCCTTCGTGGTGATCGTGATCGGCGGCATCGGCTCGATCCGCGGGGCCTTCGTCGCGGCGGTGCTCGTGGGGCTGGTCGACACCGCGGGCCGCGCCTTCCTGCCCGCGGCCTTTGCGCTTCTCTACCCGCCGGCCGAGGCCGCGGCGATCGGTGGGGCGCTCGCCTCCATGGCGATCTACGTGCTGATGGCCCTCGTCCTCGCGATCCGGCCCCAGGGGCTCTTCCCCGGCCATGGCTGAGCGCTGGGTGAACGCGGCCCTCGCCCTCGGGCTCCTCGCCTGGCCCTGGGCCGCGGTGGCGCTCGGCGAGCCCTGGTATGCGAGCCTCGCCGCCAAGGCCGCGATCCTGGCGCTCGCGGGCGTGGGCCTCAACCTCGCCCTCGGCTATGGGGGCATGGTGAGCCTCGGCCACGGCGCCTTCTTCGGCCTCGGCGGGTATGTGGCGGCGATCTCGGCGGAGGCCGCGCTCTTCGGCAACCCGGGGCTCCTCGGCCTGCCGGGCACCGATCTCATGCCGATCGTCTGGGCGGGCGCGCTCCTCGTGGCGGGGCTCGCGGCGCTGGCCATCGGCGCGGTGTCGCTGCGGACGGATGGGGTCTACTTCATCATGATCACCCTCGCCTTCGCGCAGATGATCTATTACGGCGCGATCTCCTGGCCCGCCTATGGCGGCGAGGACGGGATGCCGATCACGCTGCGCACCACCTTCCCAGGGCTCGAGAGCGCCGACCCCCTCACCTTCGCCTGGATCGCCATGGGCGCGCTCGGGGCCGCCCTCGCCCTCTCCTGGGCGCTCATGCGCGCGCGCTTCGGCCTGGCGCTCGCCACCGCGCGGATGAACCCGGGCCGGCTGGCCGCACTCGGCATCGCGCCCTACCCGGTGAAGCTCGCGGCCTTCGTCCTCTCGGGCGCGATCACGGGGCTCGCCGGCGCGCTCTACGCGGATTTGAACGGCTATGTGAGCCCGACCATGCTCGCCTGGAGCACGTCGGGCGAGATCCTCATCTTCGTCGTGCTGGGCGGCACCGGCCGGCTCTTCGGCCCGGTGGCGGGGGCGGTGCTGTTCCTCCTTCTCGAGACGCTTCTGGGCGGCTGGACCGAGCACTGGAAACTCGGCCTCGGCCTCGCCCTTCTCGCGGTGGTGCTCTTTGCGCGCGGGGGGCTCATCGGGCTCGTCGCGGGGCCCGCGCGCCATGGCTGAGCCGGCCCTCACCGCCGAGGGGCTGACCAAGCGCTACGGCGCTCTCGCGGCGGCGGACGCCGTTTCGCTCGACATCCGCCCGGGCGAGATCCACGCGCTGATCGGGCCCAATGGCGCGGGCAAGTCCACCGTCGTCGGGCTCCTCGCCGGGCAGATCGCGCCCGATGCGGGGCGGATCCGTCTGGCGGGCCGCGAGATCACCGGGCTCTCGGTGGCCGAGCGGGCGCGCGCCGGCCTCGGGCGCACCTTCCAGATCACCTCGGTGGCGCTGGAGATGAGCGTGCTCGGCAACGTCCTCCTCGCCGTCACCGCCGCGCAAGCCGGGCCCTGGGGGATGCTGCGGGCCGTGCGCGCCACCCGCCGGCTGCGCGCGCCCGCCGAGGCGGCGCTGGCGCGCTTCGATCTCACCGCCCGGGCCGAGACGCCGGCGGCGGAGCTCTCGCATGGCGAGCGGCGCCAGCTCGAGCTCGCCATGGCCGTGGCGCGCGAGCCGCGGGTTCTCCTCCTCGACGAGCCGATGGCCGGGCTCGGCGCCGGTGGGGTCGGACCGCTCTCCGGGATCCTCGAGGAGCTGAAGCGCCGCACGCCCATGCTCCTCATCGAGCACGATATGGACGCGGTCTTCCGCCTGGCGGACCGGGTCTCGGTGTTGGCCGAGGGGCGGATCGTGTTCGCAGGCTCGGTGGAGGAGGTGCGCCGCTCGACCCTCGTGCGGGAGATCTATCTCGGCCCGGAGGAGGCGGGGGCATGCTGACGCTCGAGGGGGTGGAGGCGGCCTATGGGCCGGTCGCGGCGCTCCACGGCGTCGACCTGCGGGTGGAGGCCGGCCAGGTGGTCGCGCTCATGGGGCGGAACGGAATGGGCAAGACGACGACGATCCGCGCGATCCTGCGCCTCACCCCGCCCACGGCCGGGCGCGTGGTGTTCGGCGGCCGGGATCTCGCGGGGCTCGCGCCCAACCGGGCCGCGCGGCTGGGGCTCGGCCTCGTGCCCGAGGGGCGGCGGTGCTTCGCGCCCTTGAGCGTGGCCGAGAACCTCATGGCCAGCGCCCGCCCGGGGCCGTGGGACCGGG
>CAYXPI010000257.1:0-4366 GCA_964467005.1 uncultured Limibaculum sp. | reverse complement strand
CGGCTTCGGCGGGGGCGGCGGCGCGGGCTTGGGCGCCGCGCCGATCATGGGCCTCAGCTTGTCTCGAACGGCCTTGGCAAAGTTGAAGATCTCGCGCTCGACCCGGGTCGGGTCGCTCTCGAAGCGCAGCTCGCGGAAGTCGAGATACTGCCTCCTGGCGACGGCGTCGCGCACCTCGCAGTGCTCGCCTGCATCGAAATCGACATCCTCTATGAAATAGATTGGGAAGAGGAGCGCGGGGCGGCCGGCCTCCTCGGCGAGCCGGATGAAGGCCATCAGCTCCTCGCGGCACCATGGGCGCTCGAAATAGCGGGGCGTGAGGACCGGCACCATGAAGCTCGCGCCGGTGAGCTCGGCGCGGAGCTTGTCCTGCCAGTCGTCGCCCGTGCGGATGTCGTAGACGTCCTGGAACATGCCGATATCGCGGCCGAGGAGGGTCGAGATCTCGCCGGCCACGCGCCCGCGCAGCTCGGTGAGGCGGCGGTCGAGATGCTCGTCGTCGCCGCGGGCGTAGGAAAAGAAGCCGCGTGGTGTCATCGGATGCCCCTCGATCTGTCCTGGCCTGAAATCGGTCGCCGGGTGGCGGAGCTCAAACGGTGGGGTGGGTGATGCGGGCGAGCGCCTCTAGCTTGGCCTTGGCGGCGCCTGAGGCGAGGACCTCGGCGGCGATCTCGGCGCCCTCCGCGAGGGTGGAGGCGCGGCCGGCGACCACCAGGCCGGCGGCGGCGTTCAGCACCACGGCGTCGCGATAGGCTCCTGGGGCACCCTCGAGGAGGGCCCGCAGCGCGGCCGCGTTGGCCTCCGGCGCGCCGCCGAGAATCGCCTCGAAGGGGTGGACGGGCAGGCCCGCCTCCTCCGGGTGGACCTCACGCTCGGAGAACGCCCCCGAGCCGAGCGCCACCACATGGGTGGGCCCAGCGATGGAGATCTCGTCGGTCCCGTCCGCGCCGTGCACCAGCCAGGCCGAGACGGAGCCGAGGCGGGCGAGTGTCTCGGCCATGGGGCGAAGCCAGGCGCGGGAGAAGGCCCCGGTCAGCTGGCGGCGCACGCCCGCGGGGTTGGTCAGCGGCCCGAGGATGTTGAAGATCGTGCGGGTGCCAAGCTCGCCGCGCACCGGCTGCACATGGCGCATGGCCGCGTGGTGCATCGGCGCCATCATGAAACAGATGCCGGCCGTGGCCAGCGCCCGCTCCGCCACCTCGGCCGGGACCATCACCTCGACGCCGAGGGCGCCCAGCGCGTCGGCCGCGCCGGAGCGGGAGGACAGCGCCTTGTTCCCGTGCTTGGCCACAGGCACCCCGGCGCCAGCCACGACCAGGGCCGCGGCGGTGGAGATGTTGAGCGTTCCCTTGCCGTCTCCGCCGGTTCCGACGATGTCGATGGCGCCCTCAGGCGCGCGCACGGGGGCGGCGCGGGCGCGCATCGCGGCGGCGGCGGCGGCGATCTCGTCCACCGTCTCGCCCCGGGTGCGGAGCGCCATGAGAAAGCCCGCGATCTGTGGCGGGCTTGCGCCGCCCTCCATGATCGTGTCGAAGGCCGTGCGCGCTTCCTCCGGCGTGAGCCCCCGGTCCGCCGCCGTGCCGATGAGGGCCTTGAGGGCGCTCACGCCGGCACCCGGGCGGCGAGCCCGACGCGGGAGAGGAAATTGGCGAGGAGCGCGTGCCCGTGGTCCGACGCGATGGATTCGGGGTGGAACTGCACGCCGAAGACCGGCCGCTCCCGATGTGCGAGGCCCATGATCACGCCGGACTCGGCCCGGGCCGTCACCGAGAGGCTGTCCGGCACCGTCTCCGGCGCCACGGTGAGCGAGTGATACCGGGTGACGGAAAAGCCTTGCGGGAGCTCTTCGAACAGGCCGGTCCCGTCATGGGTCACGCTGGAGAGCTTGCCGTGCAGCACCTCGTGGCAGCGCTCCACCCGGGCGCCATAGGCTGCGGCGATCGCCTGGTGGCCGAGGCAGACCCCGAGGATCGGGAGGTCCGCCGGAGCGCTGCGCACGAGGTCGACGCAGATCCCCGCCTCCGCCGGGGTGCAGGGCCCCGGGCTCAGCACGACCGCCTGCGCGCCGAGGCCAAGCGCCTCCTGCGCCGAGAGCGCATCGTTCCGCGCCACCCGCACGGCCGCCCCCAATTCGCCCAAATAATGCGCGAGGTTGTACGTAAAGCTGTCGTAGTTGTCGATCAGGAGAAGCATCAGGCGCTCCAGGGCGGTTTTCTGCCGGGATGGGTGGCGCGACCCGGATTTCGCAGATATAGATTCCGTATGGGACGGAATTGCGTCAAGCGCTTGGGTTCGCAGGGGTTCCTCCGGGTGGAAGGTGGCGGCTCCAGGGGCGTGACGCAAGGGTGAAGTTGGAGGACGGTATGTCGGACACGCCGGGGGCCGGGTCGCGGTTCGTGCGCTTCTTCGGAGGAGTGGCGCTGGGCCTCCTAGTGGTGGCCGCGGGCGTGGTCGTGTGGTCAGTCTCGACCCCCGTGCCCGAGCGTCGGATCGCCGAGGCCGAGCCTCGCGCGCCTCAGGAGCGCGAGCCCGTGGCGGTGATCTCCCCGGAGGCCGCGCCGGCGGACACCGCCTTGCCGGGCCCAGTGCCGCAGCCCTCTCCGGGCCTCAATCCAGGGGCCGAGGCGCCGCTCCCCGACCAGGCCATCGAGGAGGGCGGGTTCTCGCCGCCAGAGCCCTTCGAGACCCCCGGCACCGCCCAGCGGCCCGATTTGCCGCAGACCGCAACGCTCGAGGGTCCGGCCCCCGCGGTCGAGCAACCCACCGTGGAGAACCCGGCCTTCGAGCTGCAAGAGCCAGCGCTCACCCTCAACTCCGCCAGTTTCGAGCGACGGGGCGACTCGCCGATCATCGCCGTGATCCTCGAGGATGCGGGGGCGAGCGACCTGTCGGTCGAGGCGCTCCTGTCGCTGCCGATGCCGCTCACGCTCGGGATCACCCCCCGCGGCGAGGCCGATGTGAAGCTCGCATCCGAAGCCAAGCTCGCGAATTACGAGGTGCTGACCGAGATCCCCATCGGTCGCACCCCTCGGGCGCTCATCTCGCCCGAGATGTCGGATCTCGAGATCGCCGAGATGGTGGAGCGGGTGATGGCCGAGCTTTGGATGTCGGTCGGCGCCTCCGGCGTGATGGCAGAGGACGGCCCCCTCGACGAGCGGATCATGAAGGGCGTGATCACGGTGCTGGAACGCAACGGTTTCGCCTTCGTCAACACCGACGCGGGCAGCCTCGAATCCGGCCGCGCCTTCGCCCAGGCCTTCAGCGTGCCCTATGCGGGCGACACGCGGCGGGTGTCCCAGGGTGCGGGCGAGGAGGCCATCTACCAGATGCTGACCGCCGCGGCGGAAGAGGCCCAGACGACCGGCAGCGCCATCGTCTCCGGCCCGGCCAGCCTCGCCATGCTCCGTGCGCTTAGCAAATGGTCAATCGAGAACGCCCGGGTGGCGCAGATCGCGCCCCTCTCGGCGGTCATCAACGCGATGAACGGGAGCTGACCGCTCAGTCGAACCGCCGGGCGATGGCGGCGGCGTGGAGCAGCGACTTCGCCTTGTTCACGGTCTCCTCGTACTCCGCCGCGGGGTCGCTGTCATACACCACGCCGCCCCCGGCCTGGACGTAAAGATTGCCGTCCTTCACCACCCCTGTGCGGAGCGCGATGCAGGTGTCCATCTCCCCGCTGGCCGAGAAGTACCCGACCCCGCCCGCATAGACGCCGCGCTTCTCGGGCTCCAGCTCGTCGATGATCTCCATTGCCCGGATCTTGGGCGCGCCGGAGACGGTGCCCGCCGGCAGCCCTGCGAGGAGGGCCGAGAGCGCGTCCTCCCCCTCCGCGAGCGTGCCCTCCACATTCGAGACGATGTGCATGACGTGGGAGTAGCGCTCGACGGTGAATTGCTCCGTGGGCCGCACGGTGCCGATCTCCGCCACCCGGCCCACATCGTTGCGCCCGAGATCCAGGAGCATGAGATGCTCCGCCCGCTCCTTCGGGTCCTCGATCAGCTCGCGCTCGAGGGCGTGGTCCGCCTCCGGCGTAGCGCCGCGGGGCCGGGTGCCCGCGATGGGGCGAATGGTGATCTTGCCGTCCCGCACCCGCACCAGGATCTCGGGGCTCGCACCGACGATCTGCGCCTCCCCGAGATTGACGTAGAACATGTAGGGCGACGGGTTCGTACGCCGGAGCGCGCGGTAAAGGGAAAAGGGGCTCACCTCCAGCGGCAACGTCCAGCGCTGGGACGGCACGACCTGGAAGATGTCGCCAGCGCGGATATAGGCCTTCGCCCGCTCCACCGTCTCGAGATACGTCTCACGCGGGGTGTTGGACACCGGGGTGAGCGCGCGGAGCGCCTCGGTGCTGGCCGAGGTGAGG
>CAYXPI010000256.1:0-4371 GCA_964467005.1 uncultured Limibaculum sp. | reverse complement strand
GGCGCCACCGTCTGCATCCAGACCGGCACCACCACCGAGCTCAACCTCGCGGACTACTTCCGCGTCAACAACATGAGCTACGAGCCGCTGCCGATCGAGACGAACGCCGAGGCGCAGCAGAATTACCTGGCCGGCGCCTGCGACGTGTACACCACCGACGCCTCGGGCCTCGCCGCCACCAAGGCGACCTTCGAGGACCCGTCCGCGCACATCGTCCTGCCCGAGATCATCTCGAAGGAGCCGCTCGGCCCGCTCGTCCGTGAGGGCGACGAGAAGTGGGGCGACGTGATCCAGTGGACCTTCTACGCGCTCCTCACCGCTGAAGAGTACGGCGTGACCCAGGCCAACATCGACGAGATGGTCGCGACCCCGCCGAACCCGGACGTGGCGCGGATGCTCGGCGTCGAGGGCAATATGGGCGAGATGCTCGGCCTGCCCGGCGACTGGGCGGTGCACGCGATCAAAGCCGGCGGCAACTACGGTGAGCTCTTCGAGACCCACCTGATCCCGCTCGGCATCTCCCGCGGCCTCAACAACCTCTACACCGAGGGCGGCCTCCAATACGCCCCGCCGTTCCGCTGATCTGAGACCGGGCGCAGCCGGCCGCACCGGCTGGCTGCGCCCCCATGCTCTCCTGCCGGGCCCGTGCCCCGGCCAACCCACGGGACAGATGTGAGATGACGGCGATCACGGACCCGGCCGATCCCCGCTTTTCCAAGGCGCCGGCGCCGAGCCAGGCCTTCCGGATCGACATGCTCTGGACCGACGCGCGCTATCGGTCGCTCTTCCTTCAGATCATCGCCTTCCTGCTTCTCATGCTGGCGGTCGGCTGGCTGATCTCCAACACGGTCTCGAACCTCGAGCGGTTGGGGAAGGACTTCAATTTCGCCTTCCTCTTCACGGAGGCCAACTACGACATCAACCAGCGCCTGATCGCGTACTCCTCCACCTCCATGCATTGGGAGGCCGCGCTCGTCGGCATGCTCAACACGCTGTTGGTGGCCGTGCTCGGCTGCATCGCCTGCACCTTTATCGGGGTGATTGCGGGCGTCTTGCGCCTGTCGAAGAATTGGGTCGTGTCGCGGCTTATGCTGGTCTACATTGAGGCGGTGCGGAACGTGCCGCTGCTGCTCCAGATCCTCCTCTGGTACGCGCTCTTCATCGAGTCGCTGCCGCAGCCGCGGGAGTTCCGCGAGAGCGTGCCGGAGCCGGAGCGCGCCACCCTCTGGTTCGACATGATCGCCGCCACCAATCGCGGCTTTTTCCTGCCCCGCCCGGTGTTCGAGACCGGCATGGGCCTCGTCGGGCTGACCGTGCTGGCCTCCATCGTCGGGCTCCTCCTCTTCAATTGGGGACGGAAGGCCTACCAGGCGCGCTTCGGCACCGTGATGCCAGGGCTTCTCATTCTGCTCGGCATGCTCTTCGCCCCGGTGGCCGGCCTCGCCACCGCGCTTCTCTTCGTGCCGGCTGAGCTCTTGGCGGACGGGCCCAACGGCCTCTTCTCCCGCCTGTCGGGCAGCGACAGCGGCACCCTCATCGGCGCGGGCGGCGCGCTCGTCACGGGCCTCCTGGTCGCCGCGCTCCTCTTCCGCGCGCCGGTCACCTCGGTTCGGACGGCCATTCTGTTCGCGCCCGGCGTTGCGGTCTACTACACGCTCGGCGAGCCGATGAGCTGGATTTATCCGGAACTCCGCGGCTTCAACTTCGTGGCCGGCGCAGACGCGGCGATCCACGCGCGAAACTCGCTGATGGCGCTCTGGCTCGCGCTCTCGATCTACACCGGCGCTTTCGTCGCCGAGATCGTGCGCGGCGGTATCCTCGCGATCCCCAAGGGCCAGACCGAGGCTGCGGCGGCACTCGGCCTCCGCCCCAACCGGATCATGAGCCTCGTGATCCTGCCCCAGGCGCTGCGCGTCATCATCCCCCCGCAGATCAGCCAGTATCTCAACCTCACCAAGAACTCCTCGCTCGCCATCGCGGTGGGGTACATGGATGTGACGGGCACGCTCGGCGGCATCACCCTCAACCAAACGGGCCGGGAGATGGAATGCATCCTCCTCCTCATGGCCTTCTATCTCCTGATCTCGCTCTCGATCTCGGCGGTGATCAACGCGTTTAACGAGCGCGTGAAGCTGAAGGAGCGCTGAGATGACCGATCACACGCCAGAGCGCGCGCCGGTCGCCTTCGTCGCCGCCGGCACGATCCCGCAGGCCCCGCCCCCCCCAGGGCAGACCGGCACGGTGCACTGGATCCGCGAGAACCTCTTTCCGGACACCCTCAACACCGTGCTCACGATCCTGTCGGTGGCGTTCCTCGTCTGGGTGGTGCCGGGGCTCTGGCAGTGGTCGGTGGGCCACGCGATCTGGAACGCCAACTCCCTCGACGAATGCCGCCAGCTGATGGACCAGTACTACGGCGACGGCGAGCGCGGGGCCTGCTGGGCGATCATCCGAGAGCGGATCGACCAGTTTATGTACGGACGCTATCCGGCCGAGCTCCGATGGCGGCCCACCCTCGCCTTCGCGCTCCTTTTCGTAGCGTTGGCGCCCGTCCTCTTCACCGAGATGCGGTTCCGCAAGGCGCTCCTCGGCGTCACGGCCATGTACCCCGCGATCGCGTATTTCCTGATCTGGGGCGGCTCGGTCTTCGGGCCGATCCTGGTGCTGGCGGCGCCGGCCGTGGCCTATCTTGCCTGGATGGGGGCCAAAGCCTTGCTCGACGGCCCGCTGGGCGAGGAGCTCTCCGGTGCGTTGGCCATGATCGCCGGGGTCCTGGCGCTGGTCTTCTGGTTCCTCACGGGCGTCGCCACGATCGACGAAGCGCTCACCCGCAGCGTGGCCGACAGCCGGATCCCCGACCGGGTGGCCGAGCTCGACATCACCGCCCAAACCGCCGAGACCGAGGCCGCGCGAGAGGCCGCGCGCACCGAGCGGGCGTCGCTCCTCAGCCTCGACGAGCAGCGCGCTCGCCTCGCCGCCCTCGAACGCGAGCTGGACGAGCTCGGCGCGCGGCCCCTCGCCGCCGCCGCGAGCCCGCTGCCGGAGACCGACGGCGCCCGCCGCGCCGAGGAAATCGGGGCTTGGTTCACCAATCTCTTCGGGCCGCCGACCGTCG
Source organism: uncultured Limibaculum sp. (assembly GCA_964467005.1). Taxonomy (GTDB): domain Bacteria; phylum Pseudomonadota; class Alphaproteobacteria; order Rhodobacterales; family Rhodobacteraceae; genus Thermohalobaculum. Next base: position 1,256 of record CAYXPI010000256.1, on the reverse strand, counting down.
CCGACATGGCGGCGGAGCTCGACGCGGTCGAGGGTCCCGAGGAGGCCGCGATCATCGAGGGGTTGAGCCCAGAGGCCCGGGCAGCGGTGGAGGAGTACCAGTCCATCGAGGGCCAGGCGATCGCGGAGGAGACGCGGCTCTGGACGATCTACAAGGATCTCGGCCGCGTCGGCTTCGAACAGGTCGAGAGCGCGCTCCTCGGCGGGTTTCTCCTCACCCTCATCATTGGCGTGACGGCGATCTCCGCCTCGCTCCCCATCGGCGTGCTTCTGGCCCTCGGGCGGCGCTCCGGGCTCATCTTCATCCGTATGGTGTCGGTGGTGATCATCGAGTGCATCCGGGGCGTGCCGCTCATCACGCTCCTCTTCGTGGCCTCGACGCTCCTCAACTACTTCCTGCCTCCCGGAACGTCGTTCGACATCGTGCTGCGGGTGCTGATCCTCGCCACCCTCTTCTCCTCCGCTTACATTGCCGAGGCGATCCGCGGCGGTCTCGCGGCCCTGCCCAAAGGCCAGTACGAGGCCGGCGACGCGATGGGGCTGACTTACTGGCAGTCGATGCGGCTCATCATCCTGCCCCAGGCGCTGAAGATCTCGATCCCCTCGATCGTCAACATCTTCATCGGCCTCTTCAAGGACACGACTCTTGTGTCGATCATCGGGCTCTTCGACCCGCTCGGCATCATCCAGCCCATCCTGGCCGACAGCCGCTGGCAGGGGATCTATGCGGAGGTGTATCTCTTCGTGGCGGTTCTCTTCTTCTTCTGCTGCTTCGGGATGTCGCGCTACTCCATGTATCTCGAGCGCAAGCTCAAAACCGATCACCGCTGACGGGTGACAGGGAGACCACCATGACCGACGCCACCATCGACACCCCCGAGGCGATCCGGGCCGACCGGTCGCGGATGCGCGTCTCCGACGAGGTCGCGATCCAGATCTCGGGCATGAACAAGTGGTTCGGCGAGTTCCACGTGCTGCGGGATATCAATCTCACGGTCTACAAGGGCGAGCGCATCGTGATCTGCGGGCCCTCGGGCTCCGGCAAATCCACGCTCATCCGCTGCATCAACCATCTCGAAGAGCACCAGCAAGGCGACATCCTGGTGGACGGCATCCACCTCAACAACGACCTCAAAAACATCGACAAGATCCGCGCCGAAGTCGGCATGGTGTTTCAGCACTTCAACCTGTTTCCCCATCTCACGATCCTCGAGAACTGCACGCTGGCGCCGATCTGGGTGCGCAAGACGCCGAAGA
>CAYXPI010000255.1:0-4384 GCA_964467005.1 uncultured Limibaculum sp. | reverse complement strand
ACAATGTCTGCTCGGCGGTGGAGTATTTCCGCAAGCTCGGCGGCAATGTCGGCGTGGCCGGCCTCGTCATCAACAAGGACGACGGCACCGGCGAGGCCCAGGCCTTCGCCAAGGCGGTGGACATCCCCGTGCTCGCCGCGATCCCGGCCAATGACGAGCTCCGGAAGAAATCCGCAAATTACGAGATCGTCGGGCGGCCGGACGGCGCCTGGGGCCCCCTCTTCGCCGAGCTCGCGGAGAACGTGGCCAAGGCCCCGCCGCAGCGCCCAGCCCCCCTTTCGCAGGACGGGCTCCTGGCGCTGTTCGACGGCAAGGACACCGGCGCGGGCGTGGTGCTGGAGCCCGCGACGGAGGCCGATATGCGGGGCGGCAGCCTCGTGGAGCGCGCCTCCCTCGAAGTGATCTACGACGAGGCCTGAGGCGATGGACGGCGACACCACCCTCCAGGGCCTCGGCTGCCATTCGGGCGACGAACTGCGCGCCGCCGCGGAGGCCGCGGGGCAGGCGGGCCTCCTCGAGCGCTACGCGGCGGACTATCCCAAGGGCCCGCACGACCAGCCGCAATCCATGTGCCCGGCCTTCGGCTCGCTTCGGGTCGGGCTCCGCATGCGGCGGACGGCCACGATCCTCTCGGGCAGCGCCTGTTGCGTCTACGGCCTCACCTTCACCGGCCATTTCTACGGCGCGCGGCGGACGGTGGGCTATGTGCCCTTCTCCTCGGAGACGCTCGTCACGGGCAAGCTCTTCGAGGACATCCGCGACGCGGTGCACGAGCTCGCGGATCCGGAGAACTACGACGCCATCGTCGTCACCAATCTCTGTGTGCCCACGGCCTCGGGCGTGCCGCTCCGGCTTCTGCCCAAGGTGATCAACGGCGTGCGGATCATCGGGATCGACGTGCCCGGCTTCGGGGTGCCGACCCATGCGGAGGCCAAAGACGTCCTCGCCGGGGCGATGCTGAATTATGCACGGTTGGAGGCCGAGAATGGCCCCGTGCAGGCGCCGGAGGGCGGCCGGGATGGCCGCCCGACGGTTGCGCTCCTCGGCGAGATGTTCCCGGCGGATCCGATGATCGTGAGCCGGATGCTCGAGCCCATGGGCCTGGCGGCGGGCCCGACCGTGCCCACGCGGGAGTGGCGCGAGCTCTACGCCGCGCTCGACAGCGCGGTGGCGGCGGCGATCCACCCCTTCTACACGGCCTCGGTGCGCGAGTTCGAGGCGGCGGGCCGGCCCGTGGTGGGCTCGGCGCCCGTGGGGCGCGACGGCACCGTGGATTGGCTGGAGGCGGTGGGGGCTGCGGCCGGCGCGCCGCGTGCGCAGATCGACGCGGCCAAGAACGCCATGGGCGGGGCCATCGGCGCCGCGCTCGCGGGCGCGCCCATCCAGGGGCGGATCACGCTCTCGGGCTATGAGGGCTCGGAGCTTCTGGTCGCGCGGCTCCTCGTCGAGTCGGGCGCGGATCTCCGCTATGTGGGCACGGCCTGCCCGCGCACGCCCTGGTCGGCGGCGGACCGGGAGTGGCTGGAGGCCCGCGGCGTCGAGATCCGGTTCCGTGCCTCGCTCGAGGACGATCTCGCGGCGATGGAGGCGTTCGACCCCGACCTCGCCATCGGCACCACGCCGGTGGTCCAGGCCGCCAAGCAGTCCGGCCGCCCGGCGCTCTACTTCACCAATCTTATCTCCGCGCGCCCGCTCATGGGGCCCGCCGGGGCCGGCTCGCTGGCGGAGGTGGTGAACGGCGCCATCGCCGGCAAGGCGCGGATGGACTTCATGCAGGCCTTCTTCGAGGGCGTCGGCGAGGCCGAGACGGCGGGTGTCTGGCAGGGCGAGCCGGTCACCCGCCCCGAGTTCGGCGCACGCTACGCCAAGAAGCTCGCAAATGCCGAGAAGCGGGCGAAGCGTGAGGAGATGATCTGATGCTTGTCCTCGATCACGACCGCGCCGGCGGCTACTGGGGCTCGGTCTACGCGTTCACGGCGATCAAAGGCCTCCAGGTGGTGATCGACGGCCCGGTGGGCTGCGAGAACCTGCCCGTCACGTCCGTGCTGCACTACACCGACGCGCTGCCGCCGCATGAGCTGCCCATCGTGGTGACCGGGCTCGCGGAGGAGGAGCTCGGCCGGGAGGGCACCGAGGGCGCGATGAAGCGGGCCCATGCCACGCTCGACCCGGCGTTGCCGGCGGTGGTGGTGACGGGCTCGATCGCGGAGATGATCGGCGGCGGCGTCACGCCCGAGGGCACGAACCTCCTCCGCTTCCTGCCCCGCACCATCGACGAGGACCAGTGGCAGTCCGCGGACCGCGCGCTCACCTGGCTTTGGACCGAGTTCGCCGCCCCGCGCGGCAAGATGCCGAAGCGCCGCGAGCTCGGCGAGCGGCCGCGGGTCAACATCATCGGCCCGATGTACGGCACCTTCAACCAGCCCTCGGATCTCGCCGAGATCACGCGCCTGGTCGAGGGGATCGGCGCCGAGGTGAACATGGTGTTCCCGTTGGGCGCGCATCTGGCGGACATCCAGCGGCTGGTGGACGCGGACGCCAACATCTGCCTTTACCGAGAGTTCGGCCGCGGGCTCTGCGAGGCGCTCGAGCGGCCCTATCTGCAGGCGCCCATCGGGCTCACCTCCACCACCAAGTTTCTGGAGACCCTTGGCGAGATCCTCGGCCTCGATCCCCAGCCCTTCATCCAGCGCGAGAAGCACACGACCATCAAGCCGCTCTGGGATCTCTGGCGCTCGGTCACGCAGGACTTTTTCGCCACCGCCTCCTTCGGGGTGGTCGCGTCCGAGACCTATGCCCGCGGCCTCCGCCATTTCCTCGAGGACGATCTGGGCCTGCCCTGCAAATTCGCCGTCGCGCGCCGCGCGGGTGCGAAGACCGACAACGCCGAGGTCCGGCGCCTTGTGCAGGAGGAGACGCCGCTCGTGCTCTTCGGCTCGTACAACGAGCGCATGTATCTCGCCGAGACCGGCGGGCGCGCGGCCTACATTCCCGCCTCCTTCCCCGGCGCCATCATCCGGCGCGCCACGGGCACCCCCTTCATGGGGTATGCCGGCGCGACCTATGTGGTGCAGGAGGTGTGCAACGCGCTCTTCGACGCGCTCTTCCACATCTTGCCGCTCGCGACCAAGCTCGACGCCGCGGCCGCCACCCCGGCCCGGCTGAAGGCGCATCTGCCCTGGGAGGCGGAGGCCGAGCGCCTCCTTGCCGATCTCATGGCGCGCGAGCCCGTGCTCACCCGGATCTCCGCCACCAAGGCGCTCCGCGACGCGGCGGAGGCCGCGGCTCTCGGCGCCGGAGAGCCCGCCGTCACCCCATCACGCCTCGCCCTCGTCCGCCAAGCGGAGGGGCGCGCGGCATGACCCGGACACGCGCCACCCACCGACCCACCGCCAGGCCCCGTCGGGCCCTCGGCCAACCTTGAGGAGAGACCCATGCTCGATGCCACGCACACCCTCGGCCGCGTCGATCTCGGCCAGCCCCGGCCTGCGCGGAAGAAGACCGGGGAGTACCGCCTCTACTACGCGATCGTGTTCGCCGTCGCGCTGCCGATCGCGATCGCCGGGCGGCTTTTCCCACGGGCGCTCTCCGGCGAGGCGGGGGAGGGCGCGCGGCGCTCCATCCTTGCCGAGGCTCGCGGGCTCACAGATGCGGTGATCCCTTACCTCTTCATGGGGTGACGGGATCGCAACCCATTCGGCGCGGGGGGTGCAGGCCCTCGGCGTCGGATACGCCGGCGGGTTTCGGCCCCCGGTGTCGAGGGCCATGGGGTGCGTCCCGTGGCTTCGGCCGTAACCCACAAGGAGGAGAAGCTTATGGCTGAAGAATATTCCTTGACCGGCCTCACCGACGACCAGGCGAAGGAGCTGCATGAGATCTACATGCGCGGCCTCGTCCTGTTCGCCGGCGTCGCGGTCGTCGCGCACTTTCTGGTGTGGCTGTGGCGTCCCTGGTTCCCCGGACCGGAGGGCTACACCGCCATCGAGGGTGCGACTGAGGTCGCTCAGGCTGCTCTGCAGCTCATCGGGTGATGGAGATGAACACTATGATGGACAAATTCTACAAGATCTGGCTGGTCTTCGACCCGCGCCAGGTGTTCGTGGCCCAGGGCGTCTTCCTGTTCCTGCTCGCCGCGATGATCCACCTCGTGCTGCTCTCGACCGAGCGGTTCAACTGGTTCGAAGGCAACCCGGCGGCGACCGTCCAGGTCCCGGCGTCGGAGTAAGCGATCACCGCATCGGGCGGGCGCTCGCACCGCCCGATGCCCGCGCGCTGCCGACACCGACCGACCGCCCCGGCGGACCGTCGAGAGGAGACATGACATGGCATTGCTCAGCTTTGAGAGAAAATACCGGGTCCGCGGCGGGACGCTGATCGGCGGGGA
>CAYXPI010000254.1:0-4403 GCA_964467005.1 uncultured Limibaculum sp. | reverse complement strand
GGAACTGCGCCTGCAGGTCCTCGCGGTCGAACCAGTCCTTGCGGAACCAGTAGAGATTGGCGAATTGCTGATCCGGAAGCTGGTAGAGCTTGCCGTCCGGCCCGGTGGTGAAGCTGATCCCCATGAAATCGTCGAGGTCGATTCCGGGGTTTGTCACATCCGCGCCGTCGCCCGCCATGAAGTCGGTGAGGTTGTAGGCGAGGTTGAGCCGGGCATGGGTGCCGATGAGGTCGCTGTCGTTCACATAGGCGTCGTAGAGGTTGCGGCCGGTCTGCATCTGGGTCTGCACGGCCTGCACGACCTCACCCTCGCCGAGGAGCTGGTGATTGACCGTGATCCCCGTGATCTCCTCGAAGGCGCGGGTCAGCGTCTCCGACTCGTAGGAGTGAGTGGGGATCGTCTCGGAGAGCACGTTGATCTCCATGCCGGCGAAGGGCTCGGCGGCCTGGATGAACCACTCCATCTCGGCGAGCTGCTCCTCGCGGCTCAGCACAGAGGGCTGGAACTCCTCGTCGATCCACCGCTCGGCGGCGGCCATATCGGCCTCGGCCGGCGGAACGACGGCAAGGGCAAGGGCGAGGGCGGTGGCCCCCATCAGGGTCGTGCGCATCGGATCTCCTCCCGTGGGGCTCCCGCTCTTCGTGGCGGGCGCGTGGTGAGAGTGGACCATTGCCTCCCGCAGGGGTCAAGGCCGATGCGGTGCGGCCGGGCCTTGTGGAAGGGGCCGCGTGTGAGGCAAGCTTGACAGGCGACGGTTCCGCCAAGCCGACGGTAGGGCGGATGAAAAGGGAACACGGTGAGGCGTACCCATCAGGGGCCGAGACCGTGGCTGCCCCCGCAACTGTGAGCGGCGAGCGCCCCCTCACGCGCCACTGGCCCGAGGCTCGGGCTGGGAAGGCGAGGGGGCGCCCGGACCCGCGAGCCAGGAGACCTGCCGTCGCCCGCGGGTCGCTCCCGCGGCCCCCGACACACAAACCGCACGGGCGGTGCGGACAGGAGAGAGACAGATGCATATCGAACCGGGCGTCGTGGACGGCGCCAAGATGGTCCTCAGCTACGCGACCGGGGCGGGCGCCCTCGGCCTCGCCGTCAAGATGGCCTACGACACGGCGACGAAGGACGGCGGTTGGAGCGCGGTCGCGGCCCGCACAGTGGCGACCACGGCGCTGGTCTTCGCCTTTTTCGAGATCCTGCCGCACTACCCCGTGGGCGTCTCGGAGGTGCACTTCATCCTGGGCGCCACGCTCTATCTCGTCTTCGGCGCGGGGCCCGCGGCGCTCGGGCTCGGGCTCGGGCTTCTGCTCCAGGGGCTGTTTTTCGCGCCGTCGGACCTGCCGATGTACCTCGTCAATCTCACCACGCTGATCGTGCCCCTCTGGGCTGTAAGCCACCTCGCGCGGCGGATCATCCCGGCCGACACGCCCTATGTGGGGCTTCGTTACGGCCAGGTGCTGGCGCTCTCGCTCGCCTATCAGGGCGGGATTGTCGCCTGGGTCGCCTTCTGGGCCTTCTACGGCCAGGGCTTCGGGGCGGAGAACGTGGGGGACGTGCTGAGCTTCGGCGTGAGCTACCTCGTGGTGGTGGTCGTCGAGCCGCTCCTCGATCTTGCGATCCTCGCCGGTGCCAAGGCGCTTGCCCCCGCGGCCAAGGGCACGCTCCTGTCCCACCGCCTGCACCACCCCGCCGCGGCCGCCTGACCCGCCGCGTCGCCCTGCGGCCGCTTGACACGCGGCCGCGGGCGTTACCCTCTCACCACGGGAGGTGCGCGCCATGGCGGAGACGATCTATGACATCGCGGTGATCGGCGGCGGGGTGAACGGCTGCGGCATTGCCCGCGACGCGGCCGGCCGGGGGCTCTCCGTCCTCCTCGTGGAGCAGGGAGACCTCGGCCAGGCGACCTCTTCGGCCTCCACCAAGCTCTTCCATGGCGGGCTCCGCTATCTCGAGCACTACGCCTTCCGCCTCGTGCGCGAGAGCCTGATCGAGCGCGAGATCCTGATCCGCGCCATGCCCCACATCTCCTGGCCGCTCCGCTTCGTGCTGCCGCACCACAAGGGCCTGCGGCCGGCCTGGCTGTTGCGCCTTGGGCTCTTCATCTACGACCATCTGGGCGGACGGAAGATCCTGCCGGGCACCCGCACCCTCGATCTTCGGACCGATCCCGCGGGCGCGCCTCTCAAGCCCGAGTTTCTCCGCGGTTTCGAGTACTCCGACGCCTGGGTCCAGGACAGCCAGCTCGTGGTGCTGAACGCCCGCGACGCGGCCGACCGAGGCGCAGCGATCCGGCCCCGTACCCGGCTCGAGACCGCCGAACGTGACGGCACGCTCTGGCGCCTCACCCTACGCGACATGGAGACGGGCGCGCGCTCCACGGCCACCGCCCGCGCCCTGGTCAACGCCGCCGGTCCCTGGGTCGAGGCGGTGGCCTCCGAACGGCTCCGCCAGAACGCCGCCGGCAAGGTGCGCCTCGTGCGGGGCAGCCACATCGTGGTGCCCAAACTCTACGACCACGATCGGGCCTACATCTTCCAGAACGCAGACAAGCGGATCATCTTCGCGATCCCCTACGAGGACGACTTCACGCTGATCGGCACCACGGATGTGGAGCATAAGGAGGCTCCGGAAGCGGCCCGCTGCACCGAGGAAGAGGCGAGCTATCTCTGCGCCGCTGCGTCGGAGTACTTCGCCGAGCCCGTGAGCGCGGAGCGGGCCGTCTGGTCCTATGCAGGCGTCCGCCCGCTCTACGACGACGGAGCGAAGAGCGCGTCGAAGGCCACACGGGACTACGTGCTGGAGCTCGAGGACCGGGAGGGCTCGGCGCCGCTCCTCACGATCTATGGCGGCAAGATCACCACCTATCGGCGGCTGGCCGAGGCGGCGCTGGCCAAACTTGGCCCGTGGTTCCCGGCCATGGGGATCAGCTGGACGGCCGCCGCACCCCTGCCCGGCGGAGATTTCCCATGGGACGGGCTCGGCGCGCTGGCCGCGCGGCTTCGGGCCGAGCACGGGTTTCTCTCGGAGGCGGAGGCGCGGCGGCTCGCCCGAGGCTACGGGACCGAGGCCTGGGACCTCCTCGCCGGGGCCGCGACGGCCGAGGATCTGGGCGAGAGCTTTGGCCACGGGCTGACGGAACGGGAGGTCGCCTTCCTTGTGGAGCGGCAATGGGCGCGGACGGCGGAGGATGTCCTCTGGCGGCGCACCAAGCTCGGGCTGCGGCTCGAGACGGCGGAGGTCCAGCGTCTGGAGGCCTGCCTGGCCCGGCTGACCGAGCGGCCGGCGGCGGCGGAGTAGCCGCGCGTCCGGAGGCCCCGCCCACCCGGGCCGGCGCCCCGCCCGGCCAGAGCGTAACCGCCCCCCATCGACCTCCGGACGCGCGGCCCCCCGATTGCAGCGGGGCGCCCTCCGCGCTAACGGTCGAGGGGCGAGGCCCGCGGCACGACGGGCGGCAATGGGCGGCGACGGGAGGGGATGCCATGGCCGGAGCGGGCCGCACGGGCTCTGTGCTCGCGCTTGATCAGGGAACGACCTCGAGCCGGGCCATCCTCTTCGGCCCGGATCTTGCCCCGAAAGCGATGGGCCAGCGGGAGTTCGCCCAGCATTTTCCGCAGCCGGGCTGGGTGGAGCACGACCCGGAGGACATCTGGGTGACCACCATCACCACCGCGCGGGAGGCGCTCGAGCGGGGCAGCCTCCGCGCCGCCGATCTCGCCGGCATCGGGCTCACGAACCAGCGGGAGACCACGCTTGTCTGGGATCGGGACACCGGCCGCGCAATCCACCCCGCCATTGTGTGGCAGGATCGTCGGACGGCGTCCCTTTGCGCCGAGCTCCGCGCGGGCGGGCATGAGGCGGAGATCGCGGAGCGGACCGGGCTCCTTTGCGACCCCTATTTCTCGGCTACAAAGATCGCTTGGATCCTCGACCGGGTCCCGGGCGCGCGGGCCGCCGCAGAGGCCGGGCGCCTGGCCTTCGGCACGGTGGACAGCTGGCTCATCTGGCGGCTCACCGGCGGGGCCGTGCATGCGACCGACGCGACCAACGCCGCGCGCACGGCCCTCTGCGACATCCACACGGGCGCCTGGGACGCCGATCTCTGCACGCTTTTCCGGGTGCCGATGGCGCTCCTCCCCGAGATCCGGGACAGCGCCGCGAATTTTGGCACCGCGCGCGCCGACCTTCTGGGCGCCGAGGTCGCGATCCTCGGCGTCGCGGGCGACCAGCAGGCGGCCACGATCGGCCAGGCCTGCTTTCAGCCGGGGATGGTGAAGTCGACCTACGGCACGGGGTGCTTCGCGCTCCTGAACACGGGGGAGACGCCGGTCACGTCGCGGCACCGGCTCCTCACCACGGTGGCCTATCAGCTCGGGGGCCGGAGGGCCTACGCGCTCGAGGGCTCGATCTTC
>CAYXPI010000253.1:0-4423 GCA_964467005.1 uncultured Limibaculum sp. | reverse complement strand
TACACCACCTTCGCCGTGCAGGAGGCGATCCGCGGCTTCGCGCCCGAGCTCTTCGAGGCCTCGCTCCTCATCGCGCTGCCGCTTGCCTTTCTGGTCTCGGGCGGGGTGGGGGTGGCGATCGAACGGGGCGTGGTGCGGTGGCTTTATGGCCGCCCGCTGGAGACGCTCCTTGCGACCTGGGGCGTGTCCCTCATCCTCCAGCAGGCGGTGCGCACGATCTTCGGGCCCAACAATCGCGAGGTCGGCAATCCGGACTGGATGTCCGGCGCCTTCGAGATCGGCCAGCTGACGATCACCTACAACCGGCTCTGGATCGTCGTCTTTGCCCTCATGGTCTTCGCGGGGCTTCTCCTTCTCCTCAAGCGCACGCCTCTCGGTCTCCAGATGCGCGCCGTCACGCAAAACCGGCGGATGGCCTCGGCCATGGGGGTGCGCACGGGCTGGGTCGCCGCGATGACCTTCGGCCTCGGCGCCGGGGTGGCCGGGATCGCGGGGGTCGCCCTCAGCCAGATCGGCAATGTGTCGCCCAATCTCGGCCAAGCCTACATCGTCGACAGCTTCATGGTGGTGGTCTTCGGAGGCGTGGGCAATCTCTGGGGCGCCATGGCGGGGGCCTTCACCCTCGGCATCGCCAACAAGTTCCTCGAGCCCTTCGCCGGCGCCGTGCTCGCCAAGGTTCTGGTGCTCATCTTCATCATCCTCTTTATCCAAAAGCGGCCGCGGGGGATGTTCGCCCTCAAGGGCCGGGCCGTGGAGAACTGACGGATGCGCTGTCAAATCCACTGGACATTTCCGACAAAAATAGTCAGAAATCGGAGCGCGACCACCCTCCAGTCTCGCTCCGAAAGGACATCCCATGTTCCGCTCCATCTTGATCGGCCTCGTCTCGGCCGTGATCGCCGCCCCGGCCCTCGCCCAGGAGGCGCCGGCCTGCCCGATGACCTACGAGCAGTACGAGTTCGCCGTGCCGCATCTGGACCTCGAGAGCTGCCCGGAAGCCCTCGCCGGGCCCGAGCGCTTCTGCCGCGCGGCCGCCGGGGGCGACATGCTCCATGTCTACGCCTTCGAGGAGGATGGGCAGCAGTGCCTCCTTGGTATGGTGAGCCTCGGGGAGGACGCCTTCACCCTCGAGGTGAACTGACGCCATCAACCGCGGGGGGCGCGCCATGACGCGCCTCCTCGGCACCCGCGGCCTCGTCTTCCTCGGCCTCCTCTTCGTGGCCGTGGTGGCGGTGCCTTACGCCAATCTCGCACTGGCGGAGGAGCACCCGGCGCATCTCCCCTCCTTTGCCGTGGCGCTCATGGGCAAGTATCTCTGCTACGCGCTCCTCGCCCTCTCGATCGACCTTGTCTGGGGCTATTGCGGCATCCTCTCCCTCGGCCACGGCGCGTTCTTCGCCCTCGGCGGCTATGCGATGGGCATGCATCTCATGCGCGAGATCGGCCCCCGCGGGGTTTACGGCGATCCCGTGCTGCCGGACTTCATGGTGTTCCTCAACTGGGCGGAGCTCCCCTGGTTCTGGTGGGGGTTCGACATGGCGTGGTTCGCGCTCCTCATGGTGCTGCTCGTGCCCGGCACGCTGGCCTTCGTCTTCGGCTGGTTCGCCTTCCGCAGCCGGGTGACGGGCGTCTATCTCTCGATCATCACCCAGGCGATGACCTACGCGCTCATGCTCGCCTTCTTCCGCAACGATATGGGCTTCGGCGGCAACAACGGGCTGACGGATTTCAAGGACCTCTTCGGCTTCGACCTTCAAGCGGACGCGACGCGCGCCGGCCTCTTCGTCGCGTCCGGCATCGCGCTGGGCCTCGGCTTCGTGATCGCCCGCGCCATCACCGAGAGCCGGGCGGGCCGGGTGCTCATCGCCGTGCGCGACGCGGAGGCCCGAGCCCGCTTCCTCGGCTACCGGGTGGAGGGCTACAAGCTCTTCGTCTTCACCGTCTCGGCCATGATGGCCGGGGTGGCCGGCGCCCTTTACGTGCCCCAGGTGGGGATCATCAACCCCGGCGAGTTCTCCCCCGCCAACTCGATCGAGGCGGTGGTGTGGGTGGCCGTCGGCGGGCGCGGCACGCTGGTGGGCGCGGCCCTCGGCGGCATCGGGGTGAACGCGCTCGAGACCTGGTTCACCACCCTCGCGCCCGAGTTTTGGCTCTTCGCCCTTGGCGCCCTTTTCATCTTCGTCACCATCGTGTTGCCGCGGGGGATCTTGGGCGAGTGGGACGCGCTCCTCACCCGCCTCTCGGCGCGGCGCCGGGCGCCCCACCGGCGCGCCGAGCCCGCGGAGTAGGGGCCCATGGTGCGCCAGGCGGCCGGCTCCATCCTCTATCTCGACGGCGTCTCCGTGAGCTTCGACGGCTTCCGCGCGATCAACGCGCTCTCCCTCGTGCTGGCGCCTGGGGAGATGCGCGCGATCATCGGCCCCAACGGCGCGGGCAAGACCACCATGATGGATATCGTGACGGGCAAGACCCGGCCCGACCGGGGGGATGTTCTCTTCGACGGGGAGATCGACCTCACCCGGCGCGACGAGGCGGAGATCGCGCGCCTGGGGATCGGGCGGAAGTTCCAGAAGCCCACGGTCTTCGAGACCCTCTCGGTGGCGGACAACCTTCTCCTCGCCCTCGCCGGCAAGCGGAGCGTGTGGGAGACGCTGACCGCGCGGCTCACGGGCGACGAGCGGGACCGGCTCGACGCGCTTCTGGCCCGCATCCGCCTTACCGACCGGCGCGGGGATCTCGCCGGCGCCCTCTCCCACGGCCAGAAGCAGTGGCTCGAGATCGGGATGCTCTTGGCGCAGGACCCTAAGGTTCTGCTCGTCGACGCGCCGGCCGCCGGCATGACCGACGCCGAGACCATGGAGACGACCGACCTCCTCAAGGAGATCGCCGGCGAGCACTCGGTGATCGTGGTCGAGCACGACATGACCTTCGTCCGCGCCCTTGGCGTCAAGGTCACGGTGCTCCACGAAGGCTCGGTGCTGGCCGAGGGCTCGATCGACCATGTCTCGGCCGACCCCCGGGTGGTGGAGGTCTATCTTGGACGCTGAGCGGCTCTCGGGTTTCACGGTCGTCATGGGGCGCTTCCCTCTGGTTGTGTCGTTCTGCGCGTCGGACTGCAAGCCTACCGCGGTCGACTTAACATTGCGTAAAACCCGCCCGGATTTCCGAGGGTGGCGGCGTGGACGCTGAGGTGAGCACCCAGGCGGCCCTCTCGGTGGAGGGTGTGTCGCTCGCCTATGGCGCGGCGGAGGCCCTGCGCGGGGTCTCTCTCGCCGCCCGTCCCGGGGAGGTGACCGCGCTTCTGGGCCGGAACGGGGTGGGCAAGACCTCGCTCATCCGCGCGATCATGGGCCAACATTCCGTCACCGCCGGGCGCATCCTCTGGAACGGCGCGGAGATCACACGCCTCACACCCTATGACCGGGCCCGCCGCGGCATCGCCCTCGTGCCCCAGGGGCGGGAGATCTTCCCCCTCCTCACCGTGCGAGAGAATCTCGAGATCGGCTTCGCCCCCCTCCCCCGCGCCGAGCGTTTCGTGCCCGACGAGATCTACGAGCTCTTCCCCGTGCTGGCGGACATGCAGCGGCGCCGCGGCGGCGACCTCTCCGGCGGGCAGCAGCAGCAGCTCGCCATCGGCCGCGCGCTCGTCACCCGCCCCCGGCTCCTCATGCTCGACGAGCCGACGGAGGGCATCCAACCCTCGATCATCAAGGAGATCGGCCGCGCCATCGCCCGGTTGCGCGGGCGCGGCGACATGGCCATCCTGCTGGTCGAGCAATATTTCGAGTTCGCCCGCGATCTCGCGGACAGCTTCGCGGTGATGGATCGGGGCGAGGTGGTGCTCTCCGGGCGGCGGGACGCGATGGTGGAGGATGATGTTCGACGCTGGCTCTCGGTCTGAGGCGCCGCCGCGCGCCGAGGGCGCGGCCCGGGTGGTCGTGGCCGCCCGCGGCGGGCGCACGCGGCTCGCGCGGCTCCACCAGCGGGGCTCGGCCAAGTGCCTGTTGCCGAAGGGGCGGCCGCATCCGGAGGCGGTGTTTCTCAACACCGGCGGCGGGATCACGGGGGGCGACCGCTTTTCCTGGGCCGCCGAGGCCGGGCCCGGCGCCACCCTCACCGTCACCACCCAGGCGGCCGAGCGGATCTATCGGAGCGCGGGCGGGCCGGGGCGGGTGGAGAGCCGCGTGACCCTGCGGCCCGGCGCCACGCTCCATTGGCTGCCGCAGGAGACCATCCTCTTCGACGGCGGCGCGCTGGAGCGGAGCCTCGAGATCGAGATGGCGGAGGACGCGCGGCTCCTCGCGCTCGAGGCCGTCGTGCTCGGCCGCGCCGCGATGGGGGAGACCGTGCGCTCGGGCCATCTGATCGATCGCTGGCGCCTCCGCCGTGGGGGGCGCCTCGTCTATGCCGACGCGCTGCGGCT
>CAYXPI010000252.1:0-4484 GCA_964467005.1 uncultured Limibaculum sp. | reverse complement strand
CGCCACGCTCCTCGCCCCGCCGTTGCGGCTCTGCACCGACAACGGCGCGATGATCGCCTGGGCCGGGATCGAGCGCTTGGCCGCGGGGCTGGCGGACACGCCGGTCCGCCCCCGCCCGCGCTGGCCGCTCGACACCGCCACCGCCCCCCTCCTCGGCGCCGGCCGCAAAGGCGCCAAGGCCTGAGGCCGCCGGCCTTGCCAAACCCCGCCCGCTCATGCCCCATGGGCGCCGAAAAGGGCCAGGGAGAACCGCATGCTCTACGCCATCATCTGCGTCGACAAACCGGGCCATCTCGAGACCCGGAAGGCCAATCGCGAGGCCCATCTCGCCCATATCCGCAGCGCCGAGGGCGCGATCACCCAGGCCGGGCCCTTCCTCGACGCCGACGGCCAGATGGTGGGCTCGCTCCTCATCTACGAGGCGGACGACATCGCGCCCGTGGAGGCCTGGTGCGCGGCCGATCCCTATGCCGAGGCCGGGCTCTTCGAGCGGGTGGAGATCCGGCCCTGGAACCGGCTGATCGGGTGAGCGCGGGCGGCCTCGCCTGGGCGGAGGCGGCGGCCTTCCTCGCGGGGCCGGGCCTGGGCCGCCCGCGGGTGATCGAGACGCACACAGCCCGCATCCACCTCACCGCGACGCGGGCCTGGAAGCTCCGCCGCCCGGTGGATTACGGCTGGCTCGACTACGCCACCCGCGCCCGACGCCGCCGGTTCTCGGAGGCCGAGATCGCGCGGAACAGGGACGCCGCGCCCGGGCTCTATCTCGGCCTCGGCGGGGTGGCGCCGGGGCCCCGGCTTCTCGAGCCCGGCGCGCCCGTGCCCGCGGAGGCCGAGCCGCTGGTGGTGATGCGCCGCTTCGAGGACGCCGATCTCTTCGACCGGATGGCCGGGGCCGGCGCGCTCGACCGCGCGCTCCTCGTGGAGCTCGGCCGGGCGGTGGCCGCAATGCACCGCCGGGGCGACGCGACCGAGCGGCCCGTGCGCCTGCCCGCCATGATCGGCGCGGAGACGGCGGCGCTCGCCGATCTCGCCCGGACGCTGGGGGAGGGGGAGACCCGGGCGCTCATCGGCGCGCTCGCGGCCGCGGCCGAGCGCCTCGCGCCCCTGGCCGCCGCCCGCGGCACCCGCCGCTGCCACGGGGATCTCCATCTCGGCAACATCGTCCTCTGGCGGGGCCATCCCGCGCCCTTCGACGCCATCGACTTCAACGACGACCTCATCGAGATCGACCCGCTCTACGATCTTGCCTTCCTCACCATGGATCTTCGCCGCCGCGGGCTCGCGCGCCACCGGGCCGCGGTGCTGAACGCCTGGGCCGAGGGGCTCGCCCGGGGCGGGGCGGCGGACGAGGCGGCGGCCTATGGCGGGCTGGGGCTCCTCGCGCTCTACGAAGCCTGCCGCGCGGCGATCCGCGCCAAGATCGCCGGGCTGGCGGGGGACGTGCCCGCGGCCCAAGGCTTTGCCGCGCTCGCCGCCGAGATCCTGGCCGAGGGATCCGGCGCGCGGCTCGTCGCCGTGGGCGGGCGCTCCGGCTCGGGCAAATCCACCCTCGCGCGCGGCCTCGCGGACAGGCTGGGCGCCCTCGTCCTCCGCTCGGACGCCGTGCGCAAGGACCTCTGGGGTGTGGCCGAGACCGAGCGCCTGCCCTCGGAGGCCTACACCGCCGAGGCCAACGCCGCGATGGCCGCCACGCTCCGCCGCCGGGCCGCGCCCGCCCTCGCCGCCGGCTGGACCGTGGTGCTCGACGCCACCCATCTCGACGAACGGGATCGCGCCGCCGCCCGCGCGCTCGCCGCCGAGACGGGGGCCGCCTTCACCGGGCTCTGGCTCGACGCGCCGGAGGCCGTCCTCGCCGAGCGCATCGCCGCCCGCCGGGGCGACGCTTCAGACGCCACCCTCGCCGTGCTCCGCCGTCAGATGGCCCGCCCTGCGCCCGCGGACTGGGCCCGGATCTCCGCCGAAGGCCCGCCCGCCGCCGCGCAGGCCGCGGCCCTCGCCCTGCTCGCCCCCCCGATCTGAGAGGACCCCCATGGCCCAGTGGCTCTTCAAATCCGAACCCGACACCTGGAGCTGGGACCAGCAGGTGGCCAAAGGCGCGGCCGGCGAGGAGTGGGACGGGGTCCGCAACTACCAGGCGCGCAACAACATGCGGGCGATGAAACTCGGCGATCGCGGGTTCTTCTACCACTCGGTCAACGAGAAGCGCATCGTCGGCATCGTCGAGGTGTGCCGCGAGATCCACCCGGACAGCACCACCGACGACCCGCGCTGGGAGTGCGTCGACATCAAGGCCGTCGCGCCGATCCCGCGGCCCGTGACGCTCGCCGAGATCAAGGCCGAGCCGCGCCTCGCGGAGTTCGCGCTCGTCCGCCAGTCGCGCCTCTCGGTGGTGCCGGTCTCGGACGAGGAGTGGCGGATCGTCTGCGAGATGGGCGGCTACGACGGCTAGGCGCGCGGCGGATTGCCCGGATGCGGCGGCGCAAAAACTGTGGCATGCGTTAGAATGGTTCTAACATGAGGCACAGCCATGGTCCCGCACCTCGCCACACGCCGCCGCATCACCGATCTCAGCGAGCAGCAGATCCTCGCCCTCGCCATCACCGCCGAGGAGGACGACGCGCAGATCTATCGGAGCTATGCGGACACGCTGCGGGCCGACTACCCGGCCTCGGCCAAGATCTTCGACGACATGGCCGAGGAGGAGGACGAGCACCGCGCCCGGCTCATCGAGATGCACAAGTCGCGCTTCGGCGCGCGCATCCCGCTCATCCGGCGCGAGCATGTGGCGGGCTTCCACACCCGGCGCCCGGTCTGGCTCGTGGAGAACCTGCCGCTCGAGAAGATCCGCTCGGAGGCCGCGCAGATGGAGCGCCGGTCGCGCGATTTCTACCTCGCTGCGGCCCAGCAGGTGGAGGACGCGGACACCCGCAAGCTCCTCGGCGATCTCGCCGCCTCCGAGGCGGGGCATGCGACGACAGCGGACGCGCTGGAGGAGGCGCATCTCTCGGGCGGGGCGCGCGAGACCGAGGACCAGAAGGCGCACAAGCAGTTCGTGCTCACCTATGTGCAGCCGGGGCTCGCGGGGCTGATGGACGGCTCGGTGTCGACGCTCGCGCCGATCTTCGCCACGGCTTTTGCGACGCACGACACCTGGACGACCTTCATCGTCGGCCTGGCCGCCTCGATCGGGGCGGGGATCTCGATGGGCTTCACCGAGGCGGTCTCGGACGACGGGAAGATTTCGGGCCGCGGCTCGCCGATCACCCGCGGCGTGGTGACGGGGATCATGACGACGATCGGCGGGCTCGGTCACGCGCTGCCGTATCTCATCCCGGATTTCTGGACGGCGACGGTGATCGCGATGGTGATCGTGGTGGTCGAGCTTTGGGCGATCGCCTGGATCCAGAACAAGTATATGGAGACGCCGTTCTGGCGCGCCGCGTTCCAGGTGGTGCTGGGGGGCGCCCTGGTGTTCGCCGCAGGCATCTTGATCGGGAGCGCGTGAGGGGGCGCGGCCCGGCGCGCGGGGGCCGCGCGCCCGGGAGCTCCGCTCCCGCCTGCGATCGGAGATCGCAGCGGGCCGCGGGCGCGCCCCTCAGGGGCCGGGGCGGGGGGCGGCTCAGCCGGGCGCGAGCTCGAAGATCGCCTCCACCTCGACGAGGACGCCCAAGGGCAGCGCCGCCACGCCCACGGCCGAGCGGGCATGGGCCCCGGCCTCGCCGAAGACCTCCGCCATGAGGCCGGAGCAGCCGTTCACCACGAGATGCTGCTGGGCGAAGTCGGGCGCGGAGTTCACGAAGCCCACGAGCTTCACCACCCGCGCGATGCGGTCAAGATCTCCCACCGCGGCCTTGGCCTGGGAGAGGAGGTTGAGCCCGCATTGCCGGGCGGCCCCTTGGGCGCGGGCAAGCGCCGAGCCCTCCGCCACCGCGCCCTCCACCTGGTCGGCGGCGGTGAGTTGCCCGCGGATCGGCCCGTCCGGCCCCACGGAGACCTGGCCCGAGACGAAGAGGAGCGGCCCCGTCGTCACCCAAGGCACATAGTTGGCCGCCGGGGCCATGGCGGGCGCCAGCGTGATCCCAAGCTCGGCGAGCCGCGCGTCCACGGTTCCGACCATCCTGTCCTCCTCATCTCTGTCCCGGCCTCACGGCCGCGCCCGCGTGGGCGGCCGCACGGCCGCCGACGCGCGCGCCGGAGGGGGCTCGACGCCCCCGAGGGCGCGCCCCCTTTACGTCAGGCTCGCGCAAAAACGCTGGATCCGCTGGCAGGCCTCCTCCAGCACCGCGTCCGAGGTCGCGTAGCTCACCCGGAAGTTGGGGCTCGTCCCGAAGGCCGCGCCGAACACCGCCGCCACCCCCTCGGTGCCGAGGAGCTCGGTGCAGAAGACCTCGTCGCTCTCCACCACCACACCGCCGGGGGTCGACTTGCCGATGCATCCCGCGATCGAGGGGTAGACGTAGAACGCCCCCTCCGGCACCGGGCAC
>CAYXPI010000251.1:0-4503 GCA_964467005.1 uncultured Limibaculum sp. | reverse complement strand
AGCCGCAGCGTCGTCCGACCCTCCGCCACAGGCGCCAGCGCCAGATCCGCCCCAACCGACACCGCCGCCACCAGCGCCAGCGCCGACGCGGATCTCAAGAGCGGGCGGGAGGGGATGCGGGGCATGGGCGAGGCCTCAGAAGGTGTAGCCGATGGTGACGAACCCGAAGAGGTTCTCGAACTGGTTGATGTCCTCGGTCGAGCCGTTGAAGGCGTAAGCGAAGGAGGCGCCGAGGCGCACCCGCCGGGCGACCGGGATCGAGGTCGAGAGCCGCGCGTCCACCCGGTTGTCGCGCCGCTTGCTGTCGCTGATGGCCTCATCCGGCTCGTCGAAGGCGCGGTAGCGGTAGCGGAGATTGAGCCCGCTCCGCCAGCTTCGCCGGGTGAGGCCGAAGGGGCTGGCATGGCGGACCGAGACGCCGGTGCGTGCGCCGGTCTCCCTGTAGCTTTCGAAACCCGCATCCGCGACGTTGCGCCCGTAAAACGCCCCGGCGCTCAGCGCCACCCGGTTGGTCACCTGCCAGCGCAGATCCTGGTCGAAGCGGTAGAGATAGCCGTCGTTGAGGTCGTTCTCCGGGTCCTCGGTGGTGTTGTTGAACTGGGTCGAGAGCACTTCGATCTGGGTCCGCGAGCCCACCGTGTCCCAGATCTCCGAGAAGAGGCGCAGGCCCGCCCCCGCATCCACCTCGAAGAGCTCCTCGTCTTTGTAGATCACGTCCCCCACAATGTAGGGGTTGAGGACGAGATCGGGCGCGTTCTCGGGCGAGGGCAGATAGGTGGCGCCGAATTCGAGGCCCATCACATGCAGGTTGAGCTGGGTCTGGTCCGAATGGCGGGTGCCGAAATAGGAGCCCTCGGCATAGACCCCGTGGCCCGCCTGGGTGCCGAGATCCACATCCGCCCGGCCGCGGAGCGCGACGAAGACGGACTCGTCCGGCTGGTCGGTCGCGCTGTCCTCGAGATCGAAGGTGACGCCGCGGATGATGATCGAGCCGCCGCCGGGGGCCGCGTTCGCGTTGGTCTCGGCCCGGATGCCGAGGCGGATGGCGCCGGAATAGCGCACCGGGTCCTGCTGGGCGCGGGCCTGGGTCAAGAGCTCCTCGCCCCGGGCGCGCACATCCGGCGGCGCGGCGGGGTCGGCCAGTGCGTCGGCGAGGTAGAACTCCGCGCGCGCGGGGCTGCCCACCTGGAGGTAGAGAACTCCGAGCTCGAGCTTGATGTTGGCGAGGGTCGGGTCGATCCGCAAGAGCCGCTCGAGCGCCGCGATCGCCTCGCGCACCCGGCCCGAGGCCACCGCCGCCTTCGCGAGATCGAAGGAGCGCTGCCGGTCCGCCGGCGCCTCCACCAGCCGCGAGAGCGCTGCGGCGTAAGGGTCTGCCCCCTCCGCGCCCGTTTGCGCCCCGGCAGGCAGCGTCAACGCGGCCGCCAACAGCAGCCACCCCGAGATGCGCGCGATCATGGCAGGTCCCCTCGGCCAGATCCGTTCGTTGTGCGCGCACCTTGCACGAAACCGAAACTCAACACAATTTTCGAAATGTCTTCCGCGAGGGCAGGGGGTGCGGCCGGCGGATTGTCCTTGCAATCTCGTCGCGGATGGGGTGACCTTCCACAAGGCGATCTCGCGCCGCAGCGTCCCTGCCAGCGCCGAGCCCCCGCCGACACGGTCTTGGTCCGAACCCGGGCGCATCATGGAGTATGATTTCGATCTCGGCGGCCACGGCCGCCCGGTGAGCGCGAGTGCGTCCGGCGCCCAGATCTGGGTCGATCGGGGGCTCAACTGGCTCTACGGTTTCCACCCCGAGGAGGCGGCGCGGTGCTTTCGCCGGGCCGCGGCGGCCGACCCCGGCTGTGCGATGGCCCAGTGGGGCGACGCCTATGCCAGCGGGCCCTTCTACAACCTGCCCTGGGAGTGGATGACCGCGGCCGAGCAGGCCGAGACGCTGGCCATCTGCCACGCGGCCCTGTGCCGGGCCGAGGCGGCGAGCGCCGCCGCCACCCCCGTCGAACAGGCGCTCATCGCCGCCTTGCGCGCGCGCTACCCGCGGCCCGAGCCCGGCAGCCCCGCCGAGATGGCCGCCTGGACCCGCGCCTATGCCGAGGCGATGCGCGGCGTCGCCCACGCCTTTCCCGAGGATCTCGACGTCATCGCCCTCACCGCCGAGGCGCTGATGATGACCGCGCCCTGGGACCTCTGGGACCTGCACTCGGGCACGCCCAAGCCCGGCGCCCCCACCCGCGAGGTGATCGCCCTCCTCGAGCGGGGGATCGCGCGGGCCGGCGACCGGCCGCATCTGGCGATCAACCACCTTTACATCCACGCGGTCGAGATGGGCCCCTTGCCCGAGCAGGCGCTCCGCCAGGCCGACGAGCTCGCGGGCCTCGCCCCCGATCTCGGCCATATGGAGCATATGGGCGCCCACATCTTCACCCTCTGCGGGGCCTATGACCGGGCGATCGAGGCGAGCCGCCGCGCCGTGCTGGCCGACGCCAAGGCCATCGCCCATGGCGGCAGGCGGCAGTTCTACACCACCTCCTGCTGCCACAATCTCCACATGCTCATGTTCGCGGCCATGATGTCGGGCCGTTCGGGCCCTGCACTCTGGGCCGCCGAGCGGATGCGCGCGCTGGTGACGCCGGAGGTGCTCGACACGCCGCGCGCCCATATGGTCGCGACGCTGGAGGGCTACCACGCCAAGAAGCTCCACGCCTTCATCCGCTTCGGCCAGTGGCGCGCGGTGATCGCCGACCCGCCGAGCCCGGACGCCGAGCTCTATTGCGTGACCGAGGCGATGCGCGCCTATGCCCGGGCGATCGCCTTCGCGGCCTTGGGCGCGATCGCCGAGGCCGAGGCCGAGCGCCGGGCCTTCGAGCGGGCGCGCGCCGCGATCCCCTCCGAGCGGTTCCACTTCAACAACGCGGCGGACGCGATCCTCTCGGTGGGCGAGGCGATGCTGGAGGGCGAGCTCCTGTACCGCAAGGGCCGCTACGAGAGCGCCTTCGCCGCGCTCCGCACCGCCGTGGCCCGGGCCGACGCGCTCCACTACTCAGAGCCCTGGCCCTGGATGCACCCGCCCCGCCACGCCCTCGGCGCCCTCCTCCTCGAGCAGGGGCGGCTGGCGGAGGCCGAGGCCGTCTATCGCCAGGATCTGGGCTACGACGCCTCCGTCCCCCGCTGCCGCCGCCATCCGGACAATGTGTGGGCGCTCCACGGGCTCTCCGAGTGCCTGTCGCGCCGCCATGCGCCCGCGCCCGAGACGATGATGGTGGGCCAGCGCCTCTCCTTCGCCCAGGCGCGGACGGACACGCCGGTGCTCGCCTCCTGCGCCTGCCGCGGCGGACCGGAGCCCCAGCCGCGGGCGCCGCATTAGCCGCGGGCCCGGCGCTTTCGGTGCCGGGCGCGCTCGTGTAGCTTCACCTCAGCCCCGAGTCGGAGGGGCGGTCGTGGCGGAGGCGAGCATGCGGTCACTCCTTAAGCCGGTCGGGCTGGCGCTCCTCGCCATGGGGCTCGCCCCCGGCGCGCTCGCGCAAGGGGCCGGCGCGCTCCCCGCCGTGGTGGTGGCGCCGGCCGAGATCTCGGATCTCCGCCCGCGCGTGGTGTTCTCCGGCCGCCTCGTCGCGCAGCAAAAGGTCGACATCCGGGCCCGGGTCTCTGGCTTCCTCCAGGAGGTGGGGTTCGAAGAGGGCGCAACGGTCGAGGCCGGCACGGTGCTCTACCGCATCGAGAGCGATCCCTACAGCGCCGCCGTCGGCCAGGTTTCGGGCGCCCTCGGCGCCGCGGAGTCCGAGCGGCGGCTGGCCGAGATCGAGCGCGACCGCAAGGCCCAGCTCGTGGAGCGGGAGACGGTGGCGCAGTCCGAGCTCGACATCGCGCTCGCCAATCTCGGCAAGGCCGAGGGCGAGATCGCCCGGCTCCAGGCGGAGCTCGACCGCGCCGAGCTCGACGTCGCCTACACCGAGGTGACCGCGCCCTTCGCCGGAGTGGTCGGCCTCTCGGCCTACGACATCGGCGCCTTCATCGGGCCCGAGAGCGGTGCGCTCACCACCCTCACCCGGCTCGATCCGATGACGGTGGAGTTTCCGGTGGCCACGGCCCAGCTCCTGGCCTATCAGCGCCGGGTGGCCGAGGGCGGCGCGGCCGCCACGCCGAGCGTCACCCTCGTTTTGGCCGACGGGGAGCCCTATGGCCGCCCGGGCAAGATCGACTTCATCGACGCCGAGGTGGCGCAGGGCACCGACACCGTGACCGTGCGCGCGGTGGTGGAGAACCCGGACGGCCTCCTCCTCGATGGCGGGCTGGTGGGCGTGGAGCTCGAGCAGTCCGAGCCGCAGGAGGTGCTGAACGTGCCCCAACGCGCGGTGCAGCGCGACCAGGTGGGCGCCTTCGTGATGGTGGTGGACGCCGCCGGCACGGTGGAGCTTCGCCGGGTCGAGGTCGCGCGCACCACCCGCGGGCGCAGCGTGATCACCGACGGCCTGGCGGAAGGCGAGCAGGTGATCACCGAGG
>CAYXPI010000250.1:0-4507 GCA_964467005.1 uncultured Limibaculum sp. | reverse complement strand
CGCCCGTCCGATCCGCCCGTCCGATCCGCGCATCATCGTCCTCCATCCTTGGAGATGATGAATCACGCCAGACCCGCCCGCGCGAGCACTTTTTCAGCAGCCTGCTAGTCGGGCTCCGGCGCCTCAGCGAAGGAGGGGGCGAAGGCCGCGATCCGCGCCGCCAGCCGATCGAGCTCGGGCCGGACCGACGGCTCCGCGTGGTAGGCGAGCGCCCGCCCCGCCGCCCGCTGAAAGCCCGACATGTTGGGCAGGATCACGTCGCGAAAGAACAGCCCCGGGCTCTCGCCCCGGCTCTCGAGGATGCGCGCGATCTCGGCGATCGATTCGGCCTCGGCGCGGGAGAGGCGCTCGGTCGACCAGGTCTTCTGCATGCCGACGATCCGGTAGCGCTGAACGGGCGGCAGCGGATAGGGCCGGAGCGTGTCGAGGGTGGCGAGAAAATTCCGCACCGCATCGGTCGAGAGCCCGTTGAGCTGGGTGGGGATCACCAGATGCGTGGCGGCGCAGAGGGCGTTGACGAGCCCCAGGGTCACCCGCGGCGGGCTGTCGATGATGATCCGGTCGTAGAGCGTCTGCAGCCGCGGCTGGAGGAGGAGGTTGGCGAGGCGGTAGCGCACATCGTCGGCCGTGAGCCCCAGGAGCCAGTGGAAGAGGATGCGGCTCTCCTCGTTCAAGAGCGCGTAGCCCGCGTCGATCACGCCCGAATTGCTCTCGCTGCCGGCCATGGGCGCGATCTGCGGAAGCTGGCCGTTGAGGAGCGTCTCGGCGCCCGAGGGCACGCCGCGGGGCGGGCGCTCGCCGGTCGTGGCCATCGCCGTGAGCGAGCCCTGATAGTCGAGGTCGATCAGGAGCACCCGCTCGCCGCGGGCGTCAAACCAGGCGGCGAGGTTCGCGGAGAGCGTGGTCTTGCCGACCCCACCCTTGAGGTTGGCAAGGGCCAGGATCGGGATGCTGTCGGCCATGCGCGCGGCGTAGTCGGGCGGGGGCGCGAGCGGCCGACGGGTCCAGACCTCGCCCGCGATATCGGCGAGGCCGATCAGCTTGTCGAGCGTGCGCAGGGCCTCGTCCCGCTCCGCCACCAGCGCCTTCGCCTTGGCCTCGGCCCCGGCCAGCCGCTCCTCGAGCGCGCCCATCTCCGCCGCCCGCCGGGTGAGCGCGAGGATGAGCACCGCGACGCAGCCGATGACGAGCACGAAGAGCCCGGCGATCGCCACGAGCCAGAGCGCGTAGGAGGGCGGCAGCGCGGCCGCGATCTCGTCAAACCCCTGCACGGCCGGACCCGCGGCTCAGAGGCCGCGGCGCGCGCGTGCCGCCTCCACCGCCTTGAGGAGGAGGCCCACGGTGGTTTTGAGATCGGCCTTGCCACGGCTCCGCGCGCGGATGCCGGCATCGGCCCGGGCGAGGAGAAAGGCCGTGATGAGCGCCGCCGGGTGCCGGAAGGCGACCGGCGCGAGGGTGGCGACGCCCGCGGTCTCGAGCGCGCGGGCGAAGGCCGCCGCCGAGCCCTCGCAGGTGATGACGAGGCTCCGCGTGACCGGCCGGATCTCGACCCCCTCGACCCCGGGAAAGCCGCGAATGGTGTCGGCCACCTGGTGCATCTCCGCCGGGCTCACCGCGCCCCGGAGGCGCAGGCGGAGCCGACGGCCCGCCTGGTGCACAAGCGCGAGATCCGCGGCGCCCTGCACCGCTGGCAAGCCGGTGACACGGCCCAGAACCACCTCGGGCGCCGGGGCGCCGGGCTCCGCGGGCGCGCCCTCGGCCCGCACCTCGGCGATGAGATCCTCGACCACCTCGACCGCCTCGGCGGTCGCCCGCAGCATCTGGCGCTGGACGGCTTGGTTCACGGCCAGTCCGACCGCCATCGCCTCGCGCGCGCTGCGAGCCATCGCGGTCCCGGCGCCGGGCACGAAGGCGAGCATGCCGAGCGCCGCGGTCGATCCGATCACCAGTCCTCGCGTCCACATGGGCGACCTCCCGTCACGCGCGCCCACGATAGCAAAGGCGCCATGGAAGGCCAGGGGCCTTCAGTGTGCCATGAGCACGGGCCCTGGGACGGCCTTCAGGATCTCCCGCGTCGGCCCGCCGATCAGCGCCTCTCGGAGCCGCGAATGCCCATAGGCGCCCATCACCAGGAGATCCGCCCCGCTTTCGCTCATCCGCTCGGCGAGGACCGTGCCCACGCGGCGCCCCCCGCTCTCGAGCGCGGCGATCTCGGCCGCGATGCCGTGGCGGGAGAGGAGCGTGGCGATCCCGGCCCCCGGGGCCGGCGCGCCGTCGGGCGCGGGCTCCGGGTCGACGAGCACGATCTCCACCCGCTCCGCATCTGCAAGAAAGCCCATGGCCGCCCGCACGGCGTGGCGTGCCTCGAGCCCCCCATCCCAGGCGATCATCACCCGCTGGCCGATCCGCTCGACCGGCGCCTCCGGCAGCACGAGAACCGGCGCCGCCGCGTCGAAGAGGCTCGCCTCCAGCACGCCCACGGCCAAATCCTCGCGCAGGCTCGCATAGGGCGCGGCGACAACCACGAGATCGGCGAGCTTGGCTTCCTCCGCCAGGGTTTCGGCCAGGAGCTCGATGGGCCCCCGCACCGCCCGCGCCTCGGCGCCAAGAGCGGCATCCGCGCGCCCGGCCTCCGCGATCCAGGCTGCCGCCGCGGCGCGCCGGGTCTCCGCCTCGGCTTCGGCCGCCTCGGTCTGCATCGCGATGGTGGCCGCACCTGGCCCGCCGAACCCGTACGCCGAGATGCCGGGCTCCACGCCGATGGCGAGAAGCGTGAGATGCGCGCCGAAGCGCCCCTGAAGCTCGACGAGCGCCGCCGCGATGGGCCCGGGATCGGCCGCCTCCGGCGCTTCCCAATGGGCAAGGATCGTCTTGTAGGCCATGGTCCGCCTCCCTCTCTTGGGTCAACCGATCTCGGGCGTGCGCCCTGCGGCGAGCGCGATGTCGGCCTCCGCTCGGGCCGTTGCAGCCGCATCCGCCACGGCGCCGGCCATAAGGTGGCTCGCCCGCCCGGTTTCGGCGGCGAACTCCTCGAAGGTGCCGAAGAGCATATGGGACCAGAGCGCGGCCCCCGTCTCGGGCGAGGGAGCGGTGGCGAAGCGCTGCGCGGCGAGTGCCGAGCCAAGGCCCGCGCGCAAACCGAAGAGGAGCGCCGCCTGGGCGAGATCGGCCGCCCGCTCCACCGCCCGAAGCTGAGCGTGGAGGGCGAGCCCCGTGCCCCGCTCCACGGCGGCCTGTAGCGTCATCGGGTCCGGCAGTGTCCAGGGATCGGCTGCCGCCGACGCGGCGGCCGGCGGAGGGGTGTGGATGGTCATGGCGCGTCCTCCCGTTTTGTCTGGTTGAGGCGGGAGTCTACCCTCGCCGGGAGGCCGCCGCCTTGACGGCGGTCAAGCGGCGCGGGTCGGCGGGTGACCGCCCACAAGGCCCGAGCGTTGAGAGTGGAGCGGGCGATCGGGATCGAACCGACGACATTCAGCTTGGGAAGCTGACGTTCTACCACTGAACTACGCCCGCCAGACTTTTCGGGTACGTCGCGCCGGCACATTCGTCAAGTCCAAGGGCTGGATTCGCCACTCTGGAGGCGGTTTCGGGTGTCGTCAGGCGGGCGGGAGCCGAGCCCAGCGTCCCCGGCCTCCGCCTTCGTCCGAGAGACCGCCGGGCCGCGAGCCGACGGAAAACAGCCTTTCACGACCGCCCCCAGATGTGCAGGCTGGGGGCGAGGGCGATGGACAGGACACGCGCGATGACCCCAGACGAGCCTCCGCCGACCCATGATCGGCCGACCCATGATCGACTGCGCCGGATGGTGTCGCTCGCCGCGGCGCCGGACACGGTCTGGTCCGAGATCGGAGGCTTCGGACAGATCGGATCCTGGCATCCGCTCATCGACCGGGTGGAGCTCACCGAGATCGAGGGGGACCCCTATCGCCACCTCACGACCACCGAGGGCGACCGCTTTTTCGAGCGGCTGATCGAGACCGGGCCGCACCACATCACCTACGAGATCGTCGACGGCCCTCTGCCGGTCACCGATCACCGCGCCACCTTGAGCTGCGTCGCCGATGCGGGGGGCTGCCACGTCTTCTGGTCGGCCCGGTTCATCCCCGCCCCCGACGCCGACCATCTGCCGGACGCGATCGTGGCCAAATTCTACGAGATCGGGCTCGAGGCGCTGACGCGGCGCTTCGGCTGATCCGACCGTCCGGTCGCTTTGGACGAACCGCGACACCGTCGCTCTCGGCGCGTGTGGCGGCATGTCCGCTGCCACGGTTGAAGCCGCTCGCGGCCTGCCCGCTCAACGTCTCAGAGGCGGACGATACCGCCGGTCGCAGAAGCAGCATGACGCGTTGCTTGGACGAACCCTGATGTGAGGTGGCCAGTGCCGCTCATACTACGCTGCCGTGCGATTTCCGGATACTGGTCATTCACACCAGCATCTGTCCACGCAACCAGATGTCCGTTGTCAGATAAATCGGGACACCGGAGGCCATGACGCTGTGGAGGGTCT
>CAYXPI010000249.1:0-4525 GCA_964467005.1 uncultured Limibaculum sp. | reverse complement strand
AGAACGGCGTTGGCCGCTGGGATCCGAGCGAGATGTTTGCGGCTTGACCCTCGCGAGCGTTCAGCACGTAGTCGACGATCTCGGACCCGGTGATCGTGCCCTCGATCGTTGCGCTCTCGGCGCCCCGATCGAACTGCACCCGCTCAACACGGATACGCTCATCTGCGAAGGCTGCAGTTGAAGTCACGATGATCAGAGTTGCAGCACAGATGACGTGGCGCAGCATTGAAGATCTCCTCCACCGGTCAGTCTGCGGCGGGTGATGGCTTCTCAGAAAGGGCCTCGTCGATTGTCGGTTCGACATCGAAGAAGACCGGGCCGAGCGTCGAGTTCTCGGCGTAGATGTGCACCTCCGCGCAGCGCGCGGCGATCTCTTCTGGTGTGCCGCCCATCTCCGCGAGGAGGATACCGGTCGCAACACCGAAGTTCACTGCGAGATGGTGGCGGAAATACTCGTGCTCCGCGGCTGTCAGGCTGGCAAAATCGGCATGTTCGATTGTCACATAGGCGGCGCCGAACTTCTCGTGATCGAGAAAGATGCCGGGGCACAGATTGGCCATGGCCGCGTGCCAGGCGAGCGAAATCAGCGTGGTGCGATCGTTGGGGCGAAGCATGCCGCCATCCATCACATTAAATGCGTTCCAAGCGGCGTGCTCGCGGTTCTCGGGATGGACGAGCGCGTCGCCGTTGCCGCCTGCCTCGTCCGTCGCGGTCTCCTGCGCGGAGAGCGGTGTGACGACGAGCGCGAGCACAACCGCACTGATGATCGGGCGCATCATGGTCATCTCCTCAGTTCCGGGTCACACGCAGAAAGCGGCCGTTGGCATCGAACCGACATTCGAAGGTCGTCACGCCCCGCCCTTGCGGCGGGAACTGGCCGTAGACGATGAAGCGCCCGCGCGAGCGTTCGACCGGCAGGGTGAGAATGTTTTGCGGCCGCTGGTGGAACTTGGCCGAGGCTTCGCCCTGACAGTAGCGCTGCATGTTACGCTGGCGGACGCCGGGGCCGCTCGGTTGCTGCGCCGCGTGCCGGCCAAACTCGCGATCGGTCCATTGCGGCGCGAGGCGCCCGCTCACATGGTAGCAGGCGCGCTGGCGGCGATAGCAGGTGATGTTGCGTGCCGGCGAGTACCCTTGGCCATGGCCGTAATTGGGCTGCTGCGCCGGGGCGCGGTAATCGTCATGCGTGTGATCGCCGGAGACTGCGCCGATGATGGCAGCACCGACGGCGACGCCCAGGGCCGCCCCGAGGGCTGCGCCCGCGTTGTCGCCGTCACCTTTGATCGACAGCTCGGTGACGCGACCGTCCTTGTACCGGCAGCGTAAGACGGCGTCGGGTTCTCCCCTGCGCCGCATCGTTCCCATCACCTTGTAGTAGCCGCCGCCCCGATTGGCCGCCGTGAGATGGTCGAAGCCCCGTGCGCCGAACTTCGCCCGCGCCGCTTCCTTGCACTCGTGCTTGGCGTCCCGCGCTCCGCGATCGCGCGCCTCGGCCGCTAGAGGCAGGGCGACGCCAATCGCCACGATTGCCGCCATGAACACTCGAAACATCCGGGCCTCCTCAGCTTCTCGGAATCTCGCCGCTGCCTTCGGGCGCAGGCCGAGACTTGCATGCTTGAGCTTGCACAGCTGGCAAAGGCGGGAAAGCCGCTCTGCGAACCAGCCGATCCGTTTCGCGAACATCGGTCAAATGTCACCGAGCTGTCACCAAACTTGGCGTCTTCGTCGCGTCTCGGATGGCAGCTCGCCGAACCGGCTGGCATAGGCGACGGCAAAGCGGCCGGTATGCGTGATGCCGCAGTCATGGGCCACGGCGGTCACCGTCGTGTCGGGAGGGCCCTCGCACAGCCGTTGGCGCGCCGCATCCAGTCGTATGTTCAACAGCACCGTGCGCGGCGCCTCCTCGCGAACATTCTGGAACGCGTATTGCAGCCGACGCGGAGTGACGCCAAGCCAGGATGCGATAGCGCTGATGCCAAGCGGTTCATCGAACCGCGCGAGCATCATCTCTTCGGCCCGGCGCACAAGGCGCGCATCGCCGCTGCGGGCCGAGAGGCCGCCGCCGCCATCGCGCTCCCCGTGAGCCTCGATCAGGTCGGTGATCATGTCGACCAGCAAGGCGGCGGCCGCGTCGCGTGCCCGATCGCGAATAAGGGCGCCGCCCTTGCGACGCGCTTCCGCAAACACGAACTGGGCGTACGACTTGAGCGCCTGCGCAGGCAGGTCTGAAGCTCCCCGAGACACCACACCTTCGAGCCGCCGTGAGGCCAAAATGCCCTCTCGTGAGGCGGTGACTTGGTCGGAGCGCTCCGTCGGGATCATGACGACATCGCAAGCATACACACCGTCATCGTCCGGGATGACCTCGGTCGTGCGCTCATTGGGCGTGAAGACCACCACGTCGCCGGCGCGGCCGCGATGCCGCCGCCCGGCTGCTTCGACATCGATCTTGCCGCGCCGCACGAAAAGCACCGTCGTCATGCCCGGCTCGCGAAGTCTGATCGTGTGGCCGGTCGAGGCGCCCTGCCAGAGCCGAGCACATCCCAAGGACGCAACATGGAACTCCAAATGGGGCGCCGGTGCCGGCCGGAACGCGAACGCCAGTTCTTCCTTGAACATCTTGCCCCGATCCGAGGCGACAAATGCCTGCGAGTGGCTTTCGCCTCC
The DNA here is from genome assembly GCA_964467005.1 of uncultured Limibaculum sp. Taxonomy (GTDB): domain Bacteria; phylum Pseudomonadota; class Alphaproteobacteria; order Rhodobacterales; family Rhodobacteraceae; genus Thermohalobaculum. The sequence continues at coordinate 1,858 of CAYXPI010000249.1, read as the reverse complement.
GCGAAAGAGGCCTCCAGCGACGGGTCGATCGGCGTGTCGCATCGTTGATCCCCCATGCGCAAACCCGGATGTTCGCGACGTTCGTTCGTGAGCAAAGTTGCGAAGCTCGTCCGCCGACCGTGCTCGCCGTGGTAGCGTCTTCAGACTAGGCGCTCCTGCGCTCAGCTTGATTATGGGCCATTGTCGCACGCGGGCAGTGCCGGAAAGATGCCATGCTGGGCGCTCGGCGTTAATCGCCGATCCGACGGCACTCTGGCTTGGTTGAGGCACGTCGAGCCCTCCGTCTGCGCAAACGGCCATCGGCCGCTTCCTCCCCCGGACCAGCCCTTCGAGTGCCCCGTGTCAAATGAGTGCTTTGGGCTCGGAGCCGTTATGCGGCGGCGCACCAATTCGGCTAGCTCAACCCAGTGGCGGCCGACAGTCTCGGCCCACTGCGGACGTTTGCGCCCTTGCCGGTGTTCGCGGTCGCGTCCTCGAGAGCCGTCATTCGTTCAGGGCGCAGCATCGAGCCGCCGGGTGCCGCCGCAATACGGGCGAACTGCGCGTTCGCTGCGGCTGCGCGAGCGGCTTCATTTCCGTTTCTGATGACTGAGATCAAACAATTCCGACACCAAAGTGTTGGCGATACTCCGAGGCTGAGACTCCTGAGATACGCAGGAAAATTTTGCTGAAGGCAGACGGATCCTTGTACCCGACCTCCCAGGCGATCTAGTCCATGGGGCGGTTGGTCAGTTCCAGAATGCCTCGGGCTTTGGCGACACGCGCGTGCTGTATGTACTCGGTCGGATTGAGGGAGGTGGCCTTGGCAAAGCGGCGCATGAAGGTGCGCTTTCCAAGATGGGCGAGATCGGCGAGCTCGCTCAGGTTCAGGGACGCGGTCAGATCGGCGTGGATATGGTGCTGGACCCGCAAGATCGCCTCGTCCCCATGATCAAAGTCCGGGATGAAATCGGTGAAGGGGAGCTGCGTTGACCGTGGCGGGTGAATCACCAGGAAGCGCGCCGTGGAGAGCATGGTGCTCCGCCCGAAGAGCCGTTCGACAAGGGTCAGGCCAAGATCGGTCCAGGCGAGGATGCCCCCCGCCGATATGACATCCCCATCGTCCAGCACCAGGTTACGATCCGCAACCTCGATATCCTCGAAGCGTTCCGCAAGCTGTCTGGCGAAAGCCCAATGCGTCGTCACGCGTCTGCCTTTCAGCAATCCGCTTTCGGCCAGAACGAAGGCACCGGCGCAGATTGAGCAGACACGGCTGCCGCCCTTGTGTTGTTCATGCAGCCAGGCGGCCTCTTGCGGCATGGGCGGCATCCTGTCGGGCATGACGATGCTGGGTGGGGTGATGACGTAGTCCAGGTGATGGGCCGTACCGGGATCGCTGTCCCAGACGCATTGGGGTTGTTGAGCCGCAGCGGCACGCCAATGCGTGACCCGCACCCTTCGCGCGCGTCCACCGTCGGTCCACTCACCCGCAATTCGGAACAGATCGGTCAGGCCATAGATCGCGGACAACTGGCAGTCAGGATAGATCAACAAGCCGATCTCTGCGATCCAGCCCTTCTTCGCGCTTGTCACTTTTGCCCCCGTCTTTGTCATTCATGACAATCGTGGATCAGCCCGCAAATTGCAACATTGGCGCCATCGAACAAGCAACGAGGGCCCGATGACCATGATGCACTTTTAGTCCCCAGACGCATGATGCGTCGCCTCAGACTAGGGATTGAGCCGAGACTGGGACTACAAAAAGCCGCTTGAAGTCAGGATCTTGAGCCGCCGGCAGGCGGATCGCATGCCGCGAAGCGGTGTGCAGAGTGTGTGCCCAGGCGGCCTTGCCGTTCCGACCGTGCGCGTCCATGGTGTG
>CAYXPI010000248.1:0-4605 GCA_964467005.1 uncultured Limibaculum sp. | reverse complement strand
AGCGCGTGAAGCTCGAGGTCACCGGCCTCGTCGCCTCGCTCGAGTCGATGGACCCGGAATGCGCCTACGGCGTGATGGCCGGCGAGGTGAAGGGCCTCGCCCCGATCAAGCACGAGGAGTACCTCTCGGTGATCGGCGCGCGCAAAGCGAAATCCGAGTGATCCGACGGCTGGGGCGGCTTTCGGGCCGCCCCTCGCCCGTGAGGCCCTGATGTCCCTCGCCGACCTCCAGTCCGAGATCTACGCGCATGAGCGCCGGCGCCGGATGTACACGGGGCTGACCCTCCTCATCGTGCTCGCGATTCTGGTGGCGGGATACGGCGAGGCCAACAGCATGAACTCGGGCGGCTTCCTCTCGGGTCTTTCACAGTTTTTCGACTATCCGGGCGAGATTGTGGCCGAGGCCTGGGCGGCCGGTCCCGCGTTTTTCGGCCTCCTGGTCGAGTACCTGCCGGCGCTCCTCGAGACGCTCAACATCGCCCTCACGGCGACGCTTCTGGGCGGCGCACTCGCGATGGTATTCGCCTTCATCTCCACGCGCAATCTCGGCGTGCCCGGCTATGTGGTGGCGCCGGTCCGCCGGGTGATGGACATCATGCGCGCCTTCCCCGAGCTCATCATCGCGCTGTTCCTCATCTTCGTCCTCGGCACCTCGCCGGTGCCCGCGATGATCGCGGTGGCCTTCCACACCGCGGGCGCCCTCGGCAAGCTCTTCTCGGAGGTGACGGAGAACATCGACCAGAAGCCGGTGGAGGGTCTCAAGGCCGTCGGCGCCGGCTGGACCCAGCGCATCCGCTACGCCGTGATGCCCCAGGTGGCGCCCAACTTTCTCAGCTACTTTCTCCTCCGCCTCGAGATCAATGTGCGCGCCTCCGCCATTCTCGGCTTCGTGGGCGCCGGCGGCATCGGGGCCGAGCTCCGCCGCACCATCGGCTGGGGCCAGGGCCAGGGCGACGACACGGCGGCGCTCTTCGTCCTCCTCTTCCTCTCGATCGTGGTGATCGACCAGATCTCCTCCGCCCTTCGCGCCCGGCTGACCGGTGGCGAGGCGCGCACATGAGCGTGGCGGCCGAGACCTCTGCCGGCGCCTGGGGCCTGGTGCGCGGGCGGATGCTCGGGACCTTCGGCGCCCTCGCCCTCATCCTCGGCTACCTCGCCTATGCCTGGATGGCCTTCGGCGTCGGCTCGCTCATCGACAGCGCGCGGCCCGAGCGGGCGGTTCTCCTCGGCGTCGACTCGGTCAAGCACAAGGTGCATGTGGAGGAGAACCTCCGGCGGGGCGACTTCACCGTGTCGGTCGAGGGCGAGCGCACCGCCACCTACGAAACCCCGCCGGACTGGGTGAGGCAAACCGAGGACGGCGCCGATGTCGACCTCGGCGACGGCTTCCGCGCCGTGATCACGGGGCCGAGCGTCGCATTCACCGTCCCGGACTACGGCACCATCATCGCCACGGCGACGGATGAGGGCGTGACCACGGAGCTGCCCGACGGCTCCGTGATCGCCGAGCCCGTCGGCGACGGCATCGAGAGCCGGCTTGGGAACGGCACCGTGATCCGCCACCTGCCCGACGAGCTCTACGAGACCGTGGCGCCCGACGGCACGGTCACCCGGCACCCGGACGGCACCCGGCTCGAACAGATCCTGCCCCCCGGCCTCGTCCCCGGCTGGGCCAGCATCCGCGAGGTGAAGTTCGACGCTCGCCCCGAGATCTCGAAGCGCGTTCAGATCACCCGCTCCAAGATCGAAGTCCACCGGTATTTCTGGGGCTGGGAGAACTTCTGGTTCCCTTTCGAGAGCGAGCTCAACCAGTACTCGACCGGCGAGCTCTGGGCCCTGGCCTTCTCCAGCGACCGCCTCGTACCAGAGATGTCGAACGCCGCCTACATTTTCGACACCTTCTGGGAAAACCCGGACTGGCAGCACGGCCATGTGTTCGTGGCGCTGCTCGAGACCATCATGATGGCCGTGCTCGGCACCATCACGGCGGTGCTCCTCGGCCTGCCGCTGGCCTTTCTGGCCGCCTCGAACTTCACGCCCTCGATGGTGGTGCGGTTTTTCGTACGCCGCCTCTTCGACTTCGTGCGTGGGATCGACAATCTCATCTGGTCGCTCATCTTCATCCGCGCCTTCGGTCTCGGGCCCCTCACGGGCGCGCTGGCGATCGCGATCACGGATATGGGCACGCTCGGCAAGCTCTTCTCAGAGGCGCTGGAGAACATCGACAATCGCCAGGTGGAGGGCGTGCGGGCCACCGGGGCCTCCCAGCTCCAGCGCTACCGCTACGGCGTGATCCCGCAGCTCTTGCCGGTGTTCATCTCCCAGACGCTCTACTACCTCGAGTCCAACACCCGCTCGGCCACCGTGATCGGCGCGCTCGGCGCGGGCGGCATCGGGCTCGTCCTCGTCGAGACCATGCGCACCTCGCGGGACTGGGAGAACACGCTCTACATCATCACCCTCACGATCCTTGTCGTGGTGGCGATGGACCAGATCTCCGCCTGGCTCCGGCGACGCCTCATCCAAGGCACCTGATGGCGCGGTTCGGGCTCGAGCCGGAAATCCAACCGAGCTGCGCGGTCGAGAACAGCACCTTCGGACCCTACACCCAGCTCTGCGAGGGCTCCCGGCTCCTCAACTCCGAGATGGGCGCCTATTCCTACGCCGAGCGCTGCTGCGATATCGCCAACGCGACGATCGGGAAGTTCGTCAACATCGCGAGCTATGTCCGGATCGGCGCGACCGACCATCCGATGCACCTCGCCTGCCAGCACCACATGCTCTATCGGAGCGCGAGCTACTGGGACGATGCGGCGGACGACACGGCGTTTTTCGCAGCACGCGCGAGCCGGCGCACGACCGTGGGCCACGATGTGTGGATCGGCCATATGGCGATGATCAAGCCCGAGGTGACGGTGGGCCATGGCGCCGTGATCGCGATGGGCGCGGTGGTGACGAAGGACGTCGCGCCTTATCAGATCGTGGGCGGCAATCCTGCGCGGCCGATCCGCGACCGTCACCCGCCGGAGATCGCGGAGGCGCTGATCGAGCTGGCCTGGTGGGACTGGGACCACGCCACGCTGCGTGCCCGCCTCGACGATTTTCGCAGCCTGCCCGCGGCCGCGTTCCTGGCGCGCTATGCCTAGTCAGGCCTCGCCCATGAGCCCGGGCAGCGCCCCCTCCCAGACCGCGCGAAGCTCCGTCAGCGGCGCGGATGCGCCGCCGAGCCGCACGACCTTGCCCCCCATCTCCCCGACGCGGAGGGCCGGAACCCCAGCGATCCGAGACGCCTCGAGGACCCGGGCGAGCTCCGCCTCCCCCGCCGCGGCCACGAGGTAGCGTCCCTGCTCCTCGCCGAAGAACCAGGCGGCCGCGCCCAGGCTCGCGCGGGGCTCGAGCCGGACCCCCTGCCCCGAGGCCAGCGCCATTTCCGCCGCAGCGACCGCCAGGCCGCCGTCCGACAGGTCGTGCGCCGCCGTGATCCGCCCCTGGGCCTTGAGCGCGCGCACAAGCTCTCCGGCCCGGCGTTCGGCGTCGAGATCGACCGCGGGCGGCGGCCCCTCCTCGCGGCCCCAAATCTCGGCGAGGAGCGCGGACTGGCCGAGATGCCCGATGACCGGCCCGAGAAGGACGAGGCTGTCGCCGGCGCCCGGCGCCATGGGGATCACGTCGTCGAGGCTGGCGAGGAGCCCGACCGCGCCGATGGTCGGTGTGGGCAGGATCGCGCGGCCGTCCGTTTCGTTGTAGAGTGAGACGTTTCCCGAAACGACCGGCATGGCGAGGGCACGGCACGCCTCGGCGATGCCCCGGATGCAGCCGACGAGCTGGCCCATGATCTCGGGCTTCTCCGGGTTCCCGAAATTGAGATTGTCCGTCACCGCCAGAGGCTTGGCGCCGGTCGCCGAGAGGTTGCGGAAGGCCTCGGCCACCGCCTGGCGTCCACCCGTCACAGGATCCGCCTTGCAATAGCGGGGCGTCACATCCGCCGTGAGCGCCAGCGCCTTCTCCGTGCCGTGCACCCGCACCACGGCGGCGTCGGACCCCGGGCGCACCACCGTGTCGGCCATCACCATATGGTCGTACTGCTCCCAGACCCATCGGCGGGAGCCGAGATTGGGCGAGCCCATGAGCGCGAGGAGCGCCTCGGCGGGGTCGATCTCCGGGATGTCGCCGAGGGGCGGCGGCGCCGGGCTCTTCACCCAGGGCCGATCGTAAAGCGGCGCCTCGCCCGAGAGCGCCTTGAGCGGCAGGTTCGCCCGCTCGGCCCCGGCATGGCGCACGCGGAAACGGTCCTCCGGCGTTGTCTCCCCCACCACGGCAAAGTCGAGATCCCACTTCTCGAAGATCGCGCGGGCCTCGGCCTCCTTCTCGGGCCGCAGCACCATGAGCATGCGCTCCTGGCTTTCGGAGAGCATCATCTCGTAGGCGGTCATCGCCGCCTCGCGGGTCGGCACGGCGTCGAGCTCCAGCGTCACGCCGAGCCCGCCCTTGTCGCCCATCTCCACCGCCGAGCAGGTGAGCCCGGCGGCGCCCATATCCTGGATCGAGATGACCGCACCCGAGGCCATGAGCTCGAGGCAGGCTTCGAGGAGGCGTTTCTCCGTGA
>CAYXPI010000247.1:0-4613 GCA_964467005.1 uncultured Limibaculum sp. | reverse complement strand
CTGGACGCGGCGATGGCGCCCTATGGCGGGTTCGACCACAACGCCCAGGCGCTGCGGATCGTGACGAAGCTCGAGCGCCATTACGCGGAGTTCGACGGGCTCAACCTGACGGCCGAGACGCTGGAGGGGCTGGCCAAGCACAACGGGCCGCTCCTTGCCGCGGGGCAGGGCGCGGAGAGCCTGCCGCCCACCTTCGCCGAGCCCTTGGCGGGGCTCCGCCTCGCGCTCGACACCCAGCCCTCGGCCGAGGCGCAGGCGGCGGCGCTGGCGGACGACATCGCCTATGTGCATCACGACATCCATGACGGGCTCCGCGCGGGGCTCTTCGCGCTCGAGGAGGCGGAGGCGCTGCCGATGGTGGGTCCGGCCTTCCGCGACGTGGACGCGGCCTATCCCGGCCTCGCGGAGAGCCGTCGGCGGCACGAAGCGCTCCGCCGGGTGTTCGGCGCCATGGTGGAGGACGCCATCGCCGAAAGCGCGGCCCGCCTCGCGGCGCTCGCGCCCCGGAGCTGCGCGGAGGTGGAAGAGGCGGGGGAGCCGGTGATCCGCTTCTCGGCGGAGATGGCGGGGGCGATCGCGGCGGTGAAGCGCTTTCTCTTCGCCCGGATGTACCGGCACTGGCGGGTGAAGCGGATGCGGGTGAAGGCCGCGCGGGTGGTGGAGGAGCTCTTCACGGCCTTCCACGACGATCCGGGGCTCCTGCCGGAGGACTGGGCGGCCGAATGTCGGGCCCAGGCCGGCGCGGCGGCCCGAGCCCGGGTGGTGGCGGACTACATCGCGGGTATGACCGACCGCTTCGCCCTCCAGGAGCACCGGGTGCTCACCGACCCCATGGCCCGCGCCTAGTCAGGCTGACGGCTCCGGGCAGGCGGGCACATCTTTGGGCGCGTGCGGATCGCACGCCCCGTGATCGACACGTCTGTTGGATGAGTTGCGCGCGCACGGACGTCCCACGCCGTCGCGATCCAATCGGTGGGCCCGCCACCTCCCCCGCCCCTGCGGCGGCGCGCCTGGGGCGGCGACGGTCCCCGGCCACCCGGGAGGTGGCGGGCCGGCGGGCCGCGTGATAGGGGAGGCGCCTGCGAGGAGGCCCGCATGAACCTGTTTGCCGAGATGAAGTCGCTCGTCGTCGAGAGCCTCGGCGCGCTCGCCGCCGAGGGGGCGCTGCCCGAGGGGCTCGATCTGGGTGCGGTCGCCGTCGAGCCGCCGCGGGATCCGGCCCATGGGGACATGGCGACGAACGCGGCGATGGTGTTGGCCAAGCCCGCGGGCAAGACGCCCCGGGAGATTGCCGAGCTTCTGGCGGCGCGCCTGGCCGAGGACCCGCGGGTGACCGAGGCGACCGTCGCGGGGCCCGGCTTTCTCAATCTCCGCCTTGCGCCCGAGGCCTGGCAGCGGGTGGTGGGCGCGGCCCTCGCCGACGGGGCGGATTACGGCCGTACAGGGCTTGGCGCCGGGGAGCGGGTGCTGGTGGAGTATGTCTCGGCCAACCCCACCGGGCCGCTTCATGTGGGCCACACCCGGGGGGCGGTGTTCGGCGACGCGCTCGCGCGGCTCCTCGCCTTCGCGGGCTACGGCGTTACCAAGGAGTACTACACCAACGACGGCGGCGGGCAGATCGACACCCTCGCCCGCTCCGCTTATCTCCGCTACTGCGAGGCCAACGGGCAGAGCATCGACATCCCCGAGGGTCTCTATCCGGGCGACTATCTGCGGCCCGTCGGCGAGGCGCTCAAGGAGCGCTACGGCGCGCGGCTCCTCAACTCGCCGGAAGAGTTCTGGATCGATGAGGTCCGCGAGCTCGCCACCGACATGATGATGGAGATGGTGCGCGAGGATCTGGGCGCCCTCGGCGTCGAGATGGACGGCTATTTCTCCGAGAAATCCCTCTACGGCTCGGGCAAGATCGAGGCGGCGCTGGAGGCGCTCGAGGCCCGGGGGCTCATCTATGTGGGCCAGCTCGAGCCGCCCAAGGGCCGCGCGCCGGAGGACTGGGAGGCCCGGCCGCAGACGCTCTTCAAGGCCACCGAGTTCGGCGACGACACCGATCGGCCGCTCAAGAAGTCCGACGGAGCCTGGACCTATTTCGCGCCCGACATTGCCTATCACCACGACAAGGTGACCCGGGGCTTCGACCAGCTCATCAACGTCTTCGGCGCGGACCATGGCGGCTATGTGAAGCGCATCAAGGCGGCGGTGAAGGCGCTCTCGGACGGCCGGGTTCCGCTCGACGTGAAGCTCATCCAGCTCGTGAAGCTCTACAAGAACGGCGAGCCCTACAAGATGTCGAAGCGCGCGGGCACCTTCGTCACGCTCCGCGATCTCCTCGACGAGGTGGGCCCGGATGTGGTGCGCTTCGTGATGCTCACCCGCAAGAACGACGCCGCGCTCGACTTCGACTTCGCCAAGGCGCTCGAGCAGTCGCGCGAGAACCCGGTCTGGTACGTTCAATATGCTCATGCCCGGGTGCATTCGGTGATGGCCAAGGCTGCCGAGGCCGGGATCGCGGCGACCGATTCGGCGCTCGCGGGGGCGGACCTCGCGCGCCTCGAGGATCCTTCCGAACTCGCACTCGCCAAGAAGATCGCCGAGTGGCCCCGCCTCGCAGAGGCCGCGGCAAGCGCCCACGAGCCCCACAGGATCGCGTTCTATCTCTATGATCTCGCCTCGGAATTCCACGCCCACTGGAACCGCGGCCAGGACCGTCCTGAGCTGCGCCTCGTCCGTGAGGAAGATCCCGGCCTCACCACCGCACGCCTCGCGCTCGCGCGCAGCGTGGGCGTTGTGATTTCCGCCGGTCTTGGTATCCTCGGCGTGACCCCGATGACCGAGCTTAGCTGAGCGCACAGACGCACATATACGGGGTCCGAGCAGCAGAGGCCCCAGATGCGGGGTCAGGACAGGATTGACCCATGCGCGATGACGATGACGACATCGGGGGCGCGGGGACCGCTGGGGAGGCCGAGGCGCCGGCCCGGCGCCCGAATTTCGTGAGCGCGATCGCGGGGGCCGCGGCGGGCGCGGCCTGCCTCGGGGCGCTCGGCTGGTGGGCTTGGGACCTCGCGACCCGCGACACGCGCGCGATCCCGGTGATCGCGGCGGCGGCGAGCCCGGCCAGGGTCGTGCCGGCCGAGGCGCCGGAGCCCGTCGCGCACAGCGACATCGAGACCTACCGCGTGGCCGAGCAGTCCGGTCCCGCCCCAGATGAGGTCGAGACGCGGCTCGCGCCCCGAACTCAGCCGCTGAGCGAGGAGGACATCACCCTCGGCGATCTCGAGGACATCCTCGGCGTGCCGAGCCCGCAGCCCGCGAGCGCGGACTTGCGGGAGGTGCCTCTGCAAGCGCCGGACGGGAGCTTCGCGCCCTCGCCGACCGCACGGCCTGAGGCTGCGACGGGCGAGGAGACGCTCGCCCGGCTCGACCCGGCGGTGCCGGCGCCCCAGCCGCGGCGCGCGCTCGAGGCGCTGCCGCCACCGGGCGCGGAGGACACGCCCGAAGCCGTGCCGGCGCCCGAGGGCAGCGCGCTCGCCCCGGCCGTCAGCCCGCTCGCGCGGCCCCGCCCCGCCGACCTGCCGGACCGTGTCGCCTCCGCCAGGGCCGCAGCGGTGGACGAAGCGGCCGAGCTTCGCCGTGCCGCGGCCCGCGCGCCGTTCCAGCTCCAGCTCGGCGCCTTCAGCTCGGAGGCCCTGACCCGCAGCCAGTGGCAGCAGATCTCGCGCGCCCATACCGAGCTGCTCGGCAACCGGGCCCTCGCGATCCAGACCACGCAATCGGGCGGGCAGACCATCTACCGGCTGCGCGTCGGCCCGTTCACGAGCCTCGCGGAGGCCGCGAGCGTTTGCGAGGCGTTGCGCGCGCGCGATCAGGCCTGCATTGCCACGGCCAACCGGTGAGCGCGCCGCGGGCTGCGATCTTCGGGCTCTCGGGGCTGCGGCTGACCGGGCCCGAACGGGTGTTTCTGCGCGAAGCCGATCCGTGGGGCGCGATCCTCTTCGCCCGCAATGTCGAGAGCAGGGCGCAGGTGTCGGCGCTCATAGGCGATTTGCGCGACACGCTCGGCCGCCGCGCGCCCGTGCTGATCGACCAGGAGGGCGGGCGCGTTGCGCGGTTGCGCCCGCCGCATTGGCGGGGCTGGCCGGCGCCGGGCGAGGAGGCGGCCGCCGGCCCGGCGGCCGGGCGCGCGCGGATGCGTTTGCGCGGGCGGCTGATTGCCGCTGAGCTCGCCGAGCTCGGCATTGACGTGAACTGCGCCCCGATGCTCGACGTGCCCGGGCCTGGGGCGCACCCAATCGTGACGGGCCGGGCGCTCGGCTCAGACGCGGCGGAGGTGGCAGCGCTCGGCCGGGCGCTGGCCGAGGGCCTGATGGCGGGCGGCGTGCTCCCTGTGATCAAGCACCTGCCCGGCCACGGCCGCGCGAGGGAGGACAGTCACGCGGCGCTGCCGGTGGTCGATGCCCCGCTCGGTGCCCTCGAAAGCGTGGATTTCGCGGCCTTCAGACCGCTCGCCGATCTGCCGCTCGGCATGACGGCGCATGTGGTCTACACCGCCCTCGACCCGTCGCGGCCGGCCACGCTCTCGCCGCCGGTCATCGACGCGATCCGAGGCGCGATCG
>CAYXPI010000246.1:0-4624 GCA_964467005.1 uncultured Limibaculum sp. | reverse complement strand
AGCGGATCGAGAGCTTCGCCGAGATCGTCAACCGCGCGGGCTACGCCTCGCCGGTGCGCACGCCCCGCGGCGAGGACATTCTGGCCGCCTGCGGGCAGCTCAAATCCGCCACCGAGCGCGGGCGGAAATCCGCCGCCGCGATCCAGGCCGAAACGGGCGTCGCGGCAGGCTCCGAGCCGGGTGCGCTCTGACCCGGCCCTGCGCGACACTCTCGGCCGCGACAGACCGCGTCAACTCGGCTATACAGATAGGCGGGTTATGTGGGGAGGACCGGCCGCCGTGTGGGACGGATGCGGCCGGAGCGTCTTTCCCGACGCCCCGGTGGGGCCTTCGGCTGCGGGCCCGTTGCGAGGTAAGGGGGCGGGTTCCGTGGACATCGCGGCCGTCATCGCCATTCTGGGGGCGCTTGCCGTGTGGCTGGCCGATACCGGCGTTGCGGGGCCCGCGCTCCGGGCCCTCGGCGCGCGCTCGGCCGCGCTCCTCCTCCCCGGCATCGTCACGGTCGCCGTGATCGCGACCCCGGCGCAAACCTCCCACCACATCCCGCCGCCGAGCCTTCCGCCCCCCGCGGTCGAGGGCCCGCCGGACCGTCCCGTGCCCGTCCCCCTCGCCGCGCCCGCGCCGGCGCCGCGCCATCTCGGCTGGACCACCGCGGCCGACGCCTGAGCCATGGAGCTCTTCACCTGCCACAACTGCGGGGCGCGCGCCTTCTTCGGGAGTATGAGCTGCGAGAATTGCGGCGCGACCCTAATCTTCCGCTCCGACATCCGAAACTACGGCGCGGCGACGCCCTGCGCCAACCGCGACGACATCGGCTGCAATTGGGCGGCAGAAGAGGGCGATCTCTGCCGCGCCTGCGCCATGACCCAGGTGATCCCCGACACCTTCCACGGCGAGAACCGCGAACTCTGGGCCTTGGCCGAGCGCTCGAAACGGTGGGTTCTGGCCGGCCTCGCCCGCTGGGGCTGGTTCACACCGGAGGATCCGGGCCCCGCCCCCACCTTCCACCTCCTGGCCGAGGCGACGCGCGCAGGCCCTGCCACGGTGATCATGGGCCATGCGGACGGGCTCGTGACCATCAACGTCACCGAGGCCGACCCCGTGGAGCGGGTGAGCCGGCGCGAGGCGCTCGGCGAACGCATGCGCACCATGACCGCGCATTTCCGCCACGAGGTCGCGCATTTCCTGTTTCTCCGCCTCGCCGAGCGGCCGGAGTTTCCCCCCGCCTTCCGCGCGCTCATGGGCGACGAGCGGGAGGACTACGCCGCCGCACTCGAGCGCCATTACGCCGAGGGACCGCCGGCGGACGCCGCGCACACCCACATCACCGCCTACGCCACCGCCCACCCCCATGAGGACTGGGCCGAGACCGCCGCCCATGTGATGCACCTCACCGACATGCTCGACAGCGCGGTGGCCAGCGGGATCGCCGGCCGCGCCCTGCCCCGCGCGGGCTACGACGCCTATGCCGAGCGCGACCCCGCCCGGCTGGTGGGCAAGGCCGTGCGCCTCGGGATCGCGCTGAACCACGTCAACCGCTCGATGGGGCTGCCGGACATCTACCCGTTCGTCCTCCGCTTCGCCGTGCGCCGCAAGATCGCCGCCGTGCATCGCTGGCTGGCCGCGGGCCCATGACGCTCCAAAACCGGGTGCGCCCCACCGGCGAGATCGTGGCCGAGCCCTGGCGGGGCGCGCTCATGGGCAATCGCGGGCGCCTGCACGGGCCGGACGCGCGCCTCGGCACCGCGCGCTGGGCCAGCTGGGCCTGGGTCGCCTGCCGCCTCGACTTCAAGGGCCGGAGGCGCGCGCCCATGCCGCCGGGGCGCTACACGGCGCTCTTTTTCTGGGACGAAGCCTGCGCGCTTGCGGCCGGCCACCGCCCCTGCGGCGAGTGTCGGCGGGCGGACCATCTCCGGTTTCGCGACGCCTGGGCGGCGGCGGGGCTCGCCGGCGCCTCGGCCCGGGACATCGACCGGGTGCTCCAGGCCGCCCGCGTGGGGCGCGATCGGGCGCAGATCCGCGCCGAGGCGGCGGCGGAGGAGCTGCCGGAGGGCGCGATGATCCTCGATCCGGAGGACGCCGCGCCGCTCCTTCTTTGGGAGGGGGCCGCGCTCGCCTGGTCGCCCGCGGGTTACGCGCCCCGGCGCCGGCCGAGCGGCCGGGTCCGGCTCCTCACCCCGCGGCCCACGGTCGCCGCGCTCGCCGCCGGCTATCGCCCGGAGCTGCGCCGGTCGCCCTAAGAGGCGCGCACGAGCACCGAGATGACATCGCCGAAGGCGAGGGTCACCCGGGCGCCGTCCTGCTCCCATCCGGTGAGCCGCGCCTCCCGGGTGAGCCCCGCCGCCGCGACGATCTCGACCATGCGCGCATCGGTCAGGTCGCTGCGCCAGCCGCCGCCGGTGCCGCCGACCCCGCCATGGTGCAGCACCGCCCGCCCGCCAGGGGCGAGCACCCGGGCGATCTCGGCGAGATAGGCCTCGACCTCCGCCGCGTTGATGTGCACGAAGACGTCGAAGGACCAGACGACGTCGACGCTCGCATCGGCGACCGGCGCGAGATCCGCCCCGCTGGTGTGGTGGAATTCGGCGGAGCCATAGGCGGCGAACCGCTCCCGGCACGCCTCGATGCAGGCCGCCGAGATGTCGACCGCCACGAGGCGCGAGGCCCGGCCGAGGAGCACGCCGGTCCAGCGCCCGGCACCCGGCCCGATCTCGAGAACCCGCGCGCCGTCTGGCACGTTGGGCTCGAGCACCGCCGCGATGAGCCCCGCCTTCCAGCCCTCCGAGGCCGTCCATTCGTCGCCGCCGCCCGACCAGTCCCACCCCTCCCAGATCCTGCGGTTGAGCGCGGGGCTGTTGAGCCCAGGCAGGCCGCGGCGCCGGCGCTGACGCTCCATCGAGCGGTGCAACCGGTCGGCTGCGGCGCTCGAGGCGAGGTAGAGCGTCATGGTCGCGAGCCAGACGGGGCCGTTCTCGCGGAGCGCGGTCCATCCGATCGAGAGCTTGGCCGAGAGGCTGAGCCGGCGGCGGTTGGCGACGTTGTCCTTCATGGCCGCCTCCCTCGGTGGCTCAGAGGTTGTCGAGCTGCACCATGCCGAGGGCGTGGTACCCGCTGTCGACAAAGAGCACCTCCCCCGTCGTCCCCCGCCCGAGATCGGAGAGGAGATAGACCGCCGCCCCGCCCACATCGTCGAGCGTCGCGTTCTGGCGCATCGGCGCGTTCTCGGCGCAGACCCGGTAGACCTTGCGCGCCCCGCCGATCGCGCTGCCGGCCAGCGTGCGCATCGGCCCCGGCGAGATCGCATTGACCCGCACGCCCTGAGGCCCGAAATCGTTGGCCAGATACCGCACAGAGGCTTCGAGCGCCGCCTTCGCCACGCCCATCACGTTGTAGTTGGGCATGACCCGCTGGGCGCCGAGATAGCTCATCGTCACCATCGCCCCGCCCGCGCCCATGAGCGGCCCGGCCCGCCGCGCGAGATCGGTGAAGGAGAAGCACGAGATCTCCATGGTGCGCAGGAAGTTGGCGCGGGAGGTGTCGGCGTAGCGCCCGGTGAGCTCGGCCTTGTCGGAATAGGCGACCGCGTGGACGAGGAAGTCGAGCCGGCCCCAGTCCGCCTCCAGCCGCTCGAACACCGCATCGAGGCTTGCGGCGTCGGTCACATCCGCCGGCAGCACGATCTCCGAGCCGATCTCGGCGGCGAGCGGGCGCACGCGCCGCTCGAACGCCTCGCCCTGGAAGGTGAAGGCGAGCTCCGCCCCCTCGCCGTGGAGCGCCCGGGCGACCCCCCAGGCGATGGAGTGGTCGTTGGCCACACCCAGCACGAGGCCGCGCTTGCCGGCCATCAGACGGCCCACGGCGCTCACCCGCGATACCGGCTGAGCGCAAGGGTGGCGTTGGTGCCCCCGAAGCCGAAGCTGTTGGAGAGAACGGTGTCGAGCCCCGCCGCGTCCACCCGCTCGGTGACCGGCGGGGTCGCGCAGAACGCCGCGTCCAGGGTCTCGACATTGGCCGAGGCGGCGATGAAGTCCCCCTCCAGCATGAGGAGGCAGTAGATCGCCTCCTGCACGCCCGTCGCCCCCAGCGAATGCCCGGTGAGGGACTTGGTGGAGGAGTAGCGCGGCATCTCCGCGCCGAAGACGGCCTGCATGGCCGCGACCTCGCGCGAATCGCCCACCGGCGTCGAGGTGCCGTGGGTGTTGACGTAGTCGACCTGGCGCTCGCCGAGCGTGCCGAGCGCGAGCTTCATGCAGCGCTCCGCCCCCTCGCCGGAGGGGGCCACCATGTCGTAACCGTCGGAATTGGCGCCGTAGCCGGTCACCTCGGCGTAGATCTTGGCGCCCCGGGCCTTCGCCCGTTCGAGCTCCTCCAGCACCACCACGCCCGCGCCGCCGGCGATCACGAAGCCGTCGCGCCCCGCGTCATAGGCCCGGCTCGCGGCCTCGGGACGGTCGTTGAACTTGGTGCTCATGGCGCCCATCGCGTCGAAGAGGCAGGAGAGCGTCCAGTCGAGCTCCTCCCCGCCGCCGGCGAACACGATGTCCTGCTTGCCCCACTGGATCTGCTCCGCCGCGTTGCCGATGCAATGGGCCGAGGTCGAGCAGGCCGAGGTGATCGAGTAGTT
>CAYXPI010000245.1:0-4635 GCA_964467005.1 uncultured Limibaculum sp. | reverse complement strand
CCTTCGCCGCCAATCGGCAGGTCTATGGCCGCTGGCAGTCCGCCCTGCCCTCCCGCTTCATCGACGAGCTGCCGCCCCAACACATCGAGGTGCTGACCCCCCCGGGCCTCTACGGGGGCACCCAGGCCGCGGCGATGGGCGCGCCCGGCGGCTCGACGCTGGAGGCCAACGCGGTGAAGGCCGACAGCTACAACTCCCCGGGCTGGAAGCGCTTCGCCGCCCGGTCGCAGGAGCGCCGGCTTGACCAGCCGCAGGAGGCCCGGGGCCTCGTGATCGACGCCGAGGCCCGCTCCGCCTACGAGCCCGGCGCCCGGGTCTTCCACCAGAAATTCGGCTACGGCCGCGTGCGTGAGGTGGAGGGCGACAAGCTCACCATCCTCTTCGACAAGGCCGGAGAGAAAAAGGTGGTGGCCCGCTTCGTCAGCTCGGCGGAGAGCGCAGGCTCCGACGTCCCCTTCTGAGCGGGCGCCCCCGGCGCATCGTGGCCGATTGACACGGGCGGCGCCCAGGGGTTCGCTCGCCGACATGCACGATCTCCGCCCCGTCGTTTCCGTGATCGGCCGCCTCACCGTCGTCCTCGGCGGCTCGATGGCCATCGCCGCGGCGGTCGACGCGGTCTCCGGCAGCTCGAACTGGCAGGGCATCGGCTTCGCCGCCTTTCTCACCACCACCGCGGGGCTCGCCCTCGCCCTCGTGACCCGGAGCGTCGGCCTCGCCCGGCTCTCGCGCCAGCAGGCCTTTCTCCTCACCACCTTCGTCTGGATGGCACTGCCGATCTTCGGGGCCTTTCCCCTCATGCTCGGCGCACCGGGCCTCTCCTTCACCGACGCCTATTTCGAGGCGATGTCCGGGCTCACCACCACGGGCGCCACCGTCATGTCGGGGCTCGACACCCAGCCCCCGGGCGTCCTCTTCTGGCGCGCGCTCCTCCAATGGTATGGCGGCGTGGGCATCGTCGTCTTCGCCATGGTGTTCCTGCCCGCGCTCAAGATCGGCGGGATGCAGTTCTTCCGCTCCGAGAGCTTCGACATCGGAACCGACATCCTGCCGCGCGCCGCCGAGGTCGCGGGCTCGCTCTTCTGGATCTATCTCGGGCTCACGGTGGCCTGCATCCTCGCCTACTCGGCCGCGGGGATGAGCGCCTTCGACGCCGTCTGCCACGCAATGACCACGGTCTCCACCGGCGGGCTCGGGAATTACGACGACAGCTTCGCCTCCTTCTCGGCCCAGGCCCAATATGTCGCGGTGCTCTTCATGTGGCTGGCGGCGCTGCCCTTCATCCGCTTCATCCAGATCAGCCGGGGCCAGGCGCGCCCGCTGCTGCACGACATCCAGGTGCAGGCCTTCACCGGGATCGTGCTCGGCGTCGCGGCCCTGGTCACCCTCTGGCTGGTGCTCGAGGGGCGGACCGATCTCGAGGCCGCCTTCCGCGCGAGCCTCTTCAACATCACCTCGATCACCACGGGCACCGGCTACGCCTCGGAGCCCTACGACGCCTGGGGCGGCTTTCCGATCACGCTCTTCTTCATGGTCGCGCTCATCGGAGGCTGCGCGGGCTCAACCTCCTGCTCGGCGAAGGTTTTCCGCTACCAGATCCTGTTCGCCGCCCTCAGCCAGCAGATCCGGCGCATTCACACACCCTCCGGCGTCTTTCCGCTCCGCTACGACCACCGGGTTGTGGAGCCCGAGGTGCTGTCCTCGGTGATGGCGTTCTTCTTCGTCTTCGTCACTGCCCTCTCGGTCTGGGCGATCCTTCTCTCGATGTTCGGTCTGCCGCCCATCACCGCGATTTCCGGCGCCGTCGCCACCTTGGCCAATGTGGGCCCGGGCCTCGGCTCGCAGATCGGGCCCTCCGGCAACTACGCGGATCTCCCGGATGCGGCAAAATGGATCCTCTCGGCGGGCATGCTTCTCGGCCGGCTCGAATTCATCTCGGTCCTGGTCCTTCTCACGCCGCGGTTCTGGGCGCGCTGAGCCTGTCCGCTTCCAGTCCGGACCAGTCGATAGAAAGGATTATGCGCTCTGTAGTTTTTTCAAATTCACTTATTCGGAACCGCGACCCATATCCGCAGTGTCCGGGATACACCATCCCGTCCAGTTCACCGAACGCTCTCCCAGGGTTCGGTCTTGCTTGGAGCGGCAGTCTGCCGCTCCTTTTTTTTCATGTTCATGCCGGGCGGTGGGCTGTAAGCTTTGCTTCAGACCGTTTAAGATCCTCGCAATGGCGCATCCGAAGTCCATCACGCTGAAGCAACTGCGCGCCCTGGCCGCGATCGTCGAGACGGGCTCGATCACCGCGGCCGCGGGCACGCTGCATGTGACGCCCCCCGCGGTCTCCACCCAGCTCAAATCGCTGGAGGAGGGCGTCTGCGCCCAGGTTCTCCATCGCGGGCCGGATGGCAAGGTGAGCCTCACGCCCATCGGCCGCGAGCTGCTCGGCACCGTCCACAAAATCGAGACGGCGCTCAGCCAGTGCTTCGCGCGGGTGGACGCGCTGCGGGCCGGCCTCGCGGGCTATGTCTCGATCGGCGTCGTCTCGACCGGAAAGTACTTTGCCCCGGGGCTCGTCGCGCGGCTCAAAAAGCGCCTGCCGGAGGTGGAGATCGGCCTCAAGGTCGGCAACCGAGACGCCATCGTCGACGCCCTCGGGCGCGGCGAGATCGAGCTCGCCATCATGGGCCGTCCGCCCCAGGAACCTCCGGTGGAGGCCGAGGTGCTGGGCGAACACCCCTACATCATCATCGCGCCCCCCGACCACCGCCTTGCGCGGGTCGAGGAGGTGACGCCTCAAGCCCTCCTCGCCGAGACCTTTCTGGGCCGGGAACCGGGCTCTGGCACCCGGATCCTCATGCGGCGCTATCTCGACCGCATCGGCGAAGGCCAGCCCTACCGCCTCATCGAGATGGGCACGAACGAAACGATCAAGCAGGCGGTGATGGCGGGGCTGGGCCTCGCGGTCATCTCGGCGCACACCGTGGTGCCGGAGCTCGAGGCCGGCCGGCTGGTCATGCTGCGGATGAAGGGCTTGCCCATCATCCGCCACTGGTATCTCGTGCGTCCGGCCGGCGCCAAACCCTCGGCGACCGGCCAGGCCTTCCGCGAGTTTCTCTTGTCGGCCAACGGCGACTATCTGCCGACGCTGCCGAAACCCCTCTTGGTCGACCGGTGGGAGGACACACCAGTCTGATCGGCCCCGTCGGGCGCGGGGTCGGTCGGCCGGCACGGAGGCGATGGCGGACATCTTTCTCGCATATTCCCGAGCGAACGCGTCCAAGGCCGGGCAGGTCCAGGCCTGCCTCGAGGGCGCCGGCTTCTCGGTCTTTGTCGACACGAGCACCCCGCCAGGCGAGAACTGGCGGCGCCATGTCGAGGCCCAGCTCGCCAGCTGCGCCCTCCTCATGGTTTTGTGGTCCAAGACCTCGGTCAACTCCGACTACGTCATCGAGGAGGCCGATGTGGGCAAGAGCCAGGGCAAGCTCTTCCCCGTGACGATCACACCCTGCGAGCTGCCCTACGGGTTTCGCAACTACCAGGCCTACAATCTCGTCGGCTGGTCGCGCGATTGCGCAAAGCCCAAGATGGCAAAGCTCCTGGGCCTGGTGCGCGACCGGCTGCGGGGCTAGCGCTCAGCCCGGATCGGCCGTGAGGCCCACGGCGGCGATGCCGGCCACCGCGCAGGCCTCGTCGTTGTCCGAGGTGTCGCCCGTCACTCCGACGGCGCCCAGGATCTCGCCCGCCGCCCCTTTCACCAGCACACCGCCCGGCACCGGCACCAGCGCGCCGCCGAGCGCCGCGCCGGCCGCCGCGACGAAATAGGCCTGCGCCTCCGCCCGGGCCATGAGCGACCGCGAACCGAGGCCGAGGGCGACCGCGCCCGCGGCCTTGCCATGCGCAATCGCGAAGCGGCCGTTCGAGGCGCCGTCCTGCCGCTCGAAGGCGCGCAGATGCCCGCCCGCATCGAGCACGCAGACCGCCAGCGGCTTCAGCCCCATCTCCGCGCCCTTGGCAAAGGCCGCCGCGATGATCGTCTTCGCCGTCTGCAACCCGATCGACATCAGCGCGCTCCCGCTTTCTTCTCCGCCCGGCGCACGTGGAGCGCGGGCTCGGTGTATCCGTTGGGCCACTCCGTGCCCTTGAAGACGAGGTCGTGCGCGGCCCGGAACGCGACGCCGTCAAAGCCCGGCGCCATCGGCTCATACGCCGCGTCGCCCGCGTTCTGGCGGTCCACCACCTCGGCCATGCGGCGGAGCGTGGCCTCCACCTCCTCCGCGCTCACCACCCCATGGGCGAGCCAGTTGGCGATGTGCTGGGCCGAGATCCGGAGCGTCGCGCGGTCCTCCATCAGGCCGACATCGTGGATGTCCGGCACCTTGGAGCAGCCGACGCCCTGATCGACCCAGCGGACCACATAACCGAGGATGCCTTGCGCGTTGTTCTCGAGCTCGGCGCGGATCTCGTCGGCCGACCAGTTGGGCCGGTCCGCGAGCGGGATCTTGAGGATGTCGTCGAGCTCAGCGCGCCGCCCGCCCGCCGCGATCTCCGCCTGCCGCTCGGCCACGCTCACCCGGTGGTAGTGGAGCGCGTGCAGCGTCGCGGCCGTGGGAGAGGGCACCCAGGCGGTGGTGGCCCCCGCCA
>CAYXPI010000244.1:0-4713 GCA_964467005.1 uncultured Limibaculum sp. | reverse complement strand
GAGACACCGCCTGAGATGGCGGTCGTCCGTCCCCTGTCGGTGGCCAGGCATCCCGCGCCGACGGCGGAGGCGGGGCCGGATCTGCCGGTGCCGCCACGCGTCGAGACGCCAAGCGGTCTCTCCGCCCCCGCCGCGGGCGACCGACCGCCACGGCGCGCAAGCTATCGCGACGGTCTTGTGCCCCTCGGTTACGCGAGACGGCTGGAGCGGGCGCAGGGCCCGGGGCGCCCGGGCGACCCTCCCCCGCCGCCCGGATCTCCGACCCCCGCGCCTCCGCCAGGCGCCCTCGCAGCGCTGCAAGCCCCGGCACCCGGCGGCTGGCATCGCCCGGCCAACCTGCCGGCGACGGTGGGCCGGCTTGGCCCCGCGCGGCCAGAGACCCGCGCGCTCGCTCCGCCGGCGACCAAGGCACCGGGCGCGATCGCGGCCGTCCCCCGTGCCGTCGCCCGCGCACCCGCCGCATCACGCGCGCCGGAGCCCGCGCGGCGCCTCGAGCCCCCGCACGGGCTGGCCCGCACCGATGTGCCCGCCACACCAAGGGCCCGCGCCCGCCCGCAAGAGGCGCCCCGGCCTGCCCACAGACCGGCGCCGCCGGCGGCGCCGGCTCTCGGAGACCCGCGGGAGCCCCGCCCACACGCCCTCCCCAACCGGGTCGCGGGCCCGGGAGAGGCGCGGCCGGCGCGGGCCCCCCTCGTCGCGCAGCGGCGCGCGCCGTCGGTCACGCCCCTGCCGACACGACCGCCTTTGGGCGACGCGCCCGCGGCCCCTCGGCCGACCGTGCCGGGCCAGCCGCCCGCGGTCCTCGCCGCCGCCCGGACCACGCCGCGCCCGTATGCCCCGTCCTCCCCTTCTGCCCCGTCCGCCCCATCTGCCCCGTCCGCCCTCGAGCCCGCCCCCGCGCTGTGGCCTGCCCTCCGCGGCATCGAGGGCGGGCCGGCCCCCTCCCCGGTCGACGCGGCCGCCATTCGGAACCGCTCGATCTGGGGGGCCGACATCGCCACGCCACCGCTTGTCGCCGAGCTCCTCCGCACCGACGGCCTTCTCGACTGCGCCCGCTTCGCGATGACCGGCGGCGATCTCCGCCGCGAGACGCTCCCGCTCTCGAGCCTCGAGATCGACGTGGCGGTCGTGCCCACCCTCTGCGGCCTTGATCTCAGGCCCACGGGCGCCGCGCCGCTCCGGCTGGCCCCGCGGCTCGACCCGCCCAACGCCCCTGGTCTGCGGCTCCTTCCGGGGTTCGAGACCGAGACCTTGAGACTGCGCGTCGCGCCGGAGCGGCTGAGGGCACCGGTGCGCCTGTCGCTCGCCATCGCCCTCAGCTCCGGCGAGGTCCTGCCGCTCGAGATCCGTTTCCTGCCCGAGGGGGTGCGGCCGCCCGACGCGCCACAGCCGCCCGCCGCCCGGTGGTTCGACGCCGCCGAGCCTCCCGCGGCCGGAGACGCGCCGGCGCCGCGGCCCGCCCCTGGGGGGCGCTTCCCGGCCGGGTGGAACGAGCTGCCCTGAACGCCCGCCCCCGCGCGCAATCGACGCGTGATCTGCGCGCGCCGGTCAGGCATCTTATTAAATGGTGGGCGCGCACGGGCGCACGATTCGCCGTCTGACGACCCTATCGCGACGCCTGTGCAGCTTCGCAACGGAAGAGGACCAGACCTATGTTGCTCAAGACCCTTGTCGCCGGGATCGCGGGGATCGCCATCGTCGGCGGCCTGGTGGCCGCCCCGGCCTCCGCCCAGGACATCCCGAACGTGCTCGTCATGACCGAGGACTTCGACAAGGACACCGTGCCGCGCAACAGCCGCGTCCAGCGGAACATTCTGTCGGGCCTCAACGACCGGCTCAACATCCGTGGCTACCGTGTGTTCGACGAGACGGCGATCAACATGGAGGGCTATCAGGCGACCAGCGTGCTCGACCGCACCCGCCGCACGCCCCAGGAGCTCATCGCCGTCGCCCGCACCGTGCAGACGCCGATCGACGTGATCGTGAACTACGAGGTCTTCGCAAGCGTCGACAAGACGGACTTCGCGAGCTTCGCCAAGATGCGCATCGCCGGCCGCGTGCTGAACGTGGACAGCGGGCAGTTCATCGGCTCCTTCGAGGTCGACAGCCCCGAGACCTTCCGCCTTCCCGTCACCTGCCCGCGGGAGTGCCTGCTCGAGCGGCTCTCGGACAAAGGCCGCGACATGGGGATCGAGCTCGCCTCGGTGCTCGCCGACAAGCTCGACCAGTTCTTCGGCCGGCACGGCGGCGGGGCCGCGACCACCGGCTATCAGGGCGGCGTGGCGCCGCAGCCCGGGGGCCAGCCCGGCTACACCGGCGCGCCGAGCACTGGCGGCGTGGGCTTCGAGCGGAGCTATCGCCTGGTGTTCGACGAGTGCAGCCCGATGATCCGCCTCGATTTCGAGCCCTATCTCGTGATCTTCGAGGGCTACCTCGCCCATCGCCCCGAGGCTTGTACCGGCACCGCCTGCTCGATGCAGTACGTCTCGACAATCGATCCGGGCAAGCTCCAGCGGAACCTCGAGAAGATGCTCATCCACTCGAACCACCCCGGTCGCGTGTATGTGGAGGGCAACCGGTACACCGTGAGCTGCATCCCGCAGCGCAAGCGCCATCCGACGCAGCTCAACCCGCAGAACTGGTGAGGCCGAGCCGGGCGGTGCCGGAGGGCGCCGCCCGCCCCCGTTGAGTGATCCCAAGACAGAGGAGCCGAGCCCCATGTTGCGCATCGCCCCGCTCGTCGCCCTGACCGCGCTCGCCGTCGCCGGCTGCGGCGGGGAGCAGACCAACATCCGCACCGGCGAAGGCATGGTGAACCCGGACACCGGCGTGCTCGACCCACGCTTCGCCGACGGCACCTTCCAGCTCTCGGCCGTCATCGAGGAGCGGATCGGCGGCCCGCTCAACAACTCCGACCGCCGCGAGATCGACAACGCGGTGGACGTGGTCTTCGCCCAGGCCCCCGCGGCCCCGCCCCAGGGCTGGAGCAACACGCTCCGCAACTCCGACGGTTTCGTCGACCTCGCCTCCTGGCGGGTGGACCAGCGGGCGGGCGAGCTCTGCGGCGTGATCCAGCACGAGAGCCGGTTCAACGAGATCCTGGCCGGCGCCGTCACGATCTGCCGCGCGAGCATCGACCCCGCCTGGCGGGTGGACGAGGTGGTCTGGGCCGAGCCCGTCGCCAAGGCCCCGCCGGCTACGCGCACCAGGCCGCGCCAGCCGCAGCCGCCCAAGATCGTGGTGGTCGATCCGCCGAACTACGGCCCGGGCCCCGGCCCCACGCCGACCCCGGGCCCCGCGCCCACCCCGCAGCCGCCGGTCAATTACGGCCCCGGCACGGGCGGCGGCACCACCGGCGCCCCCTCGGGCAGCGTGCCCGTCACGGGCGGCGGCGAGACGACCCTGGGCGACCTCCTGGCCTCGCCCCAGTGAGCCGCCGGGAGGCCCGCCGGCGCGAGCCTCCCGAAGACGTCATACCAGCCTGCCGTTTTTGGGGGTGACGCCCGCCCGGTGTCGCCCCACTTCCCTTCGCACGCCGTTCGTGAGATAGGACAGCCCCGAGCCGGCGCCGTCTGAAGGAGGAGGCCATGGACATTCGCGACGCGCTCACCTTCGACGACGTGCTCTTGGTCCCGGCCGCCTCCAGCGTGCTGCCCGCCGAGGCCGACACGCGCACGCGCGTCACCTCCGAAATCGAGCTCAACATCCCGCTCCTCTCCTCGGCGATGGACACCGTGACAGAGCTCGACATGGCCATCGCCATGGCGCAGGCGGGCGGCATCGGCGTGATCCACCGCAATCTCGGCATCGAGGAGCAGGCCGCCCAAGTGCGCGCGGTGAAGCGCTTCGAGAGCGGGGTGGTCTACGACCCCGTGACCCTGCGCCCGGACCAGACGCTGGCCGATGCCTGGGCGCTGCAAACGCAATACGGCATCACCGGCTTTCCCGTTGTGGGGGCGGAGCGGCGGCTCGTCGGGATCCTCACCAACCGCGACATGCGCTTCTGCGAGGACCCGAACACCCCCGTTTCGGCCCTTATGACGTCCGACAATCTCGCCGTGGTGCGCGAGCCCGTGGACCTCGTGGAGGCGAAAAAGATCCTCCAGGCCCGGCGGATCGAGAAGCTTCTGGTGGTCAACGATCGCGGCGAGTGCACGGGCCTCCTCACGGTGAAGGACATCCAGAAGGCGGTCCTCAACCCCCACGCGGCGAAGGACGCGCTCGGCCGCCTCCGCGTCGCCGCGGCCACCACCGTGGGCGAGAAGGGGTTCGACCGCTCGTCGGCCCTCATCGATGCGGGCGTGGACCTCCTCGTGGTCGACACCGCCCACGGCCATTCGAGCGCGGTGGCCGAGGCCGTCTCGCGGATCAAGGCCCACTCCAACTCGGTGCAGGTCGTCGCCGGAAACGTCGCCACCGGCGAGGCGACCCGCGCGCTCATCGGCGCGGGGGCGGACGCCGTGAAGGTGGGCATCGGCCCCGGCTCCATCTGCACCACGCGCATCGTGGCTGGCGTCGGCGTGCCACAGCTCACTGCGCTCATCGACTGTGCGGAGGCCGCGGCCGAGGCCAACACGCCGGTGATCGCCGATGGCGGCATCAAGACCTCGGGCGACCTGGCGAAGGCCATCGCGGCGGGCGCCCATTCCGCCATGATCGGCTCCATGCTCGCGGGCACCGACGAGGCGCCGGGCGAGGTCTAACTCTATCAGG
>CAYXPI010000243.1:0-4750 GCA_964467005.1 uncultured Limibaculum sp. | reverse complement strand
CCATGTCTGGGGGGTGTTTTGCGACTGGTATCTGGAGTTTGCCAAGCCGCTCCTGGCCGACGGGCACCCGGCGCAGGCCGAGACGCGCGCCACCATGGCCTGGGCGCTCGACCAGTGTCTCATCCTCCTCCACCCCATCATGCCCTTCATCACCGAGGAGCTTTGGCGGCAGACGGCCGGCGCGGCCGGGCGGCCCACCCGCCTCATCCACACCGCCTGGCCCGAGCTTGCGCCGGGCCTCGCGGACCCGGACGCGGCGGCGGAGATGGGTTGGGTGATCCGCGCGATCGAGGAGATCCGCTCGGTGCGCGCGGAGATGAACGTGCCCGCGGGCGCGCGGCTCGGCCTTGTCGTCTCCGGTCACGGCGCGGAGGTGGTCGCGCGCGTTGAGCGCAACCGCGCGCTCCTCGAACGGCTGGCCCGGCTCGACGGGATCTCGGAGGCCGGGACGCCGCCCAAAGGGGCGGTGACCGTGGCGCTCGAGGACGCGGCGCTGTCGCTTCCCCTCGAGGGCGTCATCGATGTGGGCGCGGAGATCGATCGGCTCGGAAAGGCGCTCGCCAAGCTCGACAAGGAGGCGGCTCAGCTCGAGGGCAAGCTCTCCAACGCGCGCTTTCTCGAGAAGGCGCCCGAGGCGGAGGTGGCCAAGCAGCGGGACCGGCTGGCGGCCGTGGCGGCCGAGCGCGCGCGCCTCGCCCAGGCGCACGCCCGGCTCGGCGAGATCGGCTAGCGCCTCGGGAAGAGCCGGGCGCCGACGGGCGAGAGAAGGAGCGCGAGCAGGCCGGCCGAGGTGACGAGGTCGACGACGAAGAGCGGGATCGCGTCCTCCAGGGCGAAGACCCAGAGCTGGGAGCCCGTAATCACCCCGTCGAGCCCTGCAAGGCCGAGCCCTGCGAAGTTGAGCGCCACATGGAGCCCGATCGCGGCGCCGAGGCGCCCCGTGCGCCAAACAAGGACGGCCGCCGACAGGCCGAAGAGGAAGGTCACGGCGACGTAGAGGACCCCCGCAGGGGGCGGCAGGTCCGGAGCGTAGTGGAGCGCGCCGAAAATCGCCGAGGGCACCACCGCCCAGGCGATGGGGTGCGCGAGGCGCCGCCCGATCTCCTGAGCGAGATAGCCGCGGAATATGAGCTCCTCGCCACCGGCCTGGACGAAGATGAGGACGGCGAGCACCGAGAGCCAGGCGGTCCAGGTGTCGAACGGCAAGGCGGTGCGGGACGGCGGATCGGCGACGAGAAGCGCGCCCAGCGCGGTGAGCGCGTAGAAGGCGAGGCCGAGGAGCGCGCCCCGGCCGAACTCGCCGAGGCCGAGGACACCGCCCCGGCCGAGAAGGCTCGCGAACCGCCGTCCGTGGAGCAGCGGGAGGGCGAGCGCGAACCCCGCCCAGATGCCGGAGAAGGTGGCGAGGGCGAGCGCGACGCCCCCGGGGCCGCCCTGGCCGAGCAGCGCCTCGAGGTCCCGGGCCATCGGCCCGTCGCCCGCCACCAGGAGCGCGCCCGCCAGGAGCGCGACGGTCGACCCCACCCAGGCGAGCCCGACCAGCAAGAGCGTGGGGATCGCCCGCCACAGGCCGGAGCGGCCCGCGCCCGTGGCGAGATAGGCGGCGAAGGCCGCGCCCGGGCGAGGATCCTCGGGCGCGGCTGCGGCTTTCACGCGCGGGGGGCCACGGCCGTGCGCGCATCGGCGGGCGCGTCGGCCAGCGCCTCGGCGAAGGACCGGCGGGCCGCCCTCTGGCTCTTGGTCATGGCCATGAGCTTGGGGTCCGTCGTCTCGGGCGCGAGGCGCCGGGCGAGGGCGGCGAAGGCGCGGACGCGGGCGCCCTCTCCGGGCGGGGCGGGGCGGCGGTGGTCGAGCGTGTCGCGGTTGGACATGGGGTTCCTCCAGTCGGTTGGCCGTCTCTGCGGCGTGTCTGCCGTTGAATATGGGCGCGCCGGGCGCCGCTGTGGACCCCCTAATTTTGCCGCCGATGGCCCCATCCTGGCGCTGGAAACCGGGCGAGACGCGGGATAGTGTCCGCGATCATCAGAGAAAACCGGGGAGGGGGACGCCATGGACGCGCATGTTTTCGACAAAGCCAAGCTGCCGAGCCGCCATGTGACGGAGGGGCCCGAGCGCGCGCCGCACCGCTCCTATTTCTACGCCATGGGCCTCACCGACGAGGAGATCCATCGCCCCTTCATCGGCGTCGCCACCTGCTGGAACGAGGCCGCCCCCTGCAACATCGCGCTCAACCGCCAGGCCCAGGCCGTGAAGCTCGGCGTGAAAGAGGCGCAAGGCACCCCGCGCGAATTCACCACGATCACCGTGACCGACGGGATCGCGATGGGGCATGAGGGCATGCGCTCGTCGCTCGTCTCGCGCGAAGCGATCGCCGACACCGTGGAACTCACCATGCGCGGCCACGCCTATGACGCGCTGGTGGGCCTTGCGGGCTGCGACAAGTCCCTGCCTGGCATGATGATGGCGATGGTGCGGCTCAACACGCCCTCGGTCTTTCTTTATGGCGGCTCGATCTTGCCAGGCCGCGCGCCCCACGGCGCCGCGGTGCCCGAGGAGTATCTGGGCCGCGATCTCACGGTGCAGGACATGTTCGAGGCGGTGGGCAAGCACCAGTCCGGCGCGCTGACCGACGCCGCGCTCGCGGTGCTCGAGCGGGCGGCCTGCCCCTCGGCCGGGGCCTGCGGTGGGCAGTTCACCGCCAACACGATGGCCTGCGTCTCCGAGGCGCTGGGGCTCGCCCTGATGAACTCCGCCGGCGCACCCGCGCCCTATGAGAGCCGGGACCAGTTCGCCGAGGCCTCGGGCCGGGCGGTGATGCGCCTCCTCGCGGCGAAGATCCGGGCGCGCGACGTCGTCACCCGCGAGGCGCTGGAGAACGCCGCGCGCGTGGTCGCCTGCACCGGCGGCTCCACCAATGCGGGGCTCCATCTGCCCGCCATCGCCCACGAGGCGGGGGTGTCGTTCGCCCTCGCGGATGTCTGCGAGATCTTCAAGGAGACCCCCTATTTCGTGGACCTCAAGCCCGGCGGGAGATACGTCGCCAAGGACCTCTGGGAGGTGGGCGGCATCGCCGTGGTGATGAAGGAGCTCGACCGGGCGGGCATGCTCCACCGCGACTGCGTCACCGCCTCGGGTCGGACCATGGGCGAAGAGATCGACCGTGTGGTGGGCGAGGCCGACGGCCGCGTGATCCACCCAGTTTCCAAGCCGCTCTCGCCCACGGGCGGGGTGGTCGGGCTCGCGGGCAATCTTGCGCCGGAGGGGGCGATCGTGAAGGTCGCCGGCATGAAGAAGCTGAAGTTCGAGGGGCCCGCGCGGGTCTTCGAGAGCGAGGAGGAGGCCTTCGCCGCCGTCCAGGCGCGGAGCTACAAGGAGGGCGAGGTGATCGTCATCCGCAACGAAGGGCCGAAGGGCGGCCCCGGCATGCGGGAGATGCTGGCCACCACCGCCGCGATCTCGGGCCAGGGCATGGGCTCCAAGGTCGCGCTGATCACCGACGGGCGCTTCTCCGGCGCGACCCGGGGCTTCTGCGTCGGCCATGTCGGCCCCGAAGCCGCGGCGGGTGGGCCCATCGCGCTCCTCAAAGACGGCGACATCATCCAGATCGACGCCAAGAAGGGCACCATCAAGGTGAAGCTCTCGGCCAAGGAGCTCAAGGAGCGCAAGAAGGCCTGGGCCGGGCCGCGGGAGACGCAATACGGCTCCGGCGCGCTCTGGAAATACGCCCAGCTCGTCGGCGGGGCCGCGCAAGGGGCGGTGACCCACCCAGGGCAGCCGGGCGAGCGCCATGTCTATGCGGATCTCTGAGGTGGCGGGCGGAGCCTGAGCCATGGGGGCCCGGCGCCGTCTTCTCGGCCTCCTGGTGGCGCCGCTCGCGCTCGGCGGCTGCCTTCAACTCGAGCGCGGCGAGAGCGGGCTCGCGGCGGAGCTCGCGCGCCAGAGGGCGGAACGCTTCGCCTTTCTCGAGACCGGGCCCGAGCGCGCGGTGGTGAAGGCGGGGGATGCGATCCTGGTCCTCGTGCCGGCCGAGGGGCTCTGCCTCACCGCGGGGTCCTACACGACCTCGCCCGACGGCGCCTTCGCCGTGGTGGCCGATTGCGTGACCGAGACCGCGTCCGCCCAGATGAACGGGGAGCATCTGGCGCTGCCCCCGGCCTTTCCCGGCATCGTGACGATCTCGATTTCCGGTGGGCGCCCCAGCGCGGGGCCCGGCGGCATGCCCGATCTCGCCGGGCTCAAGACCTTCCTCGCGAGCGACGGCGGCCGCGCCATGTTGGGCCGGAACGCCGATGGCGAGAGCGTGGAGCTCGTCGAGATGGTCGACGACACGGCCGTGGCTGGGGCGGAGGCGCTGTTCGTGCATGTCCGGGACACCCATGAGGGCGGGCTTGCGCTCCTCTCGCCCGAGTTTTGGCGGGGCTTCGTCGAGGTGCGGGGGCGGCTTGCGCTCGTCACCGTCTCGGGCTTTCGCGACCGTCCGATGCCGCCGCCCGAGATGCTGCGGGTGCTGCGGGATCAGGTCGCGCGGCTGATGGCGGAGAACACGGGCTCGGAGCCTGTGCGCCTCGGCACGGTGGCGGCGGCCGAGCCAACGCCCGCTGCGGTGGCCGTAGTGGAGATCGCCGAGGCCGTGGCGGAGGGGGCGGCGGAGGGGGCGGCCCCCGATCTCGGCCCGCCGACGGCCCAGGCGCCAGCCCGGGCCCCGCTGCCGCCCCGGCGCACGCGGGCGAGCGTGGCGGCCGTGGCCGCG
>CAYXPI010000242.1:0-4790 GCA_964467005.1 uncultured Limibaculum sp. | reverse complement strand
CCACAGGTCTCGCGGCGTGCCTCGGCGCCCCCGCCCCCGCCCCCGCCCCCGCCCCCGCCCCTGCCCCGCGCGCGAAGGCCGCGGAGTGAGCCGCGCCGCCCCAGTCGAGGCCCGGCCCGTGGCGGAGCGGCCCGAGATCGCCGTCTACGCGCCGATGAAGCCGCCGGACCACCCCGTGCCCTCGGGCGACCGGGAGATCGCGCGCCTCACCCTCCGGGCGCTCGAGCGGGCGGGCTTCGCCCCGCGCCTCGTCTCGCGGTTGCGGACATGGGAGGGCGCGGGCGACCCTGCGCGCCAATGCGAGATCGCCGCCGAGGCCAAACGGGAGGTTGCGCGGCTCCACCGCGAGCTCGGGGCGCGGCCGCCGGCGGCCTGGCTCACCTACCACTCCTATTACAAGGCGCCCGACCTCGTCGGCGCAGAGGTTGCGACGGCCCTCGGCCTCCCCTACGCCGTGTCGGAGCCCTCGATCGCGCCCAAGCGGCGGAACGGCCCCTGGGCGCGCTTCGCCGCCGCGTCCGAGGCCGCGATCGCCCGGGCGGACCGCCTGTTCTGGACGACCGAGCGCGACCGTCCGGCCCTCGAGGCCGCCGGCCACGGGCCGCGCATGGTGCATCTGCCGGCATTCGTGGAGCCCGGCCCGCCCGTGCGCCCCCGCGCCGCCGGCCGGCCGCTTCGGCTCCTCACAGTCGCCATGATGCGCCCGGGCGACAAGCTCGAGAGCTACCGCCGCCTCGCCGCGGCGCTCGTGCGCCTCTCCGGCGCCTGGCAGCTCACGGTGCTGGGCGGTGGCCCGGCGGAGGCCGAGACCCGCGCGCTCTTCGGCCCCGTCGCGGACCGCGTGACCTGGGCCGGGGAGGTCGAGGACCGCGCCCGCCTCCGCGCGGCCTTCGTCGCGTCGGATCTCCTTCTTTGGCCCGGGGTGGGGGAGGGGGTCGGCCTCGTCTGGCTCGAGGCGCAGGCGGCTGGGCTGCCCGTGGTGGCGGAGGACGGGCCGGCCGCCCGCGCCGCCGTTGCGGCCCCCCTCGCTCCGGCAGACGACCCCGCCGCCTTTGCCGCGGCTGTGACGGCCCACGCCGCGCGCCGCGCCGACCTCTCGGCCGCGGCCCGGGCGCGGATCGAGGCGCGCCACAGCCTGGCCGCGGCCGCCGCCCTCCTCCGTCGCCATCTCATGGAGGTCGCCCGGTGAGCGCCCGCATCGCCCTTCTCCGCCACTTCCCGACCGACTGGAACCTGGAGCGCCGCCTCCAGGGCCGGGCCGACCGGCCGCTCACCGAGGAGGGCCGCGCGCGCCTCGCCGGCCTTCGCCTGCCGAGCCCCTGGGATCGGGCGGAGATCGTGGCGAGCACGCTCGTCCGCGCGCGCGACACGGCGGAGCTCCTGGCCGACGGGCGACCGGTCCGCCTCGACCCGCGGCTCGTGGAGCAGGACTGGGGCGCGTGGGAAGGCCTTCAGGCCGCTGCCCTGGAGGCCGACCCGGAGTCGGGCTTCGTGCCGAGCCACCTGATGCCGCCGGAGTTCCGCCCCCCCGGGGGCGAGAGCCAGCGGGACATGCTGGCCCGCCTCCGCCCCGCGCTCGCCGAGATCGGGCAGACCCGGCGGCGCACCCTCGTCGTTGCGCACAAGGCGGTGATGCGCGCGCTCCTGCGGGAGGCGACGGGCGTGCCCGCCGAGGCCGAGGCGCCGGAGATCAAGCGCGCCCGGCTCTACCCGGTGCTCTGCGACGCCTCCGGCCGCCTGTCGGACCCCGGGGCGCCCATGCGCCTCGTTCCCCGGCGATGACCGCCGTCGCCTTCCTCGTCACCCATCTCGCGGGCAGCGGGCATCTCGTGCGCACCCTGGCGCTCGCCCGGGCCGTGCAGGCGGCGGGGGCGGAGGCGACGGTGATCTCTGGCGGGCGGCCGTTGCCCCATCTCGATGCCGAGGGGGTCGCGGTCCGCCAGCTCCCGCCCCTCTCCGTTCGGGGCCTCGACTACGCGACGCTCCTCGGTCCGGACGGGGCGCCGGCCACGGAGGAGCTTCTGGCGGAACGCCGAGAGGCCATCTGCGCCGCGATCGCCGAGCGTCGCCCCAAGGTGCTGGTGACCGAGACCTACCCCCTCGGCCGGCGCAAGCTTGCTGCGGAGTTCGGCGCCGCCGTCGCGGTGGCGGAGGCGGAGGGGGCGCGGCTCGTGGCCTCCGTTCGCGACGTGCCGGAGCCGCCGAAGAACGCCACGCGCCTGGCCGAGGCCGCCGCGCGCCTCGCGCCCTATGCTGCGGTGCTGGTCCATGGCGAGGCCGAGCTCCTGCCCCTGTCCGAGAGCTGGCCCTTGCCCGCGCCGGCGGCGGCGAAGATCCGTCACACAGGCTATGTCGGCCCGCCGGAGGACGCGCGCCCGGACCGGGGGGAGGTCGTCCTCGTCTCGGTGGTCGCCGAATCAATAGAAAGCACACTCCACGACACGGCCGCCGCCGCGGCCGGACAGGGGGCGAGGGCCAGGCACCTCCTCGTGGGCGGCGCGGACGCGGCCGCGGCGGCCGACCGGCTGGCGGCGGGGGGCGGGCCCGTCACGGCCGAGCCCGTGCGGTCGGACTATCGCGCACTCCTCGCGGGGGCCGCGGCTTCCGTCAGCCTCGCGGGGTACAACACGGTGATGGATCTCGCCGCATGCCGAACGCCCGCGGTGCTCGTGCCCATGGCCGACGCCGGAGAGCGGGAGCAGACGATCCGCGCCGCGCGCCTGGCGCGCCTTCCGGGTGTCGCGGTGCTCACCGCCGCGGGGCTCACCGCGGCCCGCCTCGCCGAGGCCGCGGAGGCCGCCGCCCGCGGCCCGCGACGCCCGCCCTGGCCCTGGCCGCGCGACGGCGCCGCCCGGGCTGCGGCGGCTCTCCTCGAGATCGCGGCATGAGCCCGCCCGGCAAACACCGCCTCCACGACACCGAGGCGATCGCCGCGCGCCTGCGCGCGATCACCGAAGGCGTCGCGGTCGATCTCCGCTTCCTCCATGGCGGGGAGACGCGGGACCACGTTCTCGCGCGGACGGCCGGGTCCCGGCGCATCCTCGATGTCGGTGCCTCGATGCGCGACCGCCTGCCCGCGCTGGGCGACCGGGCGGAGACCCTCGACCTCAACGACTTCGGGGAGTACCCGGATCTTCTCGGCGATGTCTGCTCGCCCTTTCCGGGCTGGATGGACGCCCGCTACGACGCGGTGATCGCCCTCGCTCTGCTCGAGCATGTCTACGATCCCCCCGCGGCCGTCGCCAATCTTCGCCGCGCGCTCGTGCCCGGGGGGACTCTCTTTCTCTACGTTCCCTGGATCTACCGCTACCACGCGCCGCCGGATCTCATGTTCCAGGATTATCAGCGGTTCTCCCGCGACGGGCTCGCCTATCTCCTCCGCGATTTCGAGGAGGTCACGCTCTATCCGATCCGGGGCAAGTACTCGGCGCTCCTCAACCTCATGAAGACCTGGAAGACCCGGGTGGAGCGGCGGGTCGGTCCCCGGCTCAACCGCCTGGTGGACGCGCGCGTCAGCCGGTGGCGCAACACCGTTCAGGCCTCGGGCTACTTCGTGGAGGCACGGCGTCACCCCTCCGATCCGGGCCCGGAGGCCGCCCCGCGCCCGCGGAGATAGACGGCCCAATAAACCACCGCGACCCCCGCCCCGCCCACCGCAAGATTGCCGGCCGCGACGGCCCACACCGCCTCCCAGGGGCGCGGGGCGAGATCGGCGGCCAGCCCGGCCATGGCGAGCGCCACATGCTCGGCTCCGAGCGCGCCGAGAATGGTGACGGGCAGGAGGAGTGCGAGGATCCGATCCGTCAGCGTGTTGGAGGCATAGCCGAGCCACACCCCGCTCGCGACGAGGAAAGCGCCGATCGCCCCCTGCCAGAAGCCGGGCCAGAAGGGCAGCGCACGGAGCGCCGCGGCGTCCGCCGCCAGGGCCTCCGGCAGCCCGTTGACCGCCGCCACGAGCCCCGCCGCCTCGGCCGACCAGACCGCGACGCAGACGCCGACGAGATTGCCGATCACCACCACCACCTGGTGCCGGATCCAGGCCTGCGCCGTGATGA
The DNA here is from genome assembly GCA_964467005.1 of uncultured Limibaculum sp. Lineage (GTDB taxonomy): Bacteria > Pseudomonadota > Alphaproteobacteria > Rhodobacterales > Rhodobacteraceae > Thermohalobaculum. The sequence goes on along the minus strand of CAYXPI010000242.1, from coordinate 735 downwards.
AGCCGGACGCCCAGGCCATCGGCAGGAGGAGGTTGGCCGCGAAGAGCTCGCCCCCGGCCAGGAGCGCCACGGTGACCGCGCCCGCCAGCGCGAGGCCGGCCAGCGCCCGCGCGGCCATCGCCCCCAGCTCTGGATCGGCGAGCGCGACCATCGCGAGGAGCCAGCCGAGGCCCACCACCGCTCCGGAGAGTGCGGCCGTGACGAACACCGCGAGCTTGCGCATGCCGGCCCGGCGCACGCCCACATCGGCCACCAGGCGCTCGATCCGCCGGGCGGGGTGGGCGTCCACCGCCCCGCTCACGGTGAACGGGACCGGTGGAAGGTCGGATCGCTTCATCGCTCGAGGACCTCCGCGCGTCTCCCCCACTCGGCGCGCTCAGCATGGGGGCGCACCATGACCGAGGTCAACCGGCGGAGCGGTTGGGCCTCATGCGGCGGCGCCCCCGACCGTGAGCCCCGAGATGAGGAGCGTGGGCTGGCCAACCCCCACGGGCACGCCCTGGCCGTTCTTGCCGCAGGTGCCCACGCCGGGGTCCATCGCCATGTCGGTGCCGACGGCGCGGATCTGGCGGAGCGCGGACGGCCCGTCGCCGATCAGCGTGGCGCCCTTCACAGGCGCGAGCACGCGGCCCCCCTTCACCCGGAAGGCCTCGGCGCAGGAGAAGACGAACTTGCCGTTTGCGATGTCGACCTGCCCGCCGCCGAAGCCCACGGCGTAGATCCCGTCCTCGAGGC
>CAYXPI010000241.1:0-4819 GCA_964467005.1 uncultured Limibaculum sp. | reverse complement strand
ATAGTTCGGCATGAAGAACACGAACACCACGAAGAGGATGAGGAAGAGAACCAGCGCATAGAGGTCTTTGATGGTGTAGAAGGGGTGGAAGGGCACCGTGTCCTTCTTCGCCACCTCGACACTGTCGCGCCGCACCTCAACACCCGTCGGGTTGTTGTTGCCCGTGGTGTGGAACGCCCAGATGTGCACGACCGTGAGGCCGAGGATCACGAAGGGCATGAGATAATGGAGCGAGAAGAACCGCGTTAGCGTCGGCTCGTCGACCGAGAACCCGCCCCAGAGCCACACGACGATGTCGTCACCGATGAGCGGGATCGCCGAGAAGAGATTGGTGATCACGGTCGCGCCCCAGAAGGACATCTGCCCCCAGGGCAGAACATAGCCCATGAACGCTGTCGCCATCATCGCGAAGTAGATGAGGATGCCGATGATCCAGGTGATCTCCCGCGGCGCCTTGTACGAACCGTAATAGAGCGAGCGGAAGATGTGCGCATAGACTGCGATGAAGAAGAAGGACGCTCCGTTGGCGTGCATGTAGCGCAACAACCAGCCACCGTTCACATCGCGCATGATGTGCTCGACCGAGGCGAATGCCCGGTCTGCCGACGGGATGTAGTGCATCACCAGGGCTATGCCGGTGACGATCTGGATCACCAAGAAGGCGACCAGCATCACGCCCCAGATCCACATCCAGTTGAGGTTTTTCGGCGTCGGGATGAACAGGGTGTCGTAAGCCAGGCCGAGGATCGGGAGCCGTTTCTCGACCCACTTTTCAGCCTTGCTGTTCGGAACGTAGGGTTCGTGGGGGATGCCGCCCATGGTTGTCTCCTTTAGCCAAGCCGAATGGTCGTGTCGTCGAGGAAGCGCGCCTCGGGAACCTCGAGGTTGGTCGGCGCGGGCCCGCGGCGGATGCGTCCGGCGATGTCGTAGTGCGACCCGTGACAGGGGCAGAACCAGCCGTTGAAGTCGCCCGCGCCGTTGCCGAGCGGCACGCAGCCGAGATGGGTGCACACGCCGACCATCACGAGCCATTCGCCCGCATCGTCGAGCGTGCGGTTTTCGTCGGCCGCGCTCGCATCCGGCTTGTTCGCGTTGGCCGAGTTCTGATCCGGCAGATCCGACACCGCCACCTCACGGGCGCTCGCGATCTCCTCCTCGGTCCGCCGGCGGATGAACACGGGCTTGCCGCGCCAAAACACCCGGATCTCCGAGCCCTGCTCCATCGTCGACACGTCGACCTCGATCGAGGCGAGGGCAAGCACGTTGGCCGCGGGGTTCATCTGGTTCACCAGGGGCCAGGCGATGGCGCCCACGGTGACGGCGCCGGCCGCCCCCGTTGCGACATAGAGAAAGTCGCGCCTCGTCTTGTCCTGGTCGGTCTCGGTCTGAGACATCGGGGCCTCTCCTCGCTGACACGTTGTCGGGCGCGCACCCAACGGGATGGTCCACCCGTGGATCGCCTCATCGTTGCGTGATAGTAGCAGCGGTCCCGAGACTTCGACGGGACAGAGCGACGCAGCGACGGGCGAGCCGATGACACCGCCGATCTTGGACCGCGAAAGCCCGGTCGAGCTGGCCGTCTATGGGCCCGATCAGCCAGGTAATCTTGGTGCGATTTTGCGCATCGGCGCCTGCTTCCGCACAGCGGTGCACGTGATCGAGCCTTGCGGTTTCCCCTTTTCGCCGAAAGCCTGGGCCAAGAGTGCGATGGACTATGCCGCGCTCGCGACCCTCACGCGGCACGACGGCTGGACGAGCTTCGCCGCCCGCGCACCCGGGCGCCTCCTCGCGCTCACCGCCCACAGCGACCGCGCGCTCTGGACAGTGGGCTTCCGGCCCGGCGACACCCTGCTTCTCGGCAGCGAGAGCGCCGGCCTGCCGGAGGCCGTGCGCGCGGAGGCCGATCTCACGGTCCGCATTCCGATCCACCCCCACGCCCGGTCTCTCAACATCGCCGTTGCAGGCGCCGTAGCCCTGGCCGAGGCGCAACGCCAGCTTCTCTGGTCGTGAGGGTCAACCGGGGGCCTCTGCCGCGAGCAGAAACTCCCGATTGCCGTCGCCGCCGAGAACGGGGCTCTCGACCCGGCCAAGACGACGCCAGCCTTGGCCGGTCAGCCACGCCTCGACCCGGGCGCAGGCCGCCTCCTGCGCCGCCTTGTCCCGCACGATCCCGCCCTTGCCGACCGCGCCGCGCCCCACCTCGAACTGCGGCTTTACGAGCGCGACGAGGACACCCCCGCGCCGGGCCCGTCCGAGCGCGGGCGGCAGCGCCAGGGTGAGCGAGATGAACGACAGGTCCGCGGTGATCCAGTCGACCGCGGGGGCGAGACCCTCGGGCAAGGCGCGGGCGTTCACCCCTTCGTGGAGCGTGACGCGCGGATCCGTGGCAAGCCGCGGCGCGAGCTGGCCGTGCCCGACATCCACCGCATGCACATGGCTCGCGCCCCGCGCGAGCAGCACCTCGGTGAAGCCGCCGGTGGAGGCGCCGAGATCGAGCGCCGTGCCCTCCGGCGCCAGCCCGAAGTGATCGAGGGCATGGAGGAGCTTGAGGGCTGCCCGCGAGACCCAGGGGCAGGGATCTTCGGTTACCGCCAGCGCCGCGTCGGCCACCACCTCGGCCGCGGGCTTGGTTGCGACCCGGCCGGCCACCGTGACGACCCCGGCCGCAATGAGCGCCTGGGCCTTCGCCCGGCTCTCCGCGAGCCCCGCGGCCACCAGCGCCCGGTCGAGCCGCATCAGACCGCCCGCTCGCGCCGGCCAACCATCACGTTCGGCCGTGCACCCACAACGAGAGAGACCGCGACCGCCGTGCCGAGCATCCCGAAGACCGCGAGGACGGCGCCCCTCAGCGCGGCGGGGACCTGCGGATCCGGGAACCAGACCAGCAGATCGAGAACAGCGACGAGCATGGCCAAGACGGTGCGGGCCAAGTTGCGCTCGGGCGTCCACCGCGACCGGGTCCAGATCGCCCCGAGCAGGGCCACCATCACGGCCATATCCGCAACCGTGACCGAGAGAGCGGAGGCGAGGGAGCGCGCGTCCGCGGCCAGCGAGGCCGGAGAGCCCACGACCACGCTGACGATCACCGAGACGATCACGCCCACCGAGCCGCCCACGCGGTCGAGCGGGTGGGCGCGCCACTCCTGCGCCGCCAGCGTGCGCGAGGCCATGGGTCAGGCGCGGGCGGCGGGTTCCTCCGCCTGGGCCTTTCCGAGGGCGGCGAGCGCCTGGGCCACGATCTGCGGCGCGTTGAGCCCGGCCGCCTCGTACATCGCCGCGGGCTTGTCCTGGTCGAGGAACACATCCGGCAGCACCATGGGGCGGATCTTGAGCCCGGCGTCGAGCGCCCCCTCCATGGCCAGGAGTTGCAGCACGTGGGAGCCGAAGCCGCCGACGGAGCCTTCCTCGACGGTGATCAGCGCCTCATGCTCGCGGGCGAGGCGGAGGACGAGATCCCGGTCGAGCGGCTTGGCGAAGCGCGCATCGGCCACCGTGGTGGAGAGGCCCATCGCCTCGAGCTCCTCGGCCGCCATCAGGCACTCGCCGAGGCGCGTGCCCAGGGAGAGGAGCGCGATCTTCGTCCCCTCCCGAACCACACGGCCCTGGCCGATCGGGAGCGCCTGGCCGCGCTCCGGCATCTCGCAGCCCACCCCCTCGCCGCGCGCAAAGCGGAAGGCGATCGGCCCGGCGTCGTACTCCACGGCGGTGCGGACCATGTGGCGAAGCTCCGCCTCGTCCGCCGCCGCCATGATGACAAAGCCCGGCAGACAGCCGAGATAGGCGATGGCGAACGAGCCCGCATGGGGCGCGCCATCCTCGCCCACCAACCCCTCCCGATCCAGCGCGAACCGCACGGGCAAGCCCTGGATGGCCACATCGTGCACCACCTGGTCGTAGCCCCGCTGCAGGAAGGTGGAATAGATCGCCACGAAGGGCCGCATTCCGGCCGCCGCGAGGCCCGCCCCAAAGGTCACCGCGTGTTGCTCGGCGATGCCCACATCGAAGGTGCGATCGGGATGCGTCTTGCCGAAGGTGTCGAGCCCCGTGCCCGAGGGCATCGCCGCCGTGATCGCCACGATCCGGGGGTCGTCATGGGCCTCGTCCACCAGCGTCTCGGCGAAGACCTTGGTGTAGGAGGGCGCGTTGGCCGGGGGTTTGGACTGCTTGCCGGTGATCACGTCGAACTTCGCGGTGGCGTGGCCGCGGTCGGCCGCCGCCTCGGCCGGGGCGTAGCCCTTGCCCTTTTGGGTGATCACATGGAGGAGGATCGGCCCGTCCGCCCGCTCCTTCACGGTGCGGAGCACCGGCAAGAGCTGGTGCATGTCGTGACCGTCGATGGGGCCAACATAGTCGAAACCCAACTCCTCGAAAAGCGTGCCGCCCACCGTCACGCCCTTAAAGAGCGCCTCGGCCCGGTGCGCGCCCTCCCGAATCACGTCCGGCATGTAGGCGAGCATCTGCTTGGCGGCGGCCTTGAAGTCCTGAAACGGCTTTTGCGCATAGAGGCGCGAGAGGTAGGACGACATCGCGCCCACCGGGGGCGCGATGGACATCTCGTTGTCGTTGAGGATCACGACCAGCCGCTTGCCGAGATGGCCCGCGTTGTTGAGCGCCTCGTAGGCCATGCCGGCGGAGAGGGCGCCGTCGCCGATCACCGCGATAGCATCGCCGGTGTCGCAGCCGAACTCCCGGCCCATGGCAAAGCCGAGCGCGGAGGAGATGGAGGTGGAGGAATGCGCCGCGCCGAAAGGGTCGTACTCGCTCTCGGCGCGCTTCGTGAAGCCCGAGAGACCGCCGCCCTGGCGCAGCGTGCGGATCC
>CAYXPI010000240.1:0-4833 GCA_964467005.1 uncultured Limibaculum sp. | reverse complement strand
ACGAGGCCGCCGCAGAGCACCGCCTGCTCGCCGAAGAGGTCGGTCTCGCACTCCTCCTTGAAGGTCGTCTCGATGATGCCGGAGCGCCCGCCGCCGATGGCCGAGCAGTAGGAGAGCCCGGTCTCGAGCGCGCGGCCCGTGGCGTCGTTGTCGACGGCCACAAGGCAGGGCACCCCGCCGCCGCGCACGAACTCCGAACGCACGGTGTGGCCCGGGCCCTTGGGCGCCATCATCAGGACGTCGACGCCCGGTTTCGGCTCGATCAGCTTGAAGTGGATGTTGAGCCCGTGGGCGAAGGCGATGGCCGCGCCCTCGCGCAGGTTCTCGTGGATGTGCGCGTAGTAGGTCTCGGCCTGGAGCTCGTCCGGCATGCACATCATCATGAGGTCCGCCTCGGCCGCCGCCTCGGCAATGCCCATCACGCGGAGCCCCTCGGCCTCGGCCTTCTTCGCGGAGCCCGAACCGGGGCGAAGCGCCACGCAGAGGTTTTTCGCGCCCGAGTCCCGCAGGTTGAGGGCATGCGCGTGGCCCTGGGAGCCGTAGCCGACGATGGCGACGGTCTTGTCCTTGATGAGATTGATGTCGCAGTCGCGATCGTAATAGACGCGCATGGGGCTCCCTCGTGTTCCGTCTCTCGGTGGCTTTGGGCCGGCTGGCCGCGGGCTGACGGGGCTGATAGCCCGCTACTGCTCCGCTTGTCCAGCGAGCTGGGCCTGATAGTCGGCATCCGTCAGCCGCTGCCAGAGGAGAAAAGAGCAGATGTTCTGCGGCCGGGTGTCTTCCGGGGTCGCGGCGAGACCCTGGCGGACCATCTCGGTGGTGACGGCGGTGGAGAGAAAGGCCGGCAGCTCCCGCGCGCCGACACGCTCCCGGGCGTCGAGGCTCGAATAGATCGGGCGCGCGGCGTAGACGGTGGGAAAGTCGTAGCGTCGAAGCTGCTGCGGGTTGCATTTGCCGGCCTCGGGGGTGAGGCGGATGGCGGGGTCGTCCGACGGCGTGTTGTCCTGCGAGCGGTCGATGGCGAAGATGACGGAGACCGTGCCCGCACTGTCCGGCTGAAGCGCCATGTAGATGTCTGGCGCCACGAGCTGCGGCGGCTGTTCGAGGGGGGCGCGGGAGAGCGCCTCGCCCCCGGGCGCCGGCGGTGGCAGCGCCTCCGTCTCCGGCAGCGCGGTTGGAGCCTGGGGCGCCGGATCCTCGCTTACCCCCGCGCAGGCCCCGAGGGCGAGGAGCAGGAGAAGGGCGCCAGCGCGCGTCATGCGTCGCCGACCGTGCCGCGGCGCATGGCGGCCACGCCGGTGCGCGCCACCTCCACGAGGCCGAGCGGGCGCATGAGCTCAACGAAATCGTCGACATCCGCTTGGGTCGCCGCGATCTCGAAGACGAAGCTTTCGAGCGTCACATCCACCACCCGGGCGCCGACGAGATCCGCCATCCTGAGCGCCTCCACCCGGAGCTCGCCCTTGGACGCGACCTTCACGAGGGCGAGCTCGCGCTCCACATGCGGCGCCTCGACGGTGAGGTCGGTTACGGCGTGCACCGGCACCATGCGCTCGAGCTGATGGGTGATCTGCTCGATCACCTGGGGCGTGCCGACGGTCACGATGGTGATCCGGGAGCGGTGGCCGGTGTGGTCGGTCTCGGCCACGGTCAGGCTCTCGATGTTGTAGCCCCGGCCCGAGAACAGGCCGATCACCCGCGCGAGAACGCCCGGTTCGTTGTCCACCACCACGGCGAGGGTGTGACGTTCCTGCTCGTCCGGCAGCGTCGAGCGAAGATTGTAGGCCGACATCCGCGAGGTGCCGGGCTTGATCGAGAGAGGCGACATCGGTGCTGTCTCCTTGGTGTCTGAGACTTGCGCTTAAGGCGCTCGGGGCGCCGAGACAAGTGCGCCCGGTCGGAAGGTCACCCAGAGAGCCCAAAGGAGGAGGAGGCTCATGAGCGTGAGCGTCCAGGCGCGCGTGATCGGTGCGGCGGTGCCGAGCGTCTCCTCGAGGACGAGCGCCGGCAAGGCGCCCAAGAGCGCGAGAGCGAGAAGCGCCTGCCCCCCAGCGCGCCGCGGCAGCCCCCCGGCACGCACCAGGAAGAGCGCCGTCACCGCCAGGAGCCCCGTGTCGTACCACCAGAGATAGGGGGTGGCGAGCGGGAGGGCGGCGACAAGCACAGCGGCCTTGGCGTCGTCTCCGTGCCCGGGCCGGCGCCAGACGATCCAGACCGCCAGGGCAAGGAGCGCCGTCAGCCCCCAGGCGAGCGCAGGCGGCAGGCCTGCCCCGGCCAGCGCGGCCGACGGGCCCGCAAGGCGCGGGAGATCCGCGACCGCCCCGGCCACGATCTCGGAATGGACGGCCATGGTCTTGAGGAGCTCCGGCCAATACCCGGTCCCGGTCGCGGCGAGCGGCAGGAGGGCGAGCGCCGCCGCGGTGAGGGCGGCGACCGCCACGGCCCGCCACTGTCCGGCGGCCAGAAGCGCCACGGGGATCAGCAGCCCGAGCTGAGGCTTGAGCGTGAGGAGCCCGAGGAGAACCCCCGCGAGCGCGGCCCGCCCGCCGCGGAGCGCCGCGAGGGCCGCGAGGAGCCCTGCGGCCCAGAGAAGCGTCCACTGCCCCACCTGCACGGCCGGGAGAAAGGCCGGTGCCGCGGCGATGAGGGCGACGGCGGTCCACCGGCCCTCGGCAAAGGGCCTGACAGCGGCCGCGAGGGCGGCCAGTGAAACCACGGCCATCGCGCTCCAAGCCGTCCAAAAGGGCAGAAGCCCGAGCGGCGCCACCAAAAGGAGCACCGCCGGGCCGTAGACCCAGGGGAGCCACGCCGTCTCCGCCCGCCCATAGGCCGCGCCGAGGAGGGCCTGGTCGAACACATCCAGCGGCCGCCCCTCGACGAGAAGCCGACCCGCCCCCCAGAACACCTCGAAATCGAGGGGCGGGCGCGCGTCGCCCAGAAGGGCGAAATGCCCGGCCTTCCCAAAGACGGTGCCCGCCATGACGAGCGCGAACACGACGGCAAAGATCCGCGCCCGCGGCGCCTCCAACGCCGGGAACGGACCCTCGCCGACGGCTCGCCCGTCACCGTTCGTCGACATGCGCCCCACCCATCGGAGACCCATCGCGGCGCGTGATCGCCGCCAGCACCTCCGGTGCGGCCACCTTCCGGTTGCGCCATGCCGGCGTCTCGGCGACCAGGCGGCCGAACGACCGGAGGGCCGTCGCCTCGCGCTCAGGGTCGCGCGGTGGCCCGTTCGCCGAGAGCCGCAGGCCGGCCGTCCCATCGTCCCCGCCGGTGAGGATCTTATGGGCAACGCAGGCACGCGGCACGGCCCGCTCGTGGTGACGCCGCTCCTCGACGATACCGCTTCGGACGCGGTGCGCGAGCAGACCCTCCGAAGCCGGCGCGCGCGGGCTCACACGAGGACGGCGCCGGCCGATCCGATGGCGCCCGAGGTGTCGGCCTCGCCGAGGAGCATCTCGTTGTGCGCCTTGCCGGACGGGATCATCGGGAAGCAGTTCTCATGCTTCTCCACCAGACAGTCGAAGATCACCGGGCCGTCATAGGCGAGCATCTCGCGGATCGCGTCGTCGAGATCGTCCGGATGGTCGCATTTGATGCCCTTGCAGCCGAAGGCCTCGGCAAGCTTCACGAAATCCGGCAGCGCCTCGGACCAGCTGTGGGAATAGCGCTCGCCATGCAGAAGCTCCTGCCACTGACGAACCATGCCCAAACGCTCGTTGTTGAGGATGAACTGCTTGACCGGCAGGCGGTACTGCACCGCGGTGCCCATCTCCTGCATGTTCATCAGCCAGGAGGCCTCGCCCGCCACGTTGATCACGAGGGCGTCCGGATGCGCGATCTGCACGCCCATCGAGGCCGGGGTGCCGTAGCCCATGGTGCCGAGCCCGCCCGAGGTCATCCAGCGGTTGGGGTCCTCGAAGCCCATGAACTGCGCGGCCCACATCTGGTGCTGGCCGACCTCCGTCGTCACGTAGCGATCGTAATCCTTGGTCAGCGCCTCCAGCCGCTCGAGCGCGTGCTGTGGCTTGATGGAGTTCGGCGAGCGCGCATAGCGCAGGCAGTCCACCGCCTTCCAGGTGCCGATCTGCGCCCACCACCGCGCCACCCCCTCGGCCTCGGTGCGCGAGCCCCGCGCCCGCCAGGCGGCCAACATCTCGCGGAGCACCGCGGTGACATCGCCCACGACCGGCACGTCGACCTGGATGTTCTTGTTGATCGAGGAGGGGTCGATGTCGATGTGGATCTTCTTCGAGTCCGGGGAGAAGGCGTCGAGCCGCCCGGTGATCCGGTCGTCGAACCGCGCGCCGATGCAGACCATGAGATCGCAGCCATGCATGGCCATGTTGGCCTCGTAGGTTCCATGCATCCCCAGCATGCCGAGCCAGTTGTCGCCCGATGCGGGATAAGCGCCGAGCCCCATAAGCGTGGAGGTGAGCGGAAAGCCCGTCTCCGCCGCCAGCTGACGGAGGAGCCGCGAGGCCTCGGGCCCCGAATTGATGACGCCGCCGCCGGTGTAGAGGATCGGGCGCTCCGCCGTCTCGAGAAGCGCCACGGCCGCTGCGATGGCCGCGGGGTCGCCCTCCACCTGCGGCCGGTAGCGCCGGGTTTCCGCGTCGCCGGGCGCGCGGTAGCCGCCGGTGGCGAACTGCACGTCCTTCGGAATGTCGACCAGCACCGGCCCCGGGCGCCCGTGGGTGGCGACGTGGAAGGCTTCGTGCATGGTCTCGGCCAGCCGCTCGGTCTCCTTCACCAGCCAGTTGTGCTTGGTGCAGGGGCGGGTGATCCCCACCGTGTCCGCCTCCTGGAAGGCGTCGTTGCCGATCATGA
>CAYXPI010000239.1:0-4863 GCA_964467005.1 uncultured Limibaculum sp. | reverse complement strand
GCGATCTTGGCGGCGAGGCGGAGATGTGAGGTGACGAGCTTGTGCGCGCTCTCCCGGTCGCCGCGCTCGGTCCAGGCCTTGGCGAGCATGTACTCCTCCTCCGGCTCCAGCATCGGAAACTTCCGGATCTCGGAGAGGTAACGGCTGAGCCCCTGCTCGGGCGAGGGCGCCGGCAGGCTCGAATAGCTGTTGGACATGGCGTCACGGTCCTTTCGTTGGACAGGCGTCGCCCGGCTCTTGGCCTGGGGCGGCCCGCTTGACGTTTAACGTAATCACATGGCGTTCCGGCGCAACTGCGAGATGAGATTGGCGAGATCTGGCGGTGCCGGGCTCTCGAAGCGGAGCGTGGCGCCGGTGACCGGGTGCTCGAAGCCGAGCTCGGCCGCGTGCAGCGCCTGGCGGCGCAGGGCGCCGAGGGCGGCGGCAAGGTCGGGTGCAAGGTTCTTTGGCCACGGGCGGTCGCGGTCGTAGACGGGATCGCCCACGAGCGGATGGCCGATATGCTGGGCGTGCACCCGGATCTGGTGGGTGCGCCCGGTCTCGAGCCGGCACGCGACGAGGGCCGCCAGAGGCCGGTCCGCCGGCCCGTAGCGCTCGATGAGGCGGAGATGGGTGACCGCCCGCTTGCCCCCCTGGCGGGCCACGGCCATCCGCGTCCGGTCCGTCGGGTGGCGGGCCAGCGGCGCGTCGACGGTGAGGCCCTCGGCGGTTCGGCGCACGGTTGACAGGCCGGCGAGGCGCCGGTCCGCCCCGTCCGGCGCGCCGCGGGTGACGGCCAGATAACGCCGGTGGACCGTGTGCTCGGCGAACTGGCGGGCGAGGCCCTCATGCGCGGCCTGGGACTTCGCGACGACGAGAAGGCCGGAGGTGTCCTTGTCGATCCGGTGGACGATCCCGGGGCGCCGTTCGCCCCCGATGCCCGAGAGGCCCTCCCCGCAGTGATGGAGGAGGGCGTTCACCAGCGTGCCCTGCGCTGCGCCTGGGGCGGGGTGGACGACGAGCCCCGGGGGCTTGTCGACGACGAGGAGATCCGCGTCCTCGTGCTGGATCGCGAGGGGGATCGCCTCGGGCTGCGGGTCGGCGGGGGCCGGCGGGGGCATGGCAACCCGGTACCGCGCGCCGAGCACGGCGGTTTGCCGGGGGTCGGCGATGGGGGCGCCGGCGGCGTCGCGCACCCGGCCCTGGGCGATGAGCTGGCCGAGGCGGGTGCGCGAGAGCCCGGGATGCCGGGCGGCGGCGGCGAGCGCGCGGTCGAGCCGGAGCCCGGCCGCGTCGGGGCCGATCTCGATCGCGATCTCGGGTGCCGCGCTCTCGGTTTCGTCCTCCGCAGGAATGCCGTAAGTCGGTGGCATGACGTTGGATGTTCCAAAGGCCGACGAGCCGGAAGAGCCGCCGGAGACGCCGGCCCTCCGGGCGCTGCGGCGGCTCGTCACGCTCCTTATGGCGGTGCTGATTGTCGGCATGGTAGCGGTGACTGCGGCGCTTGTCATCGGGCTCGGGCGCCTCGGCGGGGGAGCGGGGGCGATCGACGCGGCCGCGCTCGCCTTGCCGGAGGGGCATGCGGTGACCGCCCTCGGGCGGGGGGAGGGGACGGTGCTGGTCCTCACCGAGGGGCCGGACGGGGCGGAGACGCTCCGCGCCTTCGAGGCCGCGACCGGCCGGGCGCTGAGCGCGACCCCCATCCGCCGGACGCCGGAGCGCTAGGCCGCGGCAATCAGCCCGCCGCCCTTGCGCCGGCTGTCATGCGCCTCGATCCAGGCGGGCACGTCCTCCGCCGGCATCGGCTTGCCGATGGCAAAGCCCTGCAGATCGTCGCAGCCCAGCTCGACCAGGGTGCGCCACTCGCTGGTGGTCTCGATCCCCTCGGCGAGGGCTCGGATCCCGAGGGTCTGCGCAAGCTGGATCATCGCGAGGGTCATCTTGCGCAGTTCCGGCTTGCGGTGCAGGTCGCGGACGAAGGAGCGGTCGATCTTCAGCCGGTCCACCGTCGCGTGGCGAAGATAGGAGAGCGCGGCGTGGCCGGTGCCGAAGTCGTCGAGGTCGATGTGGTGCCCAGCCTTGGCAAGGGTGGCGATGGTGGCGAGGATCGGGTCGTCGTCGGTCTCTATGAGCGCGCTCTCCAGAACCTCGATGCCGAGATCCTCCGGCGCGAGGCCCGCGCGGTCGAGATCGAAGGCGATCTGGTCGCGAAGCTCCGGGCAGCGCAGATCCCGCGCCGAAAGGTTGAGCGCCACCCGCGGCACCTCGCAGCCGAGGGCGCGCCAGCGGGCCAGCGCGGCCACGGATTTCTTGAGCATGATCTGCGTGATGCGCCCGCCCAGATGCGCCGTGTCGGCGATGTCGAGGAAGAAATGGGGGTTGAGAACCCCGCGTTCTGGGTGCCGCCAGCGCACCAACGCCTCGAACCCGATGATCCGGCCGGTGGCGACGTCGATCTGCGGCTGAAAGAACGGCACGATCTCGTCGCCCATCAGCGCCTGGAAGAGGTCGTGCGCGGTTTGCCGGCGGGCGGCCAGGCGCTCCCGCATGCCCGCGGAAAAATAGACCGAGCCGCCCTCGGTGCGCGCCCGCTCCCGAGCGATGTCGGCGTTGGCGAGGAGCTTTTCGGCGGTGTCCTCCGGGCCGGAGCGCGCGGCGATGCCGATCACGGCGTCGAGCGTGAGGCTCTGCCCGGCGACGCTGATCGGGCGGGCGAGGGTCTCGATGATTTCGACCGCCAGCTCCTGCAGCTGATCCGGATCGGTGCGCGTGACGGTGGCGAGAACGAATTCGTCGGTGTCGATCCGCGCGAGAAGATCCGTGCCGAGGGCGAGTTCCTCGAGATTGCGCGCCGCGCAGATCACCATTTGGTCCCCCACCCGGCGGCCGAGCGTGGTGTTCACCGCGTGAAAGCCGCAAAGGTCGATGTGGAGGATGCCGAGGGGCCCGCCCTCCGCCATCTGGCCGAGCCGCTCGTGCAGGTTCCGGCGGTTGGGCAGGCCGGTCATCGCGTCGAAGAGGAGGTTCTGCGCCGCCCGCGCGTTGGCCGCGACGAGCGCGCTGGTCCGGTCCTCCACTGCCTGCAGGATCGGCCGCCAGCCCCAGCGCCAGAGCGCGAGGAAGGCGAGGAGGGCCGCGAGGGCGAAAACGATCTCTCCGCGGCGCAGGCGGCGCGCCAGATCGGCGCCGCGGGCGCTCTCCCGGTCGGCCAGGAGCTCGAGCCCGCGGGCCAGCCGGCTCTCCGCCAGGAGCCGCACCCGCCGCGCCAGCCGGCTCCGCTCCCCCCGCGATCCGGCCTCCGGCGCGGCGCGGAGCCGGGCCACCGCCCGCCCGATCTCCGCTCGGGCGGCAGAGAGCTGGTGCGGCCGCGCGCCGAACAACGCGCTTCCCTCCGCGTCGCCCCGCTGCGCGAGCTCCCCGAGGATTGCCGCCAGCCGGGCGTCCACCGAGCCGTGGAGCCGGGCGAGACGCTCCCGCGCCAGCATGCCCTGGGCCGGCCCCCGCGGTGCCGCCGCCGCCAGCGCCGCCTCGCCGAGCGCCACCGCCTCCGAGCGAGTGCGCTCGAGGCCGAGGGCGAAGGCGATGCTCTCCTCGTGCACCCCGGTGAGGAGATGGGCCCGGAGCGCGTTGGCCCCGAGGGCGACGAGCCCGATCAGGATCGTCGCGCCCATCACGATGCGGATCCGCGCCCACAGGCGCTGGTCCTCCACGCTCGGCGCTGTGCTCTCGGTCCCGCCCATGCAACCGACGATGTCGGCCAAGCCTGAAGAATGGGTTTACGCGGCGAGGTCGCGGTAGGCCGGCATGCCGCCGAGGGGCCGGGCCTCGTAGACCCCGCGCATGATCGCCCGCGCCACGCAGTCGGCCGCGAGCGCGCCGATCCGGGCGATGGCGACGGGGTGGCGCTCGGGCGCGCCCGTTCCCGTGGCGAGAGCGAAGACCGCGTCGCCGTCGAAGGGCGTCTGCCCCGGCCGCACGGCCCGTGCGATCCCCTCCTGCGCCATCATCGCGACCCTCGCGAGGCCCGCGCGGTCGAGCGCCGCGTCGGTCGCCACCGCCACGAGCGTCGTGTTGCTCCGCCCCGGCGCGAGGGCGATGGGGGCGAGCGGGTCGAGATCGGCCGGCGCGGCCGCCGGCGGGGTCTGACCGCCGAGTTCGCCCGCCATCTCGAGCCACCACGTCCAGAAGGTGCGGCTGCCGGGCATGAGGACGCTGCCGAGCGGATTGGCCGCGGCCAGAGCGCCCACGGTGAGGCCGCCATCGGTGACCGAGGCCGTGCCCACGCCCCCCTTGAGCGCGCGGGGCCCGATGCTCGCGCCCATGCCGGCCCCCGCGCTGCCGAGCGCCACGGTCTCCGACGCCGCGGCCACCGCCTCGGCCGCGAGCCGGCGCCAGGGCGGGCTCTCCCAGTCGAGCGGGTCCCCGGGGGCGAGATCGAAGAGGATGGCCGCCGGCACGATGGGAATGCGATGGCCCGCCGCCTCGAAGCCCCGGCCCTCGGCGCGGAGCCAGTCCATCACCCCGTCGGCCGCCGAGAGCCCGAAGGCCGAGCCTCCGGAGAACACGAGGGCGTCGACCGCCTCGACCGCGGAGGCCGGGCCCAGAATGTCGGTCTCCCGGGTGCCGGGCCCGCCGCCCCGCACATCGGCCGCCGCGGGCACCCGACGGTCGGGCAGGATCACGGACACGCCGGTCGTCCGGACCGCATCCTGCGCCTGGCCGACGCGGAGGCCCGCCACATCGGTGATCGCGTTTCTCGGCCCCGGCCGCAACATGGGCTCCCTCCCCCCGGGCTTGCCCGCCGCGGGCCCCCCGATCTTAGGCGCGCGCAGAGGCCGCTGGCCAGAGGGAGATGCGGATGCCGGCGCGTGCCGGCGCGCGGGG
>CAYXPI010000238.1:0-4880 GCA_964467005.1 uncultured Limibaculum sp. | reverse complement strand
GCGACCGACGAGACGCCGGAGCTCATGCCCGCGCCGATCCTCTACGCGCACCGCATTCTCCGGCTCATGTCCGAGGCGCGCCATGCGGGCGAGGCGCCGCTTCTCGGGCCCGATGCGAAGAGCCAGGTGACGGTGGAGTATCGCGGCGGCCGGCCGGTGCGGGCGCACACCATCGTGGTCTCGACCCAGCATCTCGAGCGCGATCCCGCGGGCCGGGAGATCGCCTCGGGCCAGGTGCGCGAGCTGGTGGAACCCTACGCCCGGGCCGCCCTGCCCGAGGGGTTTGTCGACGCCGAGACCGTGTGGCACGTGAACCCCACGGGGCGGTTCGTGATCGGCGGGCCGGACGGGGATGCCGGCCTCACGGGCCGCAAGATCATCGTCGACACCTATGGTGGCGCCGCCCCCCATGGCGGGGGCGCATTCTCGGGCAAGGACCCCACCAAGGTGGACCGCTCTGCGGCCTATGTCGCCCGGTATCTGGCCAAGAACGTGGTGGCGGCGGGCATGGCGCGGCGCTGCCTCATCCAGCTCTCCTACGCGATCGGGGTGGCCGAGCCGCTGGCGATCTATGTCGACACCCACGGCACGGCGGAGGTGGAGCCCGGTAAGATCGAGCGCGCGATCCGCTCCTCGATCTCCCTCACGCCCCGGGGCATTCGCACGCATCTCGGCCTCAACCGCCCGATCTATCAACGCACCGCCGCCTACGGCCATTTCGGGCGCGAGCCGGAGGCGGATGGCGGCTTCTCCTGGGAGCGGACCGACCTCGTGGACGCGCTCAGATCGGCGCTCTGATCCGCCCGATGACCGGCGAGCCGCCCGCCCGCGAGGACGGCGCCCCCTGGCGCAATTTTCACGGGCGGCGGCACGGCAAGCGGCTCCGCAAAGGCCAGCAGGACCTCCTCGAGACCCGGCTCGACGCACTCGCGCCGCCCGGTGTGTCCTGGACGGAGAACCCGGATCGCCAGCCGCTCGACCTCGCCGCGCTCTTTCCCGAGGCCGAGCGGATCTGGCTCGAGATCGGCTTCGGCGGGGGCGAGCACATGATCCACCAGGCGCGGGAGAACCCGGGCGTCGGGATCCTCGGCTGCGAGCCCTTCATCAACGGGGTGGCCATGCTGCTCTCGGCCATCGAGCGCGCCGGGGTGGAAAACCTCCGCGTCCATGCGGGCGACGCACGGGATCTCCTCGACGTCCTGCCCCCGGGGTCGGTGGACCGCGCCTTTCTCCTCTACCCGGACCCCTGGCCGAAGAAGCGGCACTGGAAGCGGCGCTTCGTCAACCCGGAGCAGCTCGACCAGCTGGCCCACGCGCTTCGCCCCGGGGCCGAGCTCCGGGTGGCCACGGATGTGGAAGATTACGTGCGCCACACCCTCGAGCGCGCGCGGGCGCATCCGGCCTTCGCCTGGACCGCCGAGCGCCCCTCGGACTGGCGTGAGCCCTGGGCGGACTGGCCCG
Organism: uncultured Limibaculum sp.; assembly: GCA_964467005.1. Lineage (GTDB taxonomy): Bacteria > Pseudomonadota > Alphaproteobacteria > Rhodobacterales > Rhodobacteraceae > Thermohalobaculum. Next base: position 3,419 of record CAYXPI010000238.1, on the reverse strand, counting down.
GCACCCGCTACGAGGCGAAGGCGCTCCGCGAGGGGCGACGGCCGCATTACCTCACGCTTGCACGGCTTTCGGCCCGACGATCCCAAGTTTAGGCGAAAGGAAGGCAAGCCGCGCCTCACCCCAGCCCCCTTGCGCGGTCAAAAGCTGTTCTGGCGGGTCGCAGGAACCGTTGACGGCTGAGCTGCCAGCCGTCGGGGGTGGTTGGGCTTCTGCGGCCGGTGGGTGCCGGGTCTCGTGTGCGCGACGACGCTGTCGCGCAAGGGGTGGTGCGAGGGCCCGGCACCCGGTCGGCCCGGTTCCGGCCGGGCCGACTGCCCGCCTGCTGGGGGGCAGGCGGGCACGCCCCCCCCAGCGTAGGGGCGGCCCTGGACGCACCCCCGCCCCTCTCGCTATACCCGCAGGCCAAGAGGCGGGCGGAGGCAGCCATGGCGAGCGACACGAGCACCACAGGCGGGCCCGAGCCCCTCACCAGCCACCGCGCGCCAGGTCTTGCCGGCGTGGCCGACGTGCCGGGCGACAAGTCCGTGTCCCACCGCGCGCTCATCTTCGGAACCCTCGCGGTGGGCGAGACCCGGATCCAGGGCTTGCTCGAGGGAGAGGACGTGCTGGCCACTGCGGCCGCCATGCGCGCCTTCGGCGCTCAGGTCACGCGCGACGGCCCCGGGCGCTGGCGGGTCCGCGGCGTCGGCGTCGGCGGGCTCGCCGAACCCGAGGGCGTGCTCGATTTCGGCAATTCCGGCACCGGGGTGCGCCTCGTGATGGGCATGATGGCCACCTGCCCGATCGCCGCCACCCTCACCGGCGACGCCTCGCTCCGACGACGGCCGATGGGCCGGGTGCTCGACCCCCTCGCGCTCTTCGGCGCGCGGGCCGTGGGCCGCACCGGGGGTCTCCTGCCGCTCACGTTGGTGGGCGCCTCCGCGCCGGTGCCCGTGCGCTACACCCCGCCCATGGCCTCGGCCCAGGTGAAGTCCGCGGTCCTCCTCGCGGGCCTCAACACGCCGGGCGAGACGGTGGTGATCGAGCGCGAGGCGACCCGGGACCACACCGAGCGGATGCTGCGCGCGGCCGGGGCCCGGATCTCGGTTGAGGCGACGGAGGAGGGCCAGGTGATCGCACTCCAGGGCCAGCCCGAGCTCGCGCCGCTTGCGGTCGCCGTGCCGCGGGACCCGTCTTCGGCGGCCTTCCCAGTCGCGGCCGGCCTCATCGCCGAGGGCGCCGAGCTCCGGGTGCCCGGCATCTGCCTCAACCCCACGCGCGCCGGCTTCTACGAGACGCTGGCCGAGATGGGCGCCGATCTCACCCGCGAGGCCCCGCGCGAAGAGGGCGGCGAGCCCGTGGCCGATCTGGTGGCGCGCAGCTCGGCGCTCCGGGGCGTGGAGGTGCCGCCGGAGCGCGCGCCGGCGATGATCGACGAATACCCGATGCTCGCTTGCCTCGCGGCCTATGCGGAGGGCGACACGGTGATGCGCGGGATCGGCGAGCTCCGCGTGAAGGAGAGCGACCGGATCGCGGCCACCGTCGCCGGCCTCCGCGCCAATGGCGTGGCGGTGACGGAGGAGGAGGACGGCATGGTGGTTCACGGCCGGGGGCGGGACGGGGTGCCGGGGGGCGGACGGGTCGCCACCCATCTCGACCACCGCATCGCCATGGCCTTCCTCGTCCTCGGCCTCGGCGCCAAGGCCCCGGTGACGATCGACGACGCCCGCCCTATCGCCACCTCCTTCCCGGGCTTCCGCCCGCTGATGGAGCGCCTCGGCGCCCGCTTCGATCCCGGCGGGCCGTGAGGCTCAGAAGGCGGCTTGCCACTGAACGGTGTCGACGAACCAACGCTCTTCCGCGATCAGACCGTCCTCGTCGAACCGAAAAGTGATCGCGAGATGTGAACCTTCCGGCAGCTTGTCCGACGACCAATCGACGAGATTGACGACCTCGTCCTCCCCGATCGCGTAGCGGATCGCGTCGATCTTGAAGCCGGGCGGAATTGCCTCGCCGATGCCGTCGAGGGCTGCACGGAACGCGGACCGGCCCTCGATCACGTCGGTCTGGCCCGGCATGACGAAGATCGTGTCTTCCGAATAGAACGCGGCCAGTTCGTCGAAGTCACCCGCGCCGAAGGCTTGCCATGCAGCCGCGACAGCGCTGACTTGGGCGGCGCGGTCGATGGCGGGATCTGCCTGGGCCGGCATGCTGAGCACGGCGAGGACACAGGCGCCAAGGATCGGCATCTTCCACATTGCAGAACATCCTTTCGATTGCGATCTCGTCGAAGCTGCGCGCGAATCGGCTCTTACACAAGGTAAATGTCTCAGAGCCGCATGGTGCCGCCTCTCGGTGGACGGCACCGGCGAGATCGACTAAGCGACGGTCCCCGGAGACGAAGGGCAGCGCGATGATCTTCACGGTGGCGATCGACGGGCCAGCGGGGGCAGGCAAGGGCACCATCGCGCGCGCAGTGGCGGCGCGTTTCGGCTTCGCCCATCTCGACACCGGGCTCCTCTACCGCGCCGTCGGGCGGATCGCGCTCGATCAGGGGCGGGGCACGCTCGACGATGGGGTGGCGGAGCTCGTGGCGCGGGGGCTGACGCCGGAGATGCTCGACCGCCCGGATCTGCGCGGCCCGCTCGCCTCGCGCGCGGCCTCGAAGGTGGCCGCGATGCCCGGCGTGCGGAAATGTCTCGTCCAGTTTCAGCGGGAGTTCGCCCGGCGCGAGGGCGGCGCTGTGCTCGACGGGCGGGACATCGGCACGGTGATCTGCCCCGAGGCCGAGGTAAAGCTCTACGTGACCGCGAGTGCGGAGACCCGGGCCGCGCGGCGCCACGCCGAGCAAGCCGCGGCCGGCAGCGCGGCGAGCCTCGCGAGCGTCTTGGCCGAGATCGAGGACCGGGACCGCCGGGACGCCACCCGGGCGGACGCCCCGCTCCTCCAGGCCGCGGATGCGCACTTGATCGACACGACCGATTTGACTATAGAGCAGGCCGTCGAACGAGCGGTCGACATCATCGAGCAGGTGGCCCCGCGGGCCTGACATCCCGCACCGGCCCCACAAGAGCCGCCCAAGACCCGAGACAGATGCAAGACCGCCGGAGCCAACCGGTCGGCCCGTAAACCGTTAGGAGACTGCACGCACATGGCGCCAGCCGCGACGATGGAAGACTTCGAGGCCCTGCTGAACGAAAGCCTCGAGAAGGAGACCCCCGAGGAGGGGTCGGTGGTCAAAGGGACCGTGATCGCGATCGAGAACGGCCAGGCCGTCATCGATGTGGGCTTTAAGGCCGAGGGCCGGGTGGATCTGAAGGAGTTCTCCACCGCAGGCAAGCCCGCCGAGATCGAGCCGGGAGACATCGTCGAGGTGTTCCTCGAACGGGTCGAGAACGCGCGCGGCGAGGCCGCGATCAGCCGCGAGAAGGCCCGCCGCG
>CAYXPI010000237.1:0-4993 GCA_964467005.1 uncultured Limibaculum sp. | reverse complement strand
GCGCGAGCAGGATCTGGCCGAGCACGTTGTTGATCTTGTGCGCGCCGGTGTGGTTCAGCTCGTCGCGCTTCATGTAGATCTTGGCGCCGCCGAGGCGCTCGGTGAGCCGCTCTGCGAGATAGAGGGGCGAGGGCCGGCCCACATAATGCGTCCAGAGATCGTCCATCTCGGCCCAGAAGGCCGGGTCGTCCTTGGCGGCGGCGTAGGCGGCCTCGAGTTCGAGGATACAGGGCATCAGCGTCTCGGCGACGAAGCGCCCGCCGTAAAGGCCGAAACGGCCCTCCTCGTCGGGTCCGGTGCGAAAGCTGTTGGGGGCGGTTTCGTTCATGGCGTCCTCCGTTTCCCCTTGTCCTTACGCGCGGCGGCCGCGGCTGTCGATGGCCCCGGGCCGGCGGCGAAGGAGCCAATCCGCCGCGACCGCGAGGGTGATCGGCCCGGTGGCGAGGAAGGGCATCATGTGCTTCTCGAACTCGTAATAGCCGTCCGCCATCACCACGAAGACGGGCGAGAGAACCAGCGGCAGGGTGAGGGTGGCGGCCCGTCGCTCCCGCGCCAGCACCGCCGCGACCAGAATGGCCAAGGCCACGGGGAGAAGAAGCCCCAGATGGCGGAGACCCGCGTCGACCGGCGGCCGGATCGGCCCCGGGAAGAGATAGGCCAGGCGGTAATCCGCCCGCCGGGCGGTCTCCCACCCCTCCACCGCCACGGCCCCGGCGAGGCTCGGCGCGCGTGCGAGCTTGGCGAGATAGGCGGGGCCTCGGCCGGCCGCGGCGAGCTCGGCGAACCTCTCGCGCGAGAGGGTTCCCGCCACGGGCCAGAAGGAGGTGCCCCAGAAGGGGCGCGCCGGCTCGGGCAGCCCGCTCTCGGCAAAGCCCTGCGCGCCCACCCGGTCCCCTTGCACCTCGGTGCGCGCGAGGAAGTGACGCTCGGGCCAGCCCGACACCCCGGCCGCGGAATAGGCGAGGCCGTTGTAGACCCGGTTGTAGGCGTTGGGGTCGCCATAGCGGATCTGGTTGCGGAGGAGCCCGCCGAGGACAACCGCCGCGAGGAGCCCTAGCACCAGCCAGCGCCGCGCGGGCCGGAGGCCGGGGAGAAGCGCGAGCGCCGGCAGCGCGAAGAGCATGAGCGAGGGCTTGGCGTAGATGAGGGCCATCGTCGCGGCCACGGCGAGCGCCACGCCCCGGGGCCCGTCCTCCGCCCGCCGGAGCGCCGCGGCCCAGAGCGGGAACAGCGCGAAGACTGCCGCCTCCTCGAAGGGCGAGGCGAAGTACCCGATCCCGAGGGGACAGAGGAGGAAGGCCCCGGCGGCCAGGAGGACGAGCGCCCGGGCAACGCGGGTGGCGAGGCTGGCGACGAGCGCCCAGAGCCCCGCGAGAAAGAGCGCGTGATAGACGAGCGTGAGCACCCAACAGTGAAAGAGCGTGAGGCCCATCGCCTTGCTGGCCAGCGCGATGGCCAGCACGAGGAGGCCCGAAAGGCTGTCCGGCAACAGGCGAATGGGGGGCACCGCCTCGATCGGCAGCATGCGGTAGCTGGGCGCGAAGGGCAGGCCGCTGCCGATCAGCCGACGGTCGACGAAGGCTTTGTCGAGCACCCGGAAGCCGTCGCCGTTGTTGACGAGGTGGATCTCGAACACCGCGAGCTGGAGAAGGGTGGTGGCACCGGCGAGGGCGAGGACGGCGAGGGCCAGGGCCGCCAGCGGCCGGGACGCCGCCCGCGGCAGGGCCGCCGTCATGGACGGCGCGCTCCACCCGCCATGGGCGCGTCCGCCGCCTCGGCGGCCGCGATGAACCGGCGGATGCGCTCCGGGTCCTTCACCCCGGGGGCGCGCTCGACGCCGGAGGAGACGTCCACTTGCACCGCCCCGGTCGCGCGCATGGCCGGCCCCACGGTCTCCTCGGTGAGCCCGCCCGCAAGGAGCCAGGGGGTCTGCCAGCGCCGCCCGGCGACGAGCCCCCAGTCGAACGCCATGGCGTTCCCGCCCGGGCGGGTCGCGCCCTCGGGCGGCTTGGCGTCGACGAGCAGCTGATCCGCAACCGCCTCGTGGCGCGCGATGTCGGAGAGGTCCGCCGCCTCGCGGAGGCCCACCGCCTTCATCACCGGCAGGCCGAGGCGGGCGCGGATCTCCGACACGCGCCCGGGCGGCTCGTGCCCGTGGAGCTGAACCATGTCGATCGGCAGATCCGCCAACGCCTCCAAGAGGGCCGCGTCGGGGTCCACCACCAGCGCGACCTTGACCGCGTTCCCCGGCGCGCCAAGAGCGAGGGACCGGACCTCCTCCGGCGTGAGCGACCGCGGCGATGGCGGGAAGAGCACGAAACCGAGATAGGCCGCCCCCGCCTCGGCCGCCGCGGTCACCGCGCCGGGCTCGGTCAGGCCGCAGATCTTCACGCGGGCGCGTCGGGCCATGGCTCAGCGGGCCGGGAGGCTCGGGAGATCGTCCTCCCCCTCGCCGAGGCGCTTCGACAGCCGCTTGATCTCCTTGCGGAGGCGGCCGACCTCGAGCCGCTTCTCCTCCACCATGCGCCGATGCTTGGCCTCGCGCAGCCACTCCATCACCTGGCCGACCACGATGCCGGCGATCACCGAAACGAAGATGACCGCCGCGAGCGGCACGCCGCGAAGCTCCGCCTCCGGCAGCCCGAGCCCCGCGGGCAACAGGAAGACGTCCACGCGCGCCATGTTGGCGACGCCGACGACGACGAGCCCGAGGCCGATCAGGCACAAGACGGCGAGTTTCACGGTCCGCATCGCATCTCCTCCAGGCCCGGCGGGGGCGCCCTCAGCCCTCGGTGTTCATCCGCTCGCGGAGCTCCTTGCCGGCCTTGAAGAACGGCACCGTCTTCTCCGGCACGTCCACCGCCTCCCCGGTGCGCGGGTTGCGTCCCACGCGCGCGTCGCGGGTCTTGACGGAGAAGGCGCCGAAGCCGCGCAGCTCCACCCGGTCGCCCCGGGCGAGCGCCTCGGTGATCTCGTCGAACACGGTGGACACGATTCGCTCGACGTCCCTCTGAAAGAGATGCGGGTTCTCCTCCGCGATCTGCTGGACGAGCTCGGACTTGATCATCACATCCCCCTCTTGAGCGGCAACTCCCTGTTGAGCCAGGGTTTTTCACTCGCGAAGGTGACATGGGCCGACCGCAGGGTCAACTCCCGAGGCGGGGTCAGCCGGTGTAGAGCGCGAGGAGCCGCGGGCCCGGAGCGAGGCCCATCGTGGCGTGCCCCATGACCGCGCCGAGGTCGAGGCCGAGCTGGTCGAACGGGAAGGGCAGCTCCGAGCGCGTCCAGCGGTAGTCGCGCACCTCGAGGGTGTCGGCGATCCCCCGCTCGGCGCGAAGCCAAGCGAGCGCGTCGCCCTCGTCGCCCAGCGCATCGACCAGCCCGAGATCGAGCGCCTGCGCCCCGCTGAACACCCGGCCGTCGGCCACGGTGTCGAGCGCCGGGCCCTCGAGCCCGCGCCGCGCGCCCACGAGGCCGCGGAACCAGACGTAGCTGTCGGCCAGGAGCGCCTCGCGGGCCTCGACCGCCCTCGGGTCGTGGGGCTCGAACGGATTGGGCGAGGCCTTGAACTCGGAGGATTTGATGGAGGTGAAGGAGACGCCGATCTTTTGAAGGAGTTCCGTGGCGTCCGGGATCGAGGCGATGACGCCGATGGAGCCGGTGATCGAGTTGCGCCGCGAAACGATCCGGTCCGCCGCAAGCGCCGTGATGTACCCGCCCGAGGCCGCGGCCTCGCCCAGGAGCGCGACCACGGGCTTTTCCGCCGCCACGTCGCGGATCGCATCGTAGAGCGCCTCGGAGCCCACCACGGTGCCGCCCGGGCTCTCGACCCGGACCAGAAGGGCGGCGATCTTGTCGTCCTTGGCGATCCGCTCCAGCGCATCGAGACGGTCCTGGTCCGTCACGATGAGGCCGCTGACATCAATCCGGGCGATGTAGGGAGCGCGCTCTTTGGCCCCGCGCCAGGGCACGAGTGAGAGCACGAGAGCCAGGACCGCGAGGATGGCCAGGATCCGCCAGAAAGCGAGGCGCTTGCGGAGCCGCCGCCGCTCGATGATGCTGTCCGCCGTCGCTGTCATGGCGTTGTCCTCCTCTGCCTCGCGTCAAAGGGGTAGGGCGGGACCGCGGGCCTGGCAAGCCCGGGCGCGTGCGGCTGAGCGGTCGAGGGCGCGCGCGCCTCCGCCCACATGCGCGAGGCGACCCGCGGGAGCTGGCCCGCCCCGCGGCGAGGCCGGTGCGGGTCGCCGTCCGGAGGGTGGGCCCCTGGCTCGCCAGCGCCGCGCGGCGCGCGAGGTTGAAGGCCAGGTGCCCGTCTCAGGTCATCGCGGGGCGGTCACTCGTCGCCCCGGTTCTTGAGGGCGGCACCCAGGATGTCGCCGAGCGAGGCGCCCGAGTCGGACGAGCCGTACTGCTCCACGGCCTCCTTCTCCTCCTCCATCTCGCGGGCCTTGATCGAGAGGCCGATGCGTCGCGCGCCCTTGTCGATGTTGGTGATCTTGGCGTCGATCCGGTCGCCGACCGAGAAGCGGTCGGGCCGCTGGTCCTGCCGATCGCGGGCGAGGTCCGAGCGGCGGATGAAGGCCTTCATCCCGTCGTACTCCACCTCGATGCCGCCATCCTCGATCTGCGTCACCGCCACGGTCACGATGGAGCCGCGCTTGACGCCTTTGGTCGCCTCCGCGAACGGGTCGCCGCCCAGCTGCTTCACGCCGAGCGAGATCCGCTCCTTCTCCACATCCACGTCGAGGCCCACGGCGCGGCCCATCTCGCCCTTCTGATAGTCCTGCATCGCCTCCTCGCCTGGACGGTTCCAGTCGAGATCGGAGAGGTGGACCATGCCGTCGATGTCGCCGTCGAGCCCGATGAAAAGGCCGAACTCGGTGGTGTTCTTGACCTCGCCTTCCACCTCGGAGCCCTGCGGGTTGTTCTCGAGGAACGCCTCCCAGGGGTTTTGGAGGCACTGCTTGAGGCCGAGCGAGACGCGGCGCTTGGA
>CAYXPI010000236.1:0-4994 GCA_964467005.1 uncultured Limibaculum sp. | reverse complement strand
ACCCAATAGGGCGCGGGGATCAGCACCTCGTCGCCCGGATTGAGCGTGGCGATGAGCGCGTTGTAGAGCACCTGCTTGCCGCCCGTGCCCACCGAGATCTGGTCCCGCGCATAGTCGAGCCCGTTCTCCCGCTTGAACTTGGCCGAGATCGCGTCCTTCAGCTCGACGATGCCGTCGGGGGCGGTGTATTTCGTCTTGCCCTCGCGGATGGCGCGGATCGCGGCTTCCTTGATGTTGTCCGGCGTGTCGAAATCGGGCTCCCCGGCGCCGAGCCCGATCACGTCGTGGCCGGCGGCCTTCATCTCCGCGGCCTTCGACGAGACGGCGATGGTGGGCGAGGGTTTCACGCGGGCGAGGCTGTCGGACAAAAGGCCCATGGGCGGCTCCTCTTTCTGTCTCGTCCGGTCTACGCCCCCGGGCGTCGCTCGGCAAGGCGCCGCGGCAGCGGGTGGCGTCGCCGCGACGGCTCGCATAGGGTGCCGCTCAACCGAGAGACACATCACGGAAGGGGACATCCATGGACGATTTCAGCGAGGACGCCGCCACCCTCGGAGACCGGCTGGCGCTCGCGCGCGACCGGCAGGGCCTCACCCAGGGGCAGCTCGCCCGGCGCCTCGGCCTGCGCGTGCAGACGGTGCGCAACTGGGAGAACGACCGCTCGGAGCCGCGCGCCAACAAGCTCCAGATGCTGGCGGGGCTCCTCAACGTCTCGATGGTCTGGCTCCTCACGGGAGAGGGCGCGGGCGCGCCCCAGGGCGGCGGCCATGCGGAGGAGGGGCCCCTCGGCCTCTCCGAGGCGCTGATGGAGGTGCGCGACCTCCGCCTCCTGCAGTCCCAGGTCACCGAGCGCCTGGCCCGGCTCGAGAAGCGGCTCCGCGCCCTCGCCGAGGCGCCCGAGGCCTGAGGGCCAATGCGCCGCCCGGTGCGCCGCCCCGTGCGCCGCCCCGTGCGTCTGGGGGTCGATCTCGGCGGCAGCAAGATCGAGATCGCCGGGCTCGACGGCGCGGGCGCCGTGATCCTCCGCCGCCGCGTGCCCACCCCGGCGGCGTATGACGCGATCCTCGCCGCGATCGCCGCATTGGTGGCCGAGGCGGAGGCGGCGCTGGGCCCCGCGGCCTCACTGGGGGTGGGCGCGCCGGGGGCGATCCATCCCCGCACGGGCCTCCTCCGCGGCTCGAACGCCCAGGCGCTCAACGGTCGGCCGCTCGACCGGGATCTCCGCCAGCGCCTCGCCCGGCCCGTTCCGCTCGCCAACGACGCCAACTGCTTTGCGCTCGCCGAGGCGCGGGCCGGCGCGGGGCAGGGGGCGGAGACGGTCTTCGGCGCCATCCTCGGCACCGGCGTGGGCGGCGGGATCGTGGCGGGGGGCCGGCTCCTCCCCGGTGCGGCGGGCATGGCGGGGGAGTGGGGGCACATGGCCCTGCCCGAGCCCCGGGATGCCGAGCGCCCGGGCCCGCCCTGCCATTGCGGGTGGCGGGGCTGCGTGGAGACCTGGCTCTCCGGCCCGGGCCTGGCGCAGGCCCACATGGCCACAACGGGGGCGGCCCTCGCCCCGCCGGAGATCGCGGCGGCGGCCGAGGCGGGGGACCCGGGCGCCCGCGCCAGCCTCGCCGCCTATGCCGAGCGTCTCGGCCGCGCCCTCCGCCCCGTGGTGCAGGTGCTCGACCCCGAGGTGATCGTCCTCGGCGGCGGGCTCTCCGAGCTTCCGGGCCTCGCCGAGGCCGCCACTGCGAGCCTCGCCGCCGGCGCCGCCGAGCCGCCCGCCGCGGAGATCCGCAGGAACGCCCTCGGCCCCAGCGCCGGGGTGATCGGCGCGGCTTGGCTCGGCATGTCCGGTCTCGGGGCCGGCTGAGGCCCCCCGCGCCCGATTGTCGTCTGGACAGCGGCACCCGGTCCGCGTGTGGTCCTCCAAACCGAGAGGACCCGCGCCCCATGATCGAGCCCGCCAACCTGCCCCACGCGCCCGAGAGCGTCGAGACCCGGCTGAAGCGCCTACGCCTGCGCTCCTGGCGCCGCGGCATCAAGGAGATGGACCTCATCCTCGGCCGCTTCGCCGACGCGAAGCTGGCGGAGCTGCCCGCCGAGGAGCTCGACGCCTATGAGGCGCTCCTCGAGGAGCCGGACTGGGACCTCTACTACTGGGTCACCGGCGCCCAGCCCGTGCCAGAGGCCCATGCGCCCCTCATCGCCAAGATCGCCGCCCTCGTCGCGGAGCCCTGAGCCCCCGCTTGCGCGCGGGCCGCGGCCCGTGCCACCTCTCGGGCAAAACCGGGAGGACGACATGCGAGAGATCGGCTTCATCGGGCTCGGCCATATGGGCCTGCCCATGGCGAAAAACCTCATCAGCCAGGGCTTCGCGGTCACAGGCTTCGACCTGGCGCCCGAGGCGCTCGCGGCGCTCGCCGAGGCGGGCGGCACCCCGGCCGAGAGCGCGCGCCACGCCGTCCTCTCCGCCGAGGCGGTGATCACGGCCCTGCCGGCGGCCAAACATGTGCGCGCGGTCTATCTGGGGGGCGACGGCATCCTGGCCGCGGCGCCCTCGGCCACGCTCTTTGTCGACTGCTCGACGGTGGATGTCGCCACCGCCCGGGCCGTGGCCGGTGAGGCCGAGGGCCGCGGCCAGCGGTTCCTCGACAGCCCGATGTCCGGTGGGGTGGGCGGCGCGACCGCGGGCACCCTCACCTTCATGGTGGGCGGCTCGGAGCCCGCCTTCGAGGCCGCGCGGCCCGTCCTCGCGGCCATGGGGCGCACGATCTTCCACGCCGGCCCCGCGGGCGCGGGCGCGGCCGCCAAGATCTGCAACAACCTCATGCTGGCAATCCAGATGATCTCGGTCGCCGAGGGGTTCAATCTGGCCGAGAAGCTGGGGCTCCCGGCCGAGAGCCTGCACGCCATCTCCTCCACCGCCACCGCGCGTTGCTGGTCGCTCAACGAGTACTGCCCCGCCCCGGGCCCGGTGCCCGCCGCGCCCTCCAACCGCGGTTACGCCCCGGGCTTTTCCGCGGCGCTCATGCTCAAGGACCTGAAGCTCGCCATGGAGGCGGTGGAGAGCACCGGCGTCGCCTCCCCCCTCGGCGCCCAGGCCACCCAGCTCTACGCGCTCATGGATCTCGCGGGGCAGGGGGGGCGCGACTTCTCCGGGATCATCCGCCTCCTCAAGGGGGAGCTCTGAGCCGGGCGTGACCCATCGTTAACCAATTATTCGTCAATTCGCACGAGTGTTGAACGAGATTTGCGAGAAGATGGAGAGCGGCGATGAGCACGGCCCTGGCCCCCGAATACGACGACGAAACCGGGGGGGACCCGCTCTCCGGCTATCTCGAGACCCTGTCGCTGGTCGAGCGCCTGCACCGGCTGCTGCTCGACGTGATCAAGGATGAGTTCGAGCGCATCGCGCGGTTCGAGATCAATGCGGTGCAGGCGCTCCTGCTCTTCAATATCGGGTCCAAGACCATGACCGCGGGGGAGCTCAAGAATAGGGGCTGCTATCAGGGCTCCAACGTCTCCTACAACCTCAAGAAACTGGTGGAGGCCGGGTTCATCCACCACCAGCGCTCGGAGATCGACCGGCGCTCGGTGCGGGTGCGGCTCACGGAGCGGGGGATGGAGGTGCACCGCATCGTGGGCGAGCTCTTCCGCCGGCACGCCGAGGATCTCGACTGCGACAGCCGCCTCCGCCCGAGCGGCCTCGAGGGCCTCAACACCGATATGCGCGCGCTCGAGCGGTACTGGACCGAGGAGATCCGCTACATTTATTGAGAGGGGCCGCGCGCCCAGGGGGAGGGGCGATGCCGGGCTCTGAGACGATCGAGATCCTGCTCGCCACCTACAACGGGGCGGCGCGGCTCGACGCGCAGCTCGCCTCCATCGCGGCGCAGAGCCACGGGGACTGGCGCCTCCTCGCCCGCGACGACGGCTCGACCGACGCGACGCCGGCCCGGCTCCGCGCCTTTGCCGAGGCCCATCCGGGCCGGGTCACCCTCCTCGAGGACCGGCGGGGCAATCTCGGCGCCCGCGGCAATTTCGGCGCGCTTCTGGAGGCGGTGCGCGCGCCCTACGCCGCCTTCGCCGACCAGGACGATCTCTGGCGCCCCCACCGGCTGGCGACCGGGCTCGCGGAGATGCGCGCCCTCGAGGCCGACCATGGCGCCCGCACCCCGCTCATGGTCGTCACCGACCGGCGCGTGATCGACGCCGAGGGCCGGGAGATCGCGCCTTCGCACTGGCGGCTCCTCGGCCACGCGCCGGAGACCAAGACGGGCCTGGCGGATTTCCTCGCGCTCCCGGTTGCCCCCGGCAACTCCATGCTGGTGAACGCCGCGCTCGCAGCCCGCGCCGCGCCGATCCCGGCGGCCGCGCTCATGCACGACACCTGGGTGGAGCTCGTGGCCTGGGCGCTCGGCCGCGCGCGGTACTTGCCGGAGGTGACGGTGGACCACATTCGCCATGGCGGGAACGTCACGGCCTCGCGCCGCTACGGGCCCCGGCGCTATCTCCGACGGGCGGTTCGGCTCGCGGGCAACCTCGCGCGCCACCGGGGGGTCTACCGGCGCTTCCTCGCGCAAGGGGCGGCGCTCCTCGCGCGGCACGGGGAGGAGATGGCGCCCGCGGACCGCGCGGCGCTGGCCCGCTTCGTCGCGCTCGGCGAGGCCGGGGCGCTGGCGCGCGCCCGGGCCGTGCGGCGGGAGGGTTACTTCACCGGGTGGGAGCGCAAGCTCGCCTTCGTGCTCCTCGGGCCGGGGCGGGGATAGCCCTCAGCCCGCCCGGCGGCGGCGGCCCTCGCGGCGGCCGCGGGCACCGGCCTCAACCTCGCCCTCGGCGACGGGGGGCTTGTTGGCGCGGATCCACTCGGCCCCGTGGGCGTCGTTGTTCATGAGGAGGTTGGCCGCGCGGATCGCCTCCATCTCCTGGGGCCGCACCGGGTTCATGATGGCCGAGGTCATGCCGGCCGCGATCGCCATCGGCAGGAAGGCCGCGTTGATCCCGTGCCGGTT
>CAYXPI010000235.1:0-5042 GCA_964467005.1 uncultured Limibaculum sp. | reverse complement strand
CCGGCGCGGCTCGATGCCGATCGCTATCCCCACCTGCCGGTGGCGACCGTCGGCAGGACAAGACCGGCCGACTACATGACGCTGACGAGTTCACCATGACCGCGGCGTCCGACGAGGCCCCGGAGATCCTGCTCCGCCACCACCTCAAGAAGCTGAAGCTGCCGACCGTCCTGCGCGAGCACGAGAAGATCGCCCGGCCCAGGCGGCCAAGGCCGCCAGATCAGACTATCTGCGCGCCTTTGGCGCGCGGAGCGCCGCCGAGGGCCTCGATCACGTCCGCTATCTCGCCCGGCTGATCGAGCTCGAGCTGCTCGACCGTGAAGCCAGGTGGGGAATGCAGCGAAATCTTTGTGCCTTCATTCCAGTATTTCCTCCGGACCGGGTCGGAATCGGCAGCTTTGTGGCTTCCGCTGTAGCGATCGGGCACGGGTTCAGTTTCGGTCACCTTCGCCTTCGTGCCCCTCTTCGCCCTTCGAGATATCACCTCTCGGCTGGACGGATGTTTCGGAGGCGGCTGCTTTGTGGGTGGCGCCGTGTGCCGCGACGGCCTTCTCGGCCTTGGGCGCGACCTGATGCATGTAGACGTCTTGCTGCGGATAGGGGATCGAGATCCCTGCGGCGTCGAACCGCTCCTTCACCTGACGCATGAGGTCCCAGTAGACCGTCCAATAGTCCGAAGTCTTCGACCAAGGGCGGCACAGGATATCGACCGAACTGGCACCGAGCGCCCCCACGACGATCGTCGGCGCCGGCGTGGCCAATGTCAGCGGGTGCTCCTCGACCACGTCCTTCAGAATTCCGATCGCCGTGCCGATGTCGTCGTCGTAGGAAATGCCGAAGGTCAGATCCACGCGCCTGGTGTGGCTCGCCGTCACGTTGGTGATGACATTGCCCCAGACATTCTTGTTCGGGATGACGATCACCTGATTGTCCGGCGTCGTCACGGTCGTCGCAACAATGCTCACCGCCTTTACCGTGCCTGCCGTGCCGCCGATATCGACATAGTCGCCTTCGTCGAAGGGCCGGTTCAACATGATCATCAGACCGGCGGCGAGGTTGCCGAGTGTGTCCTGGAATGCGAAGGCCATGATGAATGACGCACCGCCGATCAAGGCGAAGACCGGGGATATGTCGATGCCGAGACCCGAGAGCACAACCATCAAGCCGAAGGCGAGGACAAGCCAGTAGACGGTCCCGACGAGGAAGACCTGCAGAAGCTTCGAAAGTTGCGGGACATGGCCGATCCAACGCAGCATCACGCCACGGACGAGCTTGGCAACGATCAGCAGGCCTGTGAGGGAAGCCACAATGACGAGGATATCAATACCAAGCTGCACACCCCCGTCGCGGCTCTTCAACCAAGCAATCGCCTGCGCGACCAGCGTCTGAAAATCTGCAGTCCTCGTCTCCTCCACAATGATTGCCGACCGGTATGCACGCAGTTCAGCAATCACCGTCTCGTCACCACCCTTCTTTTCGAAGGCATTCACGACCTTCGCGAATTTGTCGAACAGTTCCTTTCGCTCAGCGACAAGTTCCGTGAGCCTTTCGCGGGCGGCTTCCTCGACCGTGCCCTCCGTTCGGAAGATCGCCACCTGCGCGGCCATCACGCCTTCGGTCTGCGCGCTGACGATCTCGAGCCATGCACGGGCGAGCGTTTCCAGTTCGTCCTTCTTAAGCGGCACGAGGCGTAGCTCGAGTTCCTCGGTCTCTATCGCAGGGTCCAGTACTTCGACAGGCAGCCCGGTCTCTGCATCGCGGGCCGAATCATCGATCACCGCCTCGACGACCGCATCAGCGGCCTCCTCGGCGATCGCTTCGCGCTCGTCCGGATCGCCGACTGCGCCTGACCCGACCGCCTCGGCTGCAGCAGCCTCATCCACTGCCCGGTCAAGAGCCTCGGCAGCTTCGGCTGCATCCTCGGCGATCCCTTCCGAGACCGCTTCGCGCACCGCTTCCGCCTCAGCCTCTGCGGCCACTTCGGGCTCTGTCACCTGCCCGGTCTCCTGGGCCCGTGCCCCAGACATGGCTGTTGCAAGCGCCATGAAAACCAAGGGGGCTATCGCAAGAAGAAGGCAACGGATCGTGACAGTGACGAGTTGTGCCTGGTGCATCGTATTGAGCCTTGTGAAGGAAGTATCAGAGACTTGGAGGGTGGAGGATGGGCGAAGAAGCCGGAGGAGGGGCGGATTGGAGGGTGCGCCCCTAGGGGTTGAACGGCCCCGGGGGCGCAGAGCGTGGAGAGTGCTCAGTCCGAGGGTTCGTCGACGACTGTCCATCCGTCGCTGGGGTCGAAGGCCTCGATGGCGCTCGCGCGGTCGATGGTCTCGTCGCCGAGATCCTGCTCGTAGACGACCCCGTTCTCGCCGACGAGAAAGCTCATGATCCCGGTCTCGCCATGGTCCGACGGGTAGGCGATCAGGGCGTGACCGGCGACCATGTTGCCGTTGACGAGGTAGGAGTAGGCACCGCCCGGCGCGCCCTCGGCCTGGCTCTCGAGGATGTGGAAGTAGTAGCCGAGATAGGGCTCGGGCTCGACCACCTCGCCGTCGACCTCGTAGCCCTCGGCCGCAGCCTGGGCGACGGCACTGCCGATGAGCGGCTCCGGCACACCTTCGGCGGGGGGCCAGTAGAGCCCGTCGCGGACCTCGGCGCTCGACAGGATATGGTGCGCGAACTCCATCACGCCGTCGTTGTCCCAGTCGGTCTGGCGGAAGCGCTGTTGGACAAGCACATAGGCCTCCATCAGCTCGATCACGTCGAGCTCGTTGCGCCCGATGCGCCGGTCGGCGAGTTCTTCGCGCCCGCCCTCGACGTCGAACTGCCATCCGCCGCCCACCTCGACCAGCGAGATTGGGAAAGGAAACTGGTCGCGCCCAATATAGATGCGCGCCGAACCGTCCTCCTGCACGGTCACCCGGTGCAGGTCGTCCCAGGCGGCGATGAAGTCCTCGCGGTCGGCCCGGTTACGCTCAGGATCCTCGCTGATGACGATGTCCTCGCTCTCGGGGCCGAAGATCTCGAGGATCGGCTCGCGCCCGCCCTCGCGAAGGGCTGTGATCAGGGCCTCGGCGCCCGCTTCTGGGCTCTCGAAGGTCTGCGGTTCAGCGATGGCTCCGACCGGGAGCGCAAGCACGATGGCGATGGTCGCGCCAAAAAGATGTTTCTTCATAGGTCTACTCCGTTTCTCGAAGGGCTGCTGTGCGGTCCAGTCGGCCATCAGCGCCTGAATCTCTTCCCGCGGCTCTTGCCGCCTCGGTTCTTGGCCTTGTGGGCATTTCGTCCGCCACCGGCCTTTCGGTTGAACGCCTTCTTGCCGCCGCCGGCCTTGCGGTTCGGCTTCCTCAGCGCCGCGGTCTTCTTCGGCCGCTTGATCGCCCCGGCCTTCTTCTTGCCGATCGGCCGCTGCGTGGCGCGCTGGCCAAGGCCCGCCTTCTGACGGCTGATCTTGCCGCGATTTGCCGCCTTCTTCGACTTCGCGATCCCGTCCTTGCGCGACAGGGCGGTTTGTTTGGCGCCAGGCTTACGCTTGGCGATCTTGCCGCCGCCATCGCGCTTCTTCAGGCCGTCGAGGGTGCGCTGGGTGGAGCGCGAGCGGTTCTGTTTCAGCTTCGCCGCCCCGCCACCGCGCGTGTCGAGCTTCTTGCGGAGTGCGTCGCGGTCGCGGTCACGCGCGTTCGGCCGGCTGGCGATGCCGTCCCGGCCCTTGCGGTTGGAGAGCTTGTTGCGCGCCTCGTTGCGGCGGCGGTCGTCCGGGCGCCAGTTGCCGTCTCTGTCAACATTGGCGAAGCGGTCACCGCCGCGGATGCTCGTGCGATTGCGGTCGACGTTGATGTTCACGTCGTTGCCGATTCCGCCGACGCCAATGCCCGGCCGCGGACGCACATAGCCGCCGCCCCAGCCGATCGGCCGGCGGTAGCCCCCATAATACCCCCCGCGCGGCGGGCCCCAGTAGCCGTGCCAGTCGTCGTCGTCGTCAAAGACCTCGTTGACCAGCATGCCCGCGCCGAAGGACAGAAGGCCGGTCGTGACCAGCGCTCCGCTGGAGAACCCGTCGCTAGAGCTGTCGACGATGACGGGCGCCTCGGAGGGCGCGGTGGTGTAGACCGCCTCGCTGTCATAGGTCGGCACATAGACGACTTCGGGGTCCGAGGGCGCGATGGAGATGGTGTCGCCCTCGACCGTCACGGTTTGCGCCTCATTCGTCTCGAGATTGCCGACCGCATCGGCCTGGGCGCGCAGGCGCTGCACGCTGTCCAGCACGTCGTCACTTTGCACGAGCATCGCGTTGCCGAGCTGCTCCGTCGCGTCGATCTCCTCGGCCATGCCGTCGATCACGGTTGGGAAGCCCGCTGCGAGAACCGCGACGCTCTCGTCCCAGCCCTCCGCCTCGACGGCTTCGGCGCGCGCGTCCTCTGCCATCTCCGCGTTCTCTGCGACCCAGCGGTCCGCCTTGATGATCTGGAGCGGATAGGTCGATGCGACGAGGACTTGGGCGAGCAGGGCGTCGGGAAAGAGCGCGACCGGCGCGACGAGCGCATCGATCTCCTCATCCGTGAGGAGCGGCGGCTCCTCGACGGCATCCGCCGCCCCATCTTGCGCGATGGCGCCGGACTGGGCGCCGATGAGGAGGGCGAGCGCGAGCGCGACCCGCGTGAAGAAAGTCAGTAACGTCGGTGGTGCAGTCATCTGTTCCTCCGGTTATCATCTCGGTTTTTTGTCCTCTTCTGCAAAATGCGCACTTCCTGATCCTCTGGAAAGTTCGCATTTGTGCGCAGATTCCAATATCTCTACGTGATTGTTCTTTCTTGCGACCGCGTCACATCGATTGACATGATAGTAAATCATTTCGGCAGCAGAAGCTTCAGGGGAAAGCCGATTGTGTCGCGGGGGCCAAAGCCGTCGTCGGCGAAATTGCGTTCGTAGGATATCTGGAACTGGACCTGGAGTGCCCCCACTGACGTGGTCCGCCCACTGGGATAGGATGATCCCGTTTTGAGGAGGACCAAGAATGGCTGGGAAGCGAGACAAGCCGGAAGAGA
>CAYXPI010000234.1:0-5059 GCA_964467005.1 uncultured Limibaculum sp. | reverse complement strand
CGGACGAGCCGGTCTCGGCGCTCGACGTGTCGGTCCAGGCGGCGGTGACCAAGCTCCTCACCGACATCCAGCGCGAGAGCCGGACGACGATGCTTTTCATCTCCCACGATCTCGGCGTCGTGCGCTACCTCGCGGACCGGGTGGTGGTGATGTATCTCGGCGAGATCATGGAGCAGGGACCGACCGAGGCGGTGTTCGCCCCGCCCTACCACCCTTACACCGAGGCGCTCCTGGCCGCCGTGCCCGTGGCCGACACCCATGTGAAAAAGCGCCATGTGGTGCTGGAGGGCGAACTGCCCTCGCCCCTCAAGCGCCCGGTGGGCTGCCCATTCCAGACGCGGTGCGGCTATTTCATGCCCGGCACCTGCGACAAGCCCCTGCCGCGCAAGGAGATGGGCGGCGGCCATGTGATCTCCTGCCACCTCTCCAACGAGACGCTCAACGCCATGGAGCCCGTCATCACCGTGGAGGACCCCGCACCCGCCGCCGAATGAGCGAGACCGTCACGAGGCTGTCATGGGCCTTATGCGGGGGTGACATCCTGTCGCGCTAGGGGAGGGAACCCAGCCCCCCCCCCCAAGACGGAGGATCTCATGAACCGCTTCATGCTCACCGTGGCCGCCGCCGCCCTCGCCACCGCAGCGCCCGCGGCCGAGGAGGTGACCGCCACGCTCCGCGGCCACGCCGTTCTGCCCGCCCTCTCCTTCGCCGTGCCGCCAGAGGACGCGCCCCGCGCCTTCAT
Organism: uncultured Limibaculum sp.; assembly: GCA_964467005.1. Lineage (GTDB taxonomy): Bacteria > Pseudomonadota > Alphaproteobacteria > Rhodobacterales > Rhodobacteraceae > Thermohalobaculum. Next base: position 4,317 of record CAYXPI010000234.1, on the reverse strand, counting down.
GATCTCGGGCCGCTACACCGGCGCCGGCAACCTGCCCACCGAGGAACTCTACTCCATCGAGGGCCGCACCTGGATCGGGGCGGACGACGGCCCCCGCCGCGCCACCGGACTCTCGCTGCCCTTCGTCGGCCAGCCGATCCAGGGCTTCTCAGGGGTCAAGCACATCGGCGACGGCGAGTACTGGGCGCTCTCGGACAACGGCTTCGGCACCAAGGCGAACTCGCCCGACGCCATGCTGATGGCCCACCGAATCCGCCCGGACTGGGACACGGGCCGCGTCGAGATCCTCGAGACCGTGTTCCTCTCGGACCCCGAGAAGGTGCTGCCCTTCCGCATCGCCACCGAGCACACCGAGAGCCGCTACCTCACCGGCTCGGATTTCGACATCGAGTCGATCCAGCCCGTGGGCGAGCACCTCTGGTTCGGCGAGGAGTTCGGGCCTTACGTCTTCGCGACCGATCTCGAGGGCCGGGTGACCGAGATCCACGAGACCCGCCTCGGCGACCGCACCCTCCGCTCGCCGGATCATCCGGGCCTCAAGCTGCCCAACCTCCCCGACGCCGTGACCTTCGACGTCCGCCGCTCCCGCGGCTATGAGGGCATGGCCCAGTCGATGGACGGCACGACGCTCTACCCCCTCCTCGAAGGCCCGATCTGGGACGCCGAGGCCGGCGCGGTCGAGGCGGAAGACGGGCGCGAGTACCTCCGCCTCCTCGAATTCGACCTCGAGGCGCGCGACTGGACCGGCAACGCCTGGCGCTACCCGCTGGAGGTCAATGGCAACAACATCGGCGATTTCAACATGATCTCCGAGACCCGCGGCCTCGTCATCGAGCGCGACGGCGGCGAGGGCGACCCGGCCCAGGCCTGCGCCGAGGGCTCGGATGGTCTCGACTGCTTCTACCGCCCCGCCGAGTTCAAGCGCGTCTACCTCATCGAGCTTGGCGAGCCCGGCACGGCGGTGGCGAAGCTCGCCTATGTCGACCTCATGAACATCGCCGACCCCGAGGGCGTGGCCCGCGCCGGCGCCAACGAGGACGGCCGGTTCACCTTCCCCTTCGTGACCATCGAGGATGTCGATATGGTCGACGAGGAGCACATCATCGTGGGCAACGACAACAACCTGCCCTTCTCCACCGGCCGCGCCATCGGCCAAGCGGACAACAACGAGTGGATTCTTCTGCATGTCGGCGACATGCTGAAGTGAGACCCGGCGGGCGGGCACTTGCGGCCCGCCCCACCCTCGGCCGATTGCTTTTCTCACGATACTTTCACGGCTGGAGATGGCTGGAAGCCGCTAATCTCTTATCGGGCAATTGAGCGCGCCACTGAATTTGGAACTGGCTTCCGGTTTATTGATCGCCCGAACGCCCTTCGACATGGCAATGCAGTTTGAGAAGGACAGTGACATGGACGATATGATCTGCGTGGGCGTCGACATCACGGGCTTTTACTTCGACGAAACCGTGATTGTGAAAAAGGGCGCCACCGTCTTCGACGTGATGACGGCCGTCGCGGCCAAGACCAAGGGCACCGACAAAGAGCTCACCTTCGCCGCCGCCCCGGTCGACGATCCGAAAACGCCCGCGGACGAGACCCGGTTTCTCAAGTCGATCACGGTCACCTATGGCGAGTCGGCGGTCCCACGCTCGCGCCAAAGCCATAGGCCCAAGAAGGAGCGGCTCTTCCACTTCTCGGACAGCCCGCAGCAGAAGATCGTGGCGATGGAGAACGGCGAGCCGAAGAAGGACGCCGCGCCCGGCGCGCTCGCTTGGCAGTACTACGTGCTGAGCAAGCCGCTGGACAACGGCTCCGGCCGGGTGCTGAAGAACGCCATCGGCACCGGCAACCTCCGCCGCATCGTGCCCTTCAAGGACTCGAACACGGCGAATGGCGGCATCGAGCTCGAGGACGGCGACCGGATCGTGTGGCGCCTCGTCGGCATCTTCGGCACGGACGCCCCCGAGGGTGACACCAAGACGGCCGCGCCCGCGGTGGAGATGGCCGGCTCGCCCAAGACGGGAAACGGCGCGGGCTGAGCCGAGGCGCGCAGGCGTCGGATCCCGCGCGGCCGCCCGGGGACGACCTTACGCGGATCAGGGGGATCGGGCCGAAGATCGCGGCCCTCCTCGCCTCCCGCGGTGTGACCCGGTTTGCCGAGATCGCCGCCTGGACCGATGCGGAGATCGCCGAGGTCTCGGCGGCGCTCAAGACCCTTGAGAACCGGATCCATTGGGACGATTGGGTCGGTCAGGCGGCCGCCCTCGCGGACCGGGAGGGCGAGCGCGGCGGCTAGCCCCTTTTCGCTTGGATGTGAACGCGCGTTCACCTAGGCTCGGCGCTCGAGGAGGAGCGCATGGCCAGACGCGTCGGCAGCCAGGGAGAGCGCACGGAGGCGGCGATCCGCTCGGCAGCCCGGCGGCTCATCGCGCGCCAGGGCTACGAGGCGCTCTCGATGCGCCGGCTGGCGGAGGAGGTGGGCCTCGGCGCCGCGGCCCTCTACCGCTATTTCCCCAACAAGCAGGCGATCCTCATGGGGCTTCTGGACAGCCATATGCGGGAGCTTCTGGCCGCCTGGGAGGGCGCGCGGCTGCGCGAGGCACCCGCGCCCGAGCGGCTCGAGGCCTTCACCCGCTTCCACATCCGGCACCACCTGCCGCGGGCCGACGGCGTGTTTCTGAGCTCTATGGAGCTGCGGAGCCTCACCCCGGAGAATTTCGCCCGGATCGAAGCGCTCCGCCGCGCCTATGAGCGTGAGCTGGCCCTCATCCTCGAGGCGGGCGCCGAGGATGGCAGCCTCTCCGGCCCGGAGCCGAAGATCGCGGCGCGCGCGATCATCGCGATGCTGACCGGCATCACCACCTGGTACAACCCCGCGGGCCCGATCTCCCCGGCCGCGCTCGAGGATGTCTACTGGCGGCTCGTGGCGGGGATGACCGGGCTGAGCGAGACGCCGGCCAAGGGAGCGGCGCGGCCGGTGACCGCGTGAGGCCCCGCCCCTCAGAGCCGCGGCTGGTCCACAAAAAACACCGCATTCGCATCGATCCCCGATGCGTAGGACCGGGGATTGCCCGGCCCCACCTGCGCCTCGGTGAAGTCCGTAGTGATCCCGAGACTATACTGTATCTGAACCCGCCACTTCTGCACCGGCCCGCCACGGTTCACCAGCCGCGCCCGCGGCGCGCGCTCCCGATACAATTGGACGTGCAGCGCGCCGCGCCGCCGCGTGAAGCGAGGCAATCTGCTGGTGCTCAAGAGCGGTGCCCGCTCACCGCGGCGATACTCGTCGAGCTCGAAATCAAAGCTGTCAATGACTGTCCGGTTCAGGCTGCCGATGTTGGTCACCGCGCCTCCCATCCCGGCCATGAGGATATCGATCCCGATCCGCATGTTTATGATGAATTGGATGAAGCCGCTGCTTGCGGTCACGGTCGGCTGACCGGAGCCCGACAGCGTCCAGCCTCTGCCGTTCCAACTTTGGCTGATTGCAGCGCGCGCTCCGGTGCCGTTGGGCCCGTAAGCCACAATCTCGTGTATGATGCGAAAGGCACCGGAGGCACTGACGGGGGCGCTGTCGGGAATGTCGGGGAACAACTCCGATGTGTTCATCTTGACCATGAGACCCCCAGGAATTTCTTTCTTGGAACCAGTGAGAGAATGCCCCAAGGGCCGCTGGAAGGAAACGAACGGATGCCGCTGCGGAAGCGAGGGAGGACAGGATGTTCGACGCCAGCATGAGCTTCGGCCTCGGCGAGGAGATCGACGCGCTCCGCGACACCGTTCGCCGGTTCGCGGCCGACCGCATCGCCCCCCGCGCCGCGGAGATCGACCGAGAAAACGCGTTCCCGCGCGAGCTCTGGGCCGAGATGGGGGCGCTCGGGCTCCTCGGTCTCACGGTGCCGGAGGCGGAGGGCGGCGCCGGCATGGGCTATCTCGCCCACACCGTGGCGATCGAGGAGATCTCCCGCGCCTCCGCCTCCGTCGGCCTCTCCTACGGCGCGCATTCCAATCTTTGCGTGAACCAGATCCGCCTGAACGGCACCGCGGCGCAGCGGGCGCGCCATCTGCCGGGCCTCGTCTCCGGCGAACGGGTGGGGGCGCTGGCGATGTCCGAGCCCGGCGCGGGGTCCGACGTCGTGGCGATGCGCCTCCGCGCCGAGAAGCGGAACGACGGCTACGCGCTCAACGGCTCCAAGATGTGGATCACCAACGGGACCATCTCGGACATCGCCATCGTCTGGGCGCAGACAGAGGGTGGCGTTCGTGGATTCATAGTCCCCACGGACAGCGACGGTTTCTCCGCTCCCGAGATCAAGA
>CAYXPI010000233.1:0-5073 GCA_964467005.1 uncultured Limibaculum sp. | reverse complement strand
CTCGCCGCACCCGCCCTGCCGGCTGCGCTCCGGCGCCGGCTCTTCGCCTGACCCGTCCAAGCAAAAGGATCGACCGATGACCCGCACCGACAGACCCCGCGCCTCGATCGTCGTGCCCGCCTACAAGGCCGAGGGCACCATCGCCGAGACGCTCGAGAGCCTGCTCGCCCAGACCCACGCCGACTTCGAGCTGATTGTCGTCGACGACGGCACGCCCGACCGCACCCTCGATGTCGTCGCCCGCTACGACGATCCGCGGATCCGGGTGGTGCGCCAGACGAACCGCGGCCTCGCCGGCGCCCGCAATGGCGGCCTGGCGGTCGCGCGCGGCGACTATGTCGGCTTCTGCGACGCCGACGATGTCTGGGAGCCGGGCAAACTCGCCGCCCATGTCCGCCATCTCGACAGCGTGCCGGACGTCGGGATCAGCTTCTCGGGCTCGGCGCTCATCGACGCCGCAAGCCGGCCCCTCGGCCTCTCACAGTCACCGAAGCTCAGGGGCATCACCGCACGCGACGTGCTGCTCCGCAATCCCATCGGCAATGGTTCGGCCGCCGTGGTGCGCCGCGCAGCCTTCGACCGGATTGCCTGGACACCCGCCGGAGAGACCCGGCGCTGGTGGTTCGACGAGCGGTTCCGGCAGTCGGAGGACATCGAGTGCTGGACCCGCTTCGCGCTCTCCACCGACTGGCGGATCGAGGGCGTCCCCGGCCACCTCACCCGCTACCGGGTGAACCCGGGCGGGCTCTCCGCAAACCTCGCGCGCCAGCACGAGAGCTGGGAGCGGATGATTGACCGGATCTCGGAGATCGCTCCCGCTTTCGTCGCCCGCCACGCCCCGGCAGCCCGCGCCTACCAGCTCCGCTACCTGGCCCGCCGGGCAGTCGCGCAGCTCGACGGGCGCGAGGCGCTCGGCCTCATGCGCCGGGCCATGGCCTCCTCTCGCCGGCCGCTCGTCGCGGAGCCCGCAAAGACCCTGACGACACTCGCCGCGGCAGCCCTCCTCTGCCTCGCGGGGCGCGGCGGATACCGCCTCCTCGGGCTCGCCGGCCTGCGGGTCCGCCGCCGCACCGCGTGACCCGCTGACCCATCCCTTGCGCAGGAGCCTGAGACCCATGACCCAGACCGTTATCCACCTCGTCGACGACACCTCTCCCGGCGGCGTCACCCGCGTCCTCGACCACATCGCGAAGTCCCCGGCGCTGGCGCGCCGGCACCGCCACGAGGTTCGCACCGTCCGCCGCGGCCGCCTCGGCGCGCCGAGGCTCGGTGCCGATGTCATCGTCTCCCACCTCTCCGTGAGCTGGGCCAACCTGCCGATGCTCACAGCACTCAGGGCGCTCAATCCGGCGGCGCGACTCATCCATGTGGAGCACAGCTACACGGAAGCCTTCGTCGCGAGCCACGCGGTGCCGAGGCGCCGGTTCCGGACTCTGATGCGCGTGGCCTATGCACTCTTCGACCGGATCGCCGCAGTGAGCGGGCGGCAGGCCGACTGGATCGTCCGGGCAGGCTTCGCGCTCGAGGATCGCGTCATCGTCATCAATCCGGTGGTCGACCTCGGACCCTTCCTCGCGCTCGAGCCAAGGCTCGACGCAGCCCCCCGCGTCTTCGGCCTCATCGGGCGGCTCGACGTGCAGAAAGGCTTCGACATCGCGATCCGAGCCTTCCGGGAGGCGGCGCCGAGCGATGCCACGCTGCTCGTCGTGGGCGAGGGGCCCGAACGGGCGGCGCTCGAGACGCTCGCCGCGGGCGATCCGAGGATCCGCTTCATGGGCTGGGCCCCGCAGCCGCAAACGGCGGTGGCCGCGTGCGACGCGGTGCTGATGCCCTCGCGCTGGGAGGCGTTCGGCCTCGTGGCGCTTGAAGCGCAGGCCGCCGGGCGGCTCGTTGCGGTCGCGCAGGCCGACGGGATGACCGAGCATGTCCGCCGGGGCGCAGTCGGCGTCGGGCAGAACTCGGTCGCCGGATGGGCCGATACGCTCCGAAGCCTCTGCCGCTCCGCCCATGCCGAGCGCATCCTCGCCGCCCGCTTCCGCGCCCGCGCCGCTCAGGCCCGGTTCGAGCAGGACTGGCTGGGCATGCTCGAGGGGCGCACCAGGGCCGCCAGTCAGCTCGCAGCCGCTGCGTGAGCCGCCGCGCGCCCGGCCGAGCGCCTCCGGGCGCCGGCCTACCTCTCTGACGTAAGGCAAACGCGGTACCACTCGGCCCATGCTCCAGCCAGCGATCGCCCCAGCCGAGTTCAGAACCCGCCACGCCGTCACGGCGCGCCTGCCCGACATCCTTGCCGCACCCAGTCAGAACGGCACGTTCGACAGGATCGTGACGCGTCCAGGCCCGGGCGAGCGCGTCCTGCCAGGGAGCATCGCGGTGAGCGCGTCCCGGGGAACCAGCGGCGATCACTGGCTCAGCGGATCCGGACACGCCCTTGCCAAAGGGGCCGGCGACACCTTCTTCATCGACACGGACCTGACCCCGTCGAACAGACCCCCGGGGACGCGGTTCGCCATCGGCGGGGCCACGTTCGTCGTGACGGCGCTGGCGCACAACGGTGTCAGTCGTTCGTCGACCACTACGGCCGGGATGCATGCGTCTTCCTGATGTTGGGCGAGGGCAAGCGAAACAGACTGCGCTCTCCGCGCGGATCACCCGCGACGGCGACAGGATGCGCGGAGTGACCTAAACGGAGCCTCGGTGATTTCCACCGCGGTCTTGCTGCGCCCGGCTCCAGGCCACCTAAGGGTGGCGTCAGTCCGGCGCCGCGCCCTTTCTCAGCTCGCGGGCGTGGATGCCGAGGACGAGGAGCGCGGGCCAGAGCAGGTAGGCCTGGATCTCGATGTTCTCGCCAAAGGAGAGGATCACGAAGACCAGCATGATCCCCAGCGGAAGGCGGCCCCGCGGCCCACGGGCGGCGTCGACGAGGGCCAGCCAGAGCTGCCAGACCATCGGCCCGACGAGCGCGAAGAACCCTACCAGCCCCTTCACGAACAGCAGGCCGAACCACGTGTGGTGGCTGCCGATGGGCATGTATTCCACCAGATGCGGCCCCGGTTCGACCGTGCCATGGCCGAACCACACGGCCTCGGTGCGCCAGCGCTCTTCGGCAATTCGCTGCAAGGCCGCCCGAACCCGGGTGCTGTCCGCGCGGGCGTTCTTGAAGCGGTCCACTGCATCGTGCGCGAGGTTGAGGAGCGGCACGCCCAGAGCCGCCAGCGAGGTGACCGCGACGCTCGCTATGCCCCACGCCCAGGCGCGCATGAGCAGCGGCATCATCCGCGGCCCGATCGAGCAGACGACGAGCGCAACCAGGCTCATGCGCGACTTCGACAGCAGGATCATCGCGACCCCGCCGAGGATCCCGACAAGCATCCAGCGCCGGTCCCGCTCCTCGAGTGCGAAGAGCACCATGACCACGCCGAGCAACCCCGCAAAGGGGCACCAGGGCGCATAGAACGACCAGCGCGGTGTCCAGGTCGCCGGATCGAGGATGTAGAGGAAGACGGTGAAGTATTCCGGTCCGGGTCCGCCGACCGCCTTCAGCGGCGAGACGAAGATCTTCGAAGGCAACCCGGCATAGGGCGCGGCGAGCAGGATCGGCAGCAGGCACAGGGTCCAGAGCGCGACCATGCACTGCGCCCGCACGATGGGCGCCCGGCGGATCGGCAGCACGGCCCCGGCCAGTGGAAAGAGCGCCATCATCGCCCAGCCCTTGGCCCAGCCGATTGTGGACTTGATCGTTTTTCCGGTGCCGAGACCCCAGTCGAGATGGCCGACCCAAAGGGCCACCAGCATGACCGCCATGCCTGCAATCCAGGCCCAGACCACCGGCGGCACCGGCCCCGCGGCGCGGAGGTCGGGCCGCATGGCCGGACCGAGATACAGCGCGAGCACGGCGAGCCCGGCGAGCAGCCACGCGATTACGGGACTCACGACATAGAGCGCTCCGAAAAAGTAGAGCGGCCAGGTCGCCCGGATCGTCCATGCGATCATGGCCTCGGCGGGATTGGCGGCACGGGCGCTCACGCCGAGGTCGCTTTGCGGATCAGCCAGTCGATGACCGGGCGGCGGAGCCAGGCGAGAGCGAGCGCGACGAAGAGGCAGAGCGTGCCGGCGATCCCGGCGGCGATGGCGATCATCTTGCGCGGCGACGAGGGGCTCTCGGGCAGGGAGGCCGTCTCTAGGACCTGCACGAGGGGATAGGATGCGAAGACGTCCGCCTTCGAGGTATCGACACGGGCAAGGGCGGAGGCGAAGACGGCTTCCGCCACCTGATAGTCGCGCTGGAGATCGTCGAGCCGGCCGGCGGCGTCCATCAGCCGGTCGACCCGGAGATCGGCATCGGCGAGCTTGTCGGCCACCACGGCGCGCTCGGCCAGGAGGCCCCCGCGCTCGGCCGAGAGGCGGACGAGCTCGGCCAGCAGGCTCGCCCTCTCCCCGTCGGCCGCGAGATCGATCCGCTGGCCTAGCGCCGCGTCCTCCAGCCCGGTCAGGCGGCCGGCCCGGGCGCGGAGCCGCGACAGCGTGCCGGCGTACCGGTCCCGCGCGGCGACCAGCACCGGATGGCGCTCGCCATACTCTCCCCGCGCCTCGGCAAGCTCTGACGCGGCGGTCGCCATGGCGTCACCGAGATTTCGGAACTCGGGGTCCGCCTGCAGCTTGAGCGACAGCGCCGCGACCCGCGCCTCAACCCCGAGCGCGGCCTCGAGCGCCGCAGCCCGGGCCGTCGTCTGCTCGAGATCGGCATCGAGATCGCGCAGGCGCGCCGCGAGCGCCTCCCGGCCGGCGACGATCTCCTCGAACGTCTCCGACGACGTGAGGCCGCTCTCGCGCTGCAGCCGGGTGATGGCCTGCCGGATGTCTCCAACCGCAGTCTCGTACTCGGCAATCGCGCTACGCGCGCTGTCCGCGCGCCGGGTCTGCTCGTCGCGCCGCAGCGTCTCCAGCTCTGCCAGGAAGGCCGCTGTCAGCGCCTCGGCGCGCGCCTGCGCGTCGTCTGGGCTCGCCCCCCGCATCTCGATCAGCACGAGGCCGGTCTGGTCGACAAGTTTCACGCGGGGCTCGTCGAGGGCGCCC
>CAYXPI010000232.1:0-5088 GCA_964467005.1 uncultured Limibaculum sp. | reverse complement strand
GCGCTGGAAACTCGTGATGAGGCCGCGTAGCTAAAGATCATAAGCCTCCGGCAAACCCGGCGCGGTTCATCTCGGCCTCTCCTCGCATGTCCCGCCGGCGCGCGGGCGCGCGCCCGCCGGCGCGCGTCGACCCGCCATAATCGTGGCCGAGCCCCGCCTCGTCCTGAAATGGGAGACGGCCGGTGGCGGCACGCTGTCCCGCTTGCATCGCCGCGGCGGCGGTCGCTAGATATGGGCATTCAAGGCAGTCCCGGGGGTGCTGTCGCGGGGCCGCGAGGGGGAAGGCCGATGCCGAGGATCGGGATCGTGATGCGGACGAAGGACCGTCCGGCGACGCTTGCGCGCGCGCTCGGCAGCGTGCTTTCGCAGTCCGAGCGGGACTGGGCGGTCGCGCTGGTCAACGACGGCGGCGATGCCGAGGCGCTCGAGGCCTATGTCGACCGCGAGACGCCCGAGATCCGCCCGCGGCTCCGGGTCGTCCACCACGCCGCGTCGGAGGGGCGCTGGCCCGCGGCCAATGCTGGGGTCCGCGCGCTCGGGGACTGCGGGCAGCTCGTGCTCCTCGACGATGACGACAGCTGGGCGCCGCGGTTTCTCGAGACGACCTCCGCGGCGCTCACGGATGCGCCTGCACGGGTCGGTGCGGTCTATTCGCGGGTCGTCGAGGTTCTCGAGACGATCGAAGACGGGGTCCTGCGCGAGCGGCGCCGGCGCGCACATATGCCCGAGCTCTCCGCGATCACCATCGCGACGCTCGCGCAGTTCAATCACATCGTGCCGAACGGGCTCGTCTACCGCGCGAGCCTGCACGAGGAGGTGGGACCTTACGACGAGACGCTGCCGGTGCTCGGTGACTGGGAGTTCTATCTGCGTGTGATCCGCCACCGCGACATCCGCCTTCTCGCCGAGCCACTCGCGTTCTGGCACAAGCGGCCCGCTGCCGGGCAGACAGGCGCCTACGCCAACAGCGTGATCGGCGCCGAGGGGCTGCATCACGAGACCGAGGCGGCGATCCGCAACCGCTATCTGCGTGCCGACATGGATGCGGGGCTGATCGGGATGGGCACGCTGATGACACTCGGGCGCCAGAGCATGCGCGTCGACGAGGTGGTGCAGATCATGCTGCGCCGGAGCGGGGTGGGGGCTGAGGGGCAAGGCCTCCGCGGTGCGCTGGCGCGGCTCTCGGCGCGGCTGCCTCGCTGGCGCTGAGCGGAACGCCGGGGGGCGATGGCAGGGCGGCAGGGACGGCTGGTTGCTCGGTTGCTCGGGCAGCCGCTTCATGCCGGGCGCTTCGCGCGCTGGCTGCTGCCCGAACGGCGCTGCCGGCGCTGTAACTCGCCCGAGCGCCATCGGCTCTTCCCGTTCTAGTACGCGGTCGTCATGGTGCCGATCGTCGAGAGCTGGAGATGACCTTCGAGGAGCCTGACACAACCACGCCCGAGACCTGTTAGACCAGCGTGGCGATATACGCTGGTAACGGCGCCGACCTGCGCAGGCGGATCCGCCATGTGGGCTTCGCGCTCGCCGAGCCACCGAGGCCGAGGTCACGCGCCACGGGCTCTTTCGCGCCAAGGTGCTTTTCCTCGCCCACAATCGCTCACAAGCCTGGCCAAGTCGCCTCGTTGCGCTCTCAGCGCGTGAAGAGCCGCCCAAGCCGTCCTGCGACGAGCTCGGCTACGATGCCCCCGCGCCGCGGCAGGTCGCGCACCTGCGCGGCCGCCCAGGGTAGGCTCGGAACCCGGGGGTCCATGAGGCGCATCGAGCCCGCGTCGAGCACCGGCTTGCCGCTCAGCCGAGCGATCTCTGCAGCCTGCTCCGGATCGCTCTCGACGAAGAGTCGCGCGCCAGGATCGGAAGCGTAGACCCGTGCCTTGAAGGGGGCATGGAGCCGGCCCTCGCGGCGCTCTCCGGCGCTGACGCCCTCGAGCATGTCGAGCCGCTCGCAGGTAATCGAATGGCGTGCGAGCCAGGCTTCGGTCTCGGCGCGGTAGCGGCCGAGGCGCGAGGTCACGATCCTGCGGACCGGAAGGCCGGGACGCCTGAGAAGCGCCGTCTCGGCGAGGAAGCGCCGGTAGCGCGGCCCGTCGTCGTTCTCGGCGGCAGTGGGATCGGCGCAGAGCACCCCGTCGAGATCGAAGCAGGCCTCGCCGCAGAGCCACGAGTTCATCATGTTCCACTCGAAGACCCGTGGCATCGGGCAGAGATCGAACTGCAGATCGGCCTCCGGATGCGCGCGCCGATCCGAGATCACCGCGAGGAAGCGCGCATCGAGATCGGGACGCGCATCGCGAAGCCGCGCCCGTGCGCGCGCCATGCTCTGTCCGCTGGTGATGCTGTCGTCGACGACGAGGACCCGGCGGACGTCGGCGAGCCGCGCGAACGGGACCTCGGGCCGGCGGGTGAGCCCGCTCTCCGGCATTCGCCCCGCGATCAGCGCGTCGAGATCGAGGAGCGGACGGTCGAGAAGGAGCGCGATGACCGTGGCGGGCAGCATCCCGCTCCGCGGCACGCCGACGACAAGCTCGAAGTCGCGCGGCAGCTCCGGCGCGCGGGTCCGGGTGATCTCGACCAGATCGGCTAGGCTGCGGAAGTTCATCGTCGGGTGCCCGCGACGCCGAGATTGATCCAGCCGTGATCGTAGCCGCGCACCGCCGAGCGCGGCAGCCGCTGGCAGTCGACGAAACCCGCCCCGGCGAGGAGCGTCTTCAGATAGCGCTCGGAGAAGAGCCCGAGATGCCAGTTAAAATGACCCGGCGTCCCGCGCCCGTCGCCGTAGGAGAAGGTGCGCCCGCAGGCCCAGGCGGCGGGATCCTGCGCGGGGTTGAAGCGCCACCAGCCGTCCTCGGCGATCTCGTGCGTCTCGCCGTCCTCGGCGCGAACGAAGGCGCGGGCGATCTCGAGCCCGTTCGGCACCCAGATCTCGACCCGGCCACCCGGCCTCAGCACCCGGTGCCATTCGGTCAGCACCTCGGGGACGCGGTACCAGGGCACATGCTCGAGGACATGGCTCGCGTAGAGCGTCTCGAAGGTCGCATCGGCGAAGGGCAGGCCGCGCTGGATGTCGTGGACATAGTCGACGCCCGGGCTCCAGACGATGTTAATCGCCTCAAAGCCCTCGACCGGGCGGTCGCCGGGCCCGATCTCGAGCCGGCGCGCCTGGCGCCGCGCATTGCGGGCACGGTTGAGCGCGTTCAGCCCCGACCGGTGCGCCGTTCCCAGCACGATCCGCCGCGTCGCCAGCGCCGCATGCCAGACGGGTCGCGCCATGCGCTTCCAAAGCGGCTCGTGGTCCTGCACCGTGGCTGCCCTCATTCCCCTTCGCCCGCCGCGCCGCGGCCGAGAAGTCGCGCGAAGCCGAGCGTCCGCGCGATGATCGTCCGATCGAAGGCGAATGTGAAGCCGAGATAGGCCGTGGCGAAGAGGACCGCATTCACCGCCGCCGCCGCTAGCGCGTCCGCCGCAACCGCCGGGGGCCCCAGCGCACGGACGAGCGCGAAGGCGAGAAGCGCGGCGAGGATCGGCGGCACGACCGCGCGCCAGACCGGCGCGATCGCGATCCCGAGCCCGCGTGCGGCGTAGAGGAGGCAGACCGGCGTCAGCAGCACAATGCTCGTCGCATAGCCGGCCGCCACCCCGACCGCGCCCCAGGGCAACCCCGCGAGCATCGCCAGCACCATGAGCGGGATCGACATCGCCGCCCAGCGGAGCATGTCCCGCAAGGCGCCGGCCGAGATCCAGAGCCAGCCGACCGAACTCATCACCGGCTGCGCGAGGATCGAGAGCGCGAGCCACCCGAAGATCTCCGCTGTCCCCTCCCAGCCGGGACCGAGCAACAGGCCAACGATCTGCGGGGCGCCGATCACGAGAAGCATCGCCGCCGGCGCGGCTATGAGCATTACGCTCCCGATCGCCGTCGCGTAGAGCCCGAGCCAGGCGTCGCGGTCGCGGTGGCGGAGCCGGCTGAGCGCGGGCAGAACCGCGGTGCTGACCGGCCCGGTCAGGATCTGCAGCGGGATGGTGAGCAGCATATAGGCGCGATTGTAGAGGCCGAGCTCGGCCGCGCCCCAGCGCCAGCCGACGAGGAGATCGTCGGTCTGACGGTGGACCTGGTTAAGGACCTGGAAGCCCGCGACCCGAAGCCCGAAGCCGACCGCCTCGCGGACAGCGGGGCTCGCGCGCGGGCGCCGCGGGCGCCAGGTGCAGGCGATCCAGAGGAACAGCGTGCCGAGCCCGGTCGCGACGAGGTTCTGCGCGACGAGCGCCCAGTAGCCTGCCCCGGCGAACGCGAGCGCGACCGCCGCTGCCGCCGCCCCCGCCTGCGCGGCGAGCGAGGCGGCCTCGATGCGGCCGATTCTGAGCCCGCGCTGCAGAAGCGCTGCATGCTGGCGCCCGGCCGCGAGCACGGGAAGTCCGCTCGCGAGCACGGCGACCACAAGCGCGAGCCGCGGCTCGTCGAACGCCCAGCCGGCAAACGGGCCGACGAGGACGAGCGCCACCATCGCGCCCACGCCGCAGACGAGATTGAGCGCGAACAGCGCGCTCACAACGTCCTCGGTGATCTCCGCGCGCTGCATCGTTGCTGTCGAGAGCCCGAGATCGGCGAACATCGCGAGAAAACCGGTCAGCACCAGCGCCATCGCGACCAGCCCGAAGTCCTCGGGCGCGAGTAGCCGGGCGAGGATCGCTAGCACGCCTAGCTGCAGCGTGAGGCGCGCGATCTGCGCAGCGACCGCGAGGGTCCCGCCGCGCGCTGTTGCCCGTCCGAGATCGCCCGCCGGTCGGTATGCCTCGAACTCCGACCCGCGGACACGCTCGCCCCGGGCGCCCGTCCCTTCCTCGGCGCTCATCCCATTCCCCCGGAAGCTCCCCCGCCGGTATAGCCTCTCGCGCCGGCGCCGGCGATGCCCCCGGTTGCACAGAGCGGGCAAGGCACCACGCCGAGGCGCGTCGACATGTGGGAGCCGGCGCCGATCGTCGTCGTCCAGCGCGTGGCACGCTGGGCGCTCCGCCGGAGCGGCACGGTCGAGACCTTCCGCCTCGCAGGCATCGAGGTTCCGGACGATCTGCTCGCCCATGTCTGGCCGCTCG
>CAYXPI010000231.1:0-5144 GCA_964467005.1 uncultured Limibaculum sp. | reverse complement strand
ACGCTCCTCTGGGCCCGCCGCGCGGCGGGCGCGGGCGGTCGTCGCCGCGGCGGGCGGGGCGGCCGTCGCGGTCGCCACGCGGGCCCCGGCCGCGGTCGCGGTCGCCGAAGCCGCCGCGGGGGCCCCGATCGCCGCGCGGGCCGCGGTCCCGGTCGCCCCGGTCGCCCCGGGGGCCGCGCTCGTCCCGGCTCGACTTGGCGATGAGCACGGCGGACTGGCCCTCCTCATGGGCCTCGACCTTCACGGTCATCACCCGCATCACATCGTCGTGGAGGCCCATGAGGCGCTCCATCTCCTGCACGGCCGCCGAGGGCGCGTCGGAGCGAATGTAGCCGTAATGGCCTTTGCGGTTCTTGTTGATCTTGTAGGCGAGGGTGCGCAGGCCCCAGTACTCGGTGCCGACGATCGTGCCGCCCTGATCGGTGAGAACCTGGCCGAACTGCTCGATGAGCGCCTCGGCCTGCGCGTTGGAGATGTCCTGTCGCGCGATAAACGTGTGTTCGTAGAGCGGCATGCCTGCCCGCCCTCCATCTGGCCTCGCGCTTCCGTCCCCAGGGGTCTCGCCTCCCGATCCCAGGGTGGAGCGGCGCGTGCGTCTGCCGTCTCGGGAGGCGGGTGCGATACCCCAATCCGCGGGCCCGCGCAAGCCCGCGCGATTGCGCTGGCCCGCGGATGCGCTAGGGTCGGGGCTCCGCATATTGGACAAGGCATCTGCCATGTACGCTGACACCATCGTGCCCGACTCGTTCGAGGTGCCGCTCCGCTTCGAGACCGAGCGCCTGCGCCTCCGCCCCCTGGACGTCTCGGATGTGGTGAAGGACTTCGCCGCCGTCGTCGAGAGCGAGACCCGGCTCAAAACCGTCTACCGCCCCGGCAGCGTCTGGCCCACGGGTCTCACGCTCGAGCGCAACCTCGCCGATCTCGGCTGGCACCAGACGGAGTTCCGCCTCCGCTCCTCCTTCGCCTACACGGTGGTGACCCTCGACGAGAGCCGGGTGGAGGGCTGCCTCTATTTCTACCCCACCCGGAAGGGGACGCATGATGTGGAGGTGCTCCTCTGGGTCCGCGAGGGACCGGAGGCGGACGCCCTCGACGAGCACCTTTTCGCGGCCGTGGAGCGCTGGGTGGCCGATGTGTGGCCCTTCGAGAACCCCGCCTATCCCGGCCGACGGATCTCCCACGCGGACTGGGCCGCGCTCCCCACACGCTGAGGGCCGCTCAGGCGGGGCTCGGCTGGAACCAGGGCCGCGCGTCCGGTCCGAAGATGAGGAGGACCGCGGCCACCTGCATCCCCGCCTGTAGGAGCCCGAGCGCGCCCATGAGCGGCGCCGCGGCGAGATCCGCCAGGATCTGAGGCACCGCGGTGGCCATCCCGATCACCACGAGGGCGGCCAGAAGCGCCCGTGCGAGCTTCGAGCGCCGGCGGCTGGCCGAGAGCATGAGCGCCACCCCCACGGCCATAAGCACCCCCACACCGAGCACCGCGAAGCCGAGCTCGTCGCCCGCCTCGCGCTCCAGCCGCGGCCAGTCGAGCCAGAGCCCCGCGAGCCCGATCGCGAGCGACCCGGCGAACAGGCGCTCGAACCACATGACGGATGCCGGACGCATGGTCGCCTCCCCCTCTTTGCAACCTGAGCGTGTGCAGCTAGCAGCGAAACACGGCAAAAGAAAGTCCATCCCCGCGCCGGCCCGGGCCATCGCTTGACAGTTTCGCGACGCTCCCGCAGAGAGCGCAAAACGGGCGAACGGGGGAGCGGATGCGGGCCTTCATCTTTCCGGGACAGGGGGCGCAGACCGTCGGCATGGGGCAGGCCCTGGCGGAGGCCTATCCGGCCGCCCGCGCCGTGTTCGAGGAGGTGGACGCCGCACTCGGCACGCCCCTCTCCGCCACGATCTGGGAGGGTCCCGCCGAGGCCCTGACCCTCACCGAGAACGCGCAGCCCGCACTCATGGCCGCCTCGCTCGCCACGCTCCGCGCGCTCGAGGCGGAGGGGGTGGGGCTCGATCGGGCGGCCTTCGTCGCCGGCCATTCCCTCGGGGAGTATTCGGCGCTGGCCGCGGCCGGCAGCCTCGCGCTGGCCGACGCCGCGCGGCTCCTCCGCCTCCGCGGCCGGGCCATGCAAGAGGCCGCGCCTGTGGGCGTCGGAGCGATGGCGGCCCTCCTCGGGCTCGACTACAACAAGGCCGTGATCGTCGCCGCCGAAGCCGCCCAGGGCGAGATCTGCGAGGCCGCGAACGACAACGACCCGAGCCAGGTGGTCGTCTCCGGCCACCGGGCGGCGGTGGAGCGCGCGGTGCTGATCGCCAAGGAACACGGGGCCAAGCGCGCGGTGCTCCTGCCGGTCTCCGCGCCCTTCCATTGCCCGCTGATGCAGCCCGCGGCCGACGCCATGGCCGAGGCGCTCGCGGAGGTCGCGATCCAGCCGCCCGCCGTGCCGCTCGTGGCCAATGTGACCGCCGCCCCCGTCTCCGAGCCCGACGAGATCCGCCGACGCCTCGTGGAGCAGGTTACCCACCGGGTGCGCTGGCGCGAGAGCGTGCTCCGCCTCGCCGAGGAGGGGGTGACCGAGACGGTCGAGCTCGGCGCGGGCAAGGCGCTCTCGGCCATGGTGCGGCGAATCGACAAGAAGATCGCGACCCAGAATGCGGGCACGCCGGAGGAGGTGCGCGCACTCGCCGCCGCCCTCCAGGACGGCTGAGGGAGAGGGCTATGTTCGATCTCACAGGCAAGCGCGCGCTGGTCACCGGCGCGTCCGGCGGCATCGGCGGCGCGATCGCCACGGCGCTCCACGGCGCGGGGGCCACGGTCGCGCTCTCCGGCACCCGGGTGGAGCCCCTGGAGGCGCTGGCCGCCACGCTGGGGGAACGCGCCCATGTGACGCCCGCCAACCTCTCGGACCCGGACGCGGCGGAGGCCCTGCCCAAAGCCGCCGCCGAGGCCATGGGCGGGCTCGACATCCTGGTGAACAACGCCGGCGTCACCCGCGACACCCTGGCCATGCGCATGGCCGACGAGGACTGGACGACGGTGCTCGAGATCAATCTCACCGCCGTCTTCCGCCTCTCCCGTGCGGTCCTCCGCCCGATGATGTAGGCGCGCTGGGGCCGGATCGTGCAGATCGGCTCGGTGGTCGGCACAACGGGCAATCCGGGCCAGGCGAATTATGCGGCCGCCAAGGCGGGGCTCGTCGGCATGTCGAAATCGCTCGCGGCCGAGGTCGCCTCCCGCGGCATCACGGTCAACTGCGTGGCGCCGGGCTTCATCGCGACGGCCATGACCGACAAGCTGACCGAGCAGCAGAAGGAGCGGATCCTGGGCGCGATCCCCGCAGGCCGCATGGGCGCGGCGGACGAGGTCGCGGCCGCGACGCTCTATCTCGCCTCGCCCGAGGCCGCCTATGTGACCGGCCAGACGCTCCATGTGAACGGCGGCATGGCGATGGTCTGAGGCTTACGGGGCGAGCCAGCGGCCCGCCCACCCGTCCTCCGCGGCGAAGAGCGCGCGGGCCTGGGGCTCCCCCAGATGCAGCGTCTCGATCTCTTGGACCTCCGCCGCGAGGAGGGTGAACCGCGGCGGCCCCTCGGCGGTCGCGCCCGGGCCGGGGACCGGCGCGCCGGGGGGCGGCACGCTCCGATACTGGGCGCGCGCGGGCTCGGGCACCCGCGCCCAGGCCGCGGCGGTGGCCTGGGCGGTGCCCGGCCGGATCACCGCGCGGAGGCGGATCTGGAGCCGGGCCTGGGGCTCCCAGACGAGGAGCGTCGCCCCCGGCTCGCCGGCCAGCTCCGCCACCTTGCCCGCCGCACCGTCCGTGTGGATCTCGAGCCGCGCCGCACCCCGGTCCGCCCCCCGCAGCACCACCACCCGCGCCTCGGCGAAGGCCCGGAGCCCCACCGTCGCCAAGACCGGATGGCGCGCCGGCGCCCGCCGGTCCGCCACCCCGCGCGCCAGCCGGCGCCACACCTCGTCGAGCGTCGCACCCAACGATCCCGCCCAGGCCGGCCTCTCCGCCATCCGCACCCTCCTCGCCACTCTCTCGCGCCAGAGCTAGCCCGGCCCGCCGCCCCGTCCCGGCCGAAAAGGGCGCGACTGACGGATTGCACCCCCCCACAACTGTTGCTAAGGGAACCGCGACCTGCGGCCCGGGACGGGCTGCGGCCGCATTCCCGACCCCTTCGAGGACGCGGGCGGAGCCGCAGGGCGGCCCGGAGATCGACCCATAACAGCGCCCAAGGGCCGCAAACCGAGGAGAGGACATGAGCGACATCGCCGAGCGCATCAAAAAGATCGTGGTCGAGCATCTCGACGTGGAGGAGGACAAGATCACCGAGCAGGCGAGCTTCATCGACGATCTCGGGGCGGACAGCCTCGACACCGTCGAGCTCGTGATGGCGTTCGAGGAGGAGTTCGGCATCGAGATCCCGGACGACGCGGCCGAGAGCATCCAGACCTTCGGCGACGCGGTGAAGTTCATCTCCGAGAAGGCCGCCGCCTGATCGGGCGGCCCGCGCGCCGAGGGAGCAGGCCATGAGACGCGTGGTGGTCACTGGGCTCGGGCTCCTCTCGCCCCTCGGCTGCGGGGTCGAGCCCTCCTGGGCGCGGCTCCTCGCGGGCCGCTCGGGCGCGGGGCCCATCCGGCATTTCGACGCGCGCCCCCAGCCCGCCCAGATCGCCTGCGAGATCCCGCTCGGCGACGGGTCGGATGCGACCTTCAAGGCCGACGACTGGGTGAGCCCGAAAGACCAGCGCAAGGTCGACCGCTTCATCACCTACGCGCTCTGCGCGGCGGAGCAGGCGGTGGCGGACAGCGGCTGGCGGCCCGAGGCCCCGGAGGCGCGGGCGCGCACCGGCGTCCTCATCGCCTCGGGCATCGGCGGGATCGAGTCGATCGCCGAGACGGCCATCACGCTCAAGGAGAAGGGCCACCGGCGGGTCTCGCCCTTCTTCATCCCCGGCGCGCTCATCAATCTCTGCTCGGGTCAGGTTTCCATCCGCTACGGCTTCACGGGGCCGAATCACGCGGTGGTCACGGCCTGCTCCACGGGCGCCCATGCCATCGGCGACGCGGCGCGGCTGATCGCGCTCGGCGCCGCGGATGTGATGCTGGCGGGCGGGGCGGAGCGCCCGGTCTGCGAGATCTCGGTGG
>CAYXPI010000230.1:0-5187 GCA_964467005.1 uncultured Limibaculum sp. | reverse complement strand
GGGAGCGACTGCGGCGGTTGAAGGAACTCGAGAAGGAGAACCTGCGGCTGCGCCGAGCGGTCTCGGATCTCACGCTCGACAAGCTCATCCTTGCGGAGGCAGCGCGGGGAAATTGCTGAGCCCCGCGCGTGTAAGCGCCGGGCGATCACCCTTTGGGTTGCGGCTTGACTATGTGGCGAAGGCCCAGGGCATGAGGGCGTCGATGTCGGCCTTCATGTGGCCGTCGAGGAGCCGGCGAAGGGTGGCGGTCAGGTAGGCTTCCGGGTTGACGCCGTTGAGCTTCGCGGTGCCGATGAGGGAGGCGCAGCGCGCCCATGTCCTGGCGCCGTCGTCGTTGCCCGCGAAGAGCGCAGTCTTTCTTGTGTATCGGCGTCCAACAGTGATCCCCGCCGAACAGGGCTTAAGCCATTGATTCGGAGTATCAATTCTCCTTCTGGGTGGGGTCACGATCGGCGCCGATCGTGACCCCCTTCAGAGCACGGATATTGCAATAATTCCAAACGCTTACGCTCTGCCAGAAGGGGGTGACTGTTGCACTCTTATTCACAGCCGGGACGGCGGCGGCGGCCGTGAGGACGGTGCGTCGTGTGGTGGTCATGATGCATCTCATCAACATCAGGCTGGTGGATGCATCGGCAGATCGAGGCCGTCGCGAGCGGAAAATATATCTACAAAACAGTGGGTTATACCCAAGAGGCTGGCTCCGGCGGTAGGATTCGAACCTACGACCAGCGGATTAACAGTCCGATGCTCTACCACTGAGCTACGCCGGATCGGGGCCACCTGTGCGGTCGCGAGCCTATAGCAAAGGCGCCCGGAGCCGTCCAGCGGTTTCGCCCCAGGGCGCCCAAGCACCGGCGCTCACTGCGCCGCAAGGGGCGCCTCCCCGCCGAAATCGCGTGTCGCCTCTTGCGCGACCTGCGCCACCATCCGCCCGAGAAGGGGAAGTCGGTCCCGCGCCACCCGGGCCGAGGGCCCGGAGACCGAGATCGCCGCCACCGCCTGGCCCATCTCGTCGAACACCGGCGCGGCCACGCAACGCAGGCCGAGCGCGTGCTCTTCGTCGTCCACCGCATAGCCGACCGCGCGCACCTCCTCCAGCGTCTTGGCCAAGGCGTCGCGCCGGGTGATCGTGAGGTTGGTCACCCCGGGCAGGGCATAGCCTGCAACAATCGCGTTGCGGCGGCTCGGCTCCATATGCGCGAGCAACGCCTTGCCGGCGGCGGAGGCGTGAAGCATCACGCGCCCGCCCACACCGGTGATGGCGCGCATGGCATGCCGCGATTCAATCTGGCCGATGCACACCACCTCGCCGTCGCTTTCCACGAAGAGATTGGCGGTCTCGCCAGTCATCTCCATCAGCCTCAGGAGAAATGGGCGCGCCATGGTCAGCTTGTCCCGCGCGCGCGCGAAGGCCGCGCCCACATAGAACGCGGCCACCCCGATCCGCCAGACGCCCGCTTGCGGATCCGGCCGAACGAACCGTTCGGCCTCCAGCGTGGTCAGGAGACGGTGCGTGGTGGAGGGCGGCAGACCGGCCGCGTCGGACACCTCGGTGAGCGACAGGCCCGCGGGCGCGTCCGCCAGGTGACGCATCAGCGAGAGCGCGCGCGTCAGAGAGCGCACCTGCCCAGCGTTGCGTGATTTTTCGTCCTTCATAGGATGCGATCCTTTTTCACTTGATCGGGGAGGTAGGCCGAAGCGAGCCGGGTCAACCGCCAGGGCTGGGTCACCCGGTCGCGGGCGACACGCGAAAAGGCGGCAAATTGGCGTCGTGCGGCGCGGGCGTTAACGCTGTGTTTACCATGTTGGGGCTAGAACCAGGGGGCCGAACGCGGCCGGTTGGCTTTGGGATGTGGATCACCCCCCCCCCGTTCTCACACCCGCCCAGGGTCGTGGCCTCGTGCGGCAGCCCCATACCCCGAAACGGGTATCGGCCGCCTCAGCTAAAACGGCTGGGGCGGCCTCACTTTCTAAGCGCCGGTGCCGGAGCCGCGGCCCACTCAGCTCGCGCTGCGGGACCAGGCGTCGCGCTTGCGGTAAAGGGTGGACGGGCTGACATCCAGCAGCCGAGCGGCCTTGGGGATCGAGCCGTCGCAGGCGTCGATCGTGGCCTCGATGAACCGGCGCTCGAGGTCGGCGAGGGAGACGCCGACGAGCGAATGCAGTGCGGCGTCCCGGTCGATCGGGCCTTCGGGCGCCGGCGCGGGCGCGGGCGCGGGCTCGGCGGGCGCCTCGCGCGGCGCCGGCCGCTCCGCCAGCGCGGCCGCCGCACGGGCCAGGCTCTCCGGCAGCATCTCGAGGGTCACCTCCTCAGCGTCGTTGAGCACGACCACGTTGCGGAGGATGTTCTGCAGCTCCCGCACATTGCCCGGCCAGGCATAGTGCCGGAAAACCGCCCGCGCGCCCTCCGACAGCCGCTGAAATTGCCGCCCCTCCTCCTCTGAGAAGCGCTGGAGCAGCACCTCGGCGATCTCGATCACATCGCCCTCGCGCGCGCGGAGCGGCGGCAGCTGGATCGGCACGACATGCAGGCGATAGTAGAGATCCTCGCGGAAGCGCCCGGCGCGCACCTCCTCCGCAGGGTCGCGGTTGGTGGCGCAAACGATGCGGACATCCACCTTGTGGGCTTCGGTCGCGCCGACGGGCTGGATCATCGAGGTTTGGAGGAAGCGGAGCAGCTTCGTTTGGAGCGCGAGGTCCATCTCGCAGATCTCGTCGAGAAAGAGCGTGCCGCCATCGGCCACCGCGGCCGCGCCGCGCTTGTCGAGCACCGCGCCCGTGAACGACCCGCGCAAATGCCCGAAGAGCTCGGATTCGAGCAGGTCCCGCGGGATCGCCCCGCAATTCACAGGCACGAAGGGCCCCTTGTGCCGCACCGACAGGTCGTGGATCGCCTGGGCGCAGATCTCCTTGCCGGTCCCGCTCTCGCCGGTGATGAACACGGTCGCGGTCGAGCGGGCGATGCTCTGCACCATGCCGTAGATCCGCCGCATGGCGGGAGAGGTTCCGATGAAGCCCTGAAAGCCCTCGGCCATGTCGATCTCGGCAAGCTCGGCGGGGTCCCCGGGCCCGCCCGCTTTCGTCTCCTGGCCGATCAGCGTGAGCGCGTTCTCCACCGCGCCGATCAGGCGCCGCTCATCGAAGGGCTTAACGAGAAAGTCGAAGGCGCCCTCGCGCATCGCCTCGACCGCACGGTTGATCGACCCGTTGGCGGTGATCACCACCACCTTCACCCCGGGGCGGTCCGCATGGATCTTGCGCAGCACCGTGAGCCCGTCCTGATCCGGCAGGACGAGGTCCAGTAGGACGATGCGCGGGCGCAGCTTCGCGAAACTCTCGAGCGCGGTCTCGGCGTCGAACGCGCACGCCACCGTGAACCCGGCTTTCGTGAGGTATGCTTCGTAGAGGCTGGCTAACGAGCGCGTGTCCTCGACCAGCAGCACTGGATCGATTTCCCGCAAAGACATTCCAAACCCTTACACGTTACTACTGATGAACGCACGCAGAAGATCGATTTCGGCGATGACCACACGCCCGAGTCTCTGCATTTCTGGAAAATCACCTTCGTGAGCGGCAGAATTAAGGCATTGAGCGTTATTTTGCAGCCTTACTGCACCAAGAGAGCCAGCAACGGCCACCAAAATGTGCGTCGCCTCGCGGAGAGGGTGGGTGTCGCGCTCCGTCAAGCCGGCCTGGATACGCTCGCGGACCGTGACGATGTCCCGATCCATCTTGCGCAAAAGCTCTGGGATGGCCTCGGGCCCGATCGAGCGGCTGAGCGCGCCGAACACCCGGGCGTCGATGCCGGCGGCGTCAGCGTTGATGGCCGGCGCGACGGGCTCCAAGGGGGCCTTCGGGCGGAGGCGCGCGGCCGGGCGGGCGTCGAGGATCGCGCGGATGTCCTCGCCCAGCTGGTCCACCGAGAGGAGGGGCTTGGCGATCACCCCGTCCGCCCCCGCCTCGATGATCGCTCGGCGGTGCTCCACCATCACATAGGCGGTGAGCGCGATGAGCGGCATGTCGCGCCCCGACGTTTGGGCGGCGCGGATCCGGCGGATCACCTCCAGCCCGTCGAGCTTGGGCATCTCGATGTCGATGAGAGCGAGATCGAACCGCTCCGCTTCCGCGAGCGCCAGGGTCTCGAGCCCGTCCCCCGCCACGCGCGCGGTGGCGCCCAGCGCGGCGAGCATCTGCTCCGCGACCATCTGGTTGGTCGGGTTGTCCTCTGCCAATAGGATGTGCAGGCCGCTCAGGGTCACATGGCGCTCCGCGGAGGAGGCGCGCCCACACTCCCCCGCGCGCCCAGGCGTCAGCATACGGGCACGCGGCCAGGGCTCAAGCGCGATCTTCAGCTCTGGCGGGCAAGCCCGGTCAGCGCCTCGCGAATCTCCGTGAGGACGGCAGGGTCCTCGATGGTGGCGGGCATGCGCACCTCCTGCCCGTCGGCGATCTGCACCATGGTTTTGCGCAGGATCTTGCCGGAGCGTGTCTTCGGCAGCCGGTCGACCACCACAGCGCTCTTGAAGGCGGCGACCGGGCCGATCTCGTCGCGCACCCGGGCCACGCACTCCTTGGCGATCTCGTCATGCGGGCGATTGCAGCCTGAGTTGAGGCAGACAAAACCGAGCGGCACCTGGCCCTTGAGGTCGTCATGCACCCCGATCACAGCGCATTCGGCCACATCCGGATGGCCCGCCAGCACCTCCTCCATCGCCCCGGTGGAGAGGCGGTGGCCGGCGACGTTGATGACATCGTCGGTGCGGGCCATGATGTAGAGGTAACCGTCTTCGTCGATGAGGCCCGCGTCCCCAGTCTCGTAATAGCCCGGGAAGGCGTCGAGATAGCTCTTCCGGAAGCGGGCGTCGGCGTTCCAAAGGGTGGGCAGCGTGCCGGGCGGGAGCGGCAGCTTGATCGCGATGGCGCCCAGCGTGTTGGGGCCGACGGGGTGGCCGCCCTCGTCGAGGATCTGCACGTCGTAGCCGGGCATCGGCACGGTGGGCGAGCCGGCCTTAACCGGCAAGAGCTCGAGGCCCTTGGGGTTGGCGGCGATGGGAAAACCGGTCTCGGTCTGCCACCAGTTGTCGATCACCGGAACTTTCAGCTGGTCCTGGGCCCAGAAGAGCGTGTCCGGGTCGCAGCGCTCGCCGGCGAAGAAGAGCGCCTCGAAGCCCGAGAGGTCGTAGC
>CAYXPI010000229.1:0-5218 GCA_964467005.1 uncultured Limibaculum sp. | reverse complement strand
TCGCGGAACGAATCGATATCTGAGCCTGGGGCGGACGGCAGCAGCCGTTCGCCCACCAGAACCAGTCGATGGCAGCCCAAGAACCATATGCCGGCTGACGAGCCCCATAACGGTCAGGCTCTGATTTCCCGGTACGCGACCGCAGCATTGCCAGCGGGGTTGGTCACGCTGCCTCGTTGAGGCGACGCACTGCGATCTCGTAGCATGGGCTGTGGTGCTGCCAGCTCGATCAGCGCCGCCTGGAGTACGAGCTCATTGGGACGATCAGACTGCTTTCGCATCGCCAGTCTTACTTGCCTCGAAGCTCCGGATGCTGCGCTCGGTGACTGCCAGCACGGTGAAGGCGTGGCCGGCTTCAATGAAACGCTCGCCCACGCCCGGCAGCCGCCCGAAGCGCGCGAGCGCGAGACCGCTCAGCGTGTTGTAGGAGAGCGTTGAGATGTCAGTGCCCAGGATCTCGTTCACTTTGGCGATCGGGAGCCGGGCATCGAGGGTGACGCGGCCGTCCTCGCTGCGTCTTACGCTCGGGCGCTCAATCGCGGCCTGCCGTTCCGAGACAGGGTCGGCTGCAGTGCCGAGCGTGCGCCGGACGACCAGCTCCAGCGTAATGAAACCGATGGCGTGACCAAGCTCGTCGACGACCACCGCCGTGCAGGCCGGATCGTCACGCAGCACCTGCAGGATCTCGCTCACCCGCTGGACGCCGGGGACGAAGTGAAGCGGGCTCAGCACCTCTTCTATCGGCCGATCGGGCAATGCCGGATCCATCATGTCCCAGCTCTCGAGGCGCGCCATCGCGGTGATGTTTGCGTGAGAGCCCTCGAAGAGCGGGATGAGCCGCTGGCCGCTCTCGCCGCGGATCGCGATAAGATCCGCCACCCCTGCACGGCGGTCGGCAACGCGCACCTCGGAGATCGGCCACATCGTCTCCGCCGCAGTCATCTGAGCGAAGCGCAGCACCCGGCGGACCTGCCCGCGGCTGAAGGCCTCCGCAGCGCCGGTCGCCTCGGCCATCTGGACGGTGCCGAGGAACTGATCACGCAGCGCGCCGCCCTGATCCGCCTTTCCACCAATCAGCCGCGCGACCGTCCCCGCGACCGACGAGAACACCCAGACCAGCGGCGCCAGGACCGTGCGCAGCCAGGTCAGCGGGTAGGCGATCACCGGTACCAGGCTGTCGGCCCGCTGCTGGAAGACTGACTTGGGCACGATCTCGCCCAGCACCAGGAAAACCGGCGTGAAGACGATGAGCGCAACGAGTTCGCCCGAGCCACCGAAGAGACTGACCATCAGCATCGTGCCCACGGTGGTGAGCGCGATCGAACTGAGGTTCGTGCCGAGCAGCGTGGTGGTCAGAAGCTGTGTCGGTCGCTTCAAGAGCCCCGATGCCAGCCGCGCGCCGGCCGAGCCCCGGGCGCTCTTGTGCCTCAGCTTGACTTGGTCGGCGCTGACGAGGGCGATCTCGGAGCCCGAGAAGAAACCCTTCATCAGCAGCAGCACCAGCATGAGCGCCAGGGTCAGAAACTCGCTCATAACGTCCCCTCGTTGCCGGCGTCGGCGTGTTCCGAAGGCGCGATGGTCAACCGCTCGATAAGAAGGCCGTCCATGGACTCGACACGGAAGGTGAGGCCCGCAGCACTTGCCGTGTCGCCGGGCCGCGGGACACGACCGAGAAGGTTCAGGACAAGCCCGCCGACGGTCGTCATGCCGGCATCCTCGGGCAACGGTATCGGCGTGCGCTCGCGCAGTGCGCGAAGAGGCGTCAGCCCGGCGCAGCTGAGCACGCCGTCCGCCTCGGCGATGGCACCATAGGCATCGAGATGCGCCGAGCGGCCGAAGGTGATGAAGGCGAAGACGTCGTCGGCGGTCACCATGCCCTCGATGCCCCCGAACTCGTTGACCAGGAGCACCCCGTGATGGTCGCCGTCCTTGAAGAACTCGGCAAGCTCGCTCACGGTCATCGTTACGGGCGCCATCGTAGCCGGCTCCAGGAGGTCGTCGATCCTGATTTCCTCCGCCAGCTTGGCGGCGGTCACCTCGAGCACGCGCTCGGGCTTGATGACGCCGACGACGTGATCGCGGGTGCCGCGAAAGACCGGAAGGCGGCGGTGTCGCGCGGTGCGGAAGAGCTCCAGTGTCTCTGCGACTGGTGCGTCGGCGTTGGCGTAGACGATTCGCGGACGCGGCACCATGATCTGCTGGACCGGCGTATCGCCGGCGGCGATCAAGTTGAGGATGATCCGCCGCTCCACCGGATTGACGATGCCCTCGGTCTCCGCATCGTCGAGCAGCGTCTTGAACTCGTCGGTTGACAGGAGGTTCTTTCGCACCTCCTCGCCGCCCAGGATCAAGCCGGTGACGGCATCCGCCGCAATCCGCACCACTGCACGGAGCGGCATCACGAACCGGACCCAGGGGGATATGATCGGCTCGACCATGTGGGTTGTCATCGCCTGGGGCTTGGTCACGGCGAGCGTCTTGGGCGTTATCTCGCCGAGTATCAGCAGGAGCGGGAGCATGATCAGCGTGTTGGCAACCGCGGCGGCTCCGGGATTGCCGAAGAGCGCGAGCAGGATGCCCGCGAGATTGACGGTCGCCGCGATGTTGATGAGTTCGTTGCCGCAGAGGATCGAGACGATCAGCTGCCGCGGCTCCTCCAAGAGGGCGCGGATGCGGCTTGCCTGCGCCGGACGAGCGCGATCGAGTTGCCGCAAATCGGTCTCACGGAGAGAGAAGAGCGCGGTCTCCGACATCGAGAAGATGGCCGAGGCCGCGAAGAGGACCACCTGCAGCACGAGCCGGGCGATCATGTCCGGCTCATACAGGACGTCCCAGTGCAGTTGCATAGGCCGGTCGCCCCCTCTGCTGGCCTCGATGACGGGCGACCGGCGTCAGGTCGGCCTTACTGATCCCCGAGCGTGATGGCGCGACCGTCCGCGGACACCTCGATGTCCATCGTGTTCTCCCCGGACGTTCCGACGAACTCGTAGCCGACGACCTGCATGCTCGCCGAGTGGCTGGCCTCGATGAACTCGGGCAGGAAATCGGGATAGGCGTCGGCAAGCGCCATGCGCACCGCGCCAGGCACGTCCTCCATCTCGAACTCGATCTCGATCTCGAGGACCGTGCCGTCCGGAGCGAGGTCGATCTCGACCTTCCGTCCGCCCTCGACGGTGCCCTGGATTTCGTAGACGACGCTGCCGTCGTCCTCGGTCTCGGTGTTGGCGCTGACCAGCGTCACCTCGCCGAGGTCTTCGTAGACCATCACCAGGTTGTCGTCGATCTCGCTGCCATCGTCGATCGGCCCGGCGACGTCGCGGGCGAGACGCAAGCCCTTGAGGCTGGCCTGAGCGGCCTCCATGATGTCGGCCGGAACCTCGGTCAGCTCGATGACCTTCTCCTCGCCGGAGACCGCCACGCTGGCGTTCAGGGCCGCGAACACCGCAGCGGCGCAGATGCCGTATACATGGCGCGTCTTCATGTGTTTTTCCCGGATTTATCCGAACTGCCACTGAACAGTTCCCTGATCTCGTCGCGCAGGACTTTCCAAAAGTCCTGCAAATTCGCATGTTTGTTGTCGAGGTCGCCGAGATAGACCTCGAGCTTGTCGATCGCTTCGTGCTGCTCACGCTCGGTCTCGGCCTTGAGCTGGGCCTTCAGCTCGGCCAGCGTGGCTTCGAGATCGCTGATCTTCTCTTCGAGCGCGGCCTTGCGGGTGTTGAAATCGGTCATTGTCTCCGTCCTCCTGCTCACCAGCCCATGGCCTGACTGACGCCAATCAGCACGATCGGCACGATGAAGAAAACGAGGCCGATATAGGCGGCGACATACAGCTTGTTCTTCATTGCGAGGCCCGCGAGCCACTCCGCCGCATAAATTGGCAAGTTTCGGGTGAAGGGCAGGCCGTAGATAACCACGACGCCGATCACGTTATAGGCGAAGTGCACCAGCGCGATCTGCAGCGCGAAGACCGCGTTGCCGCCATCGACGGCCGTGGCCGCCAGCAGTGCCGTGATACATGTGCCGATGTTCGCGCCCAGCGTGAACGGGTAGATCTGTCTCAAGCTGAAGACACCGCTGCCCGCGAGCGGCACCACGAGGCTCGTTGTCGTCGAGGACGACTGCACGAGAACGGTGATCGCCGTACCCGAGAGGATGCCCGAGACCGGGCCGCGCCCGACGGCGCCGTGCAGGATCGCCTTGGCCCGACCCACCATCAGCACCTTCAACAGCTTCCCGATGTAGGTAATGACGACGAAAATCAACGCGATGCCCAGGATGATGAAGGCGATGCCCATGACCGTGTCGCTGGCCCCGACGCTCTGAAAGAGGTCCTTCAGAAAGTTCACCGGCGGCTTGACGAGCGGCTTGATGAAGTTGAACCCACCGACCGACAGAGAGCTGCCGCCCAGCATCAGGCTGGCCAGATACTCGCCGATCCGCTGTAGGAAGCCGAAGCTGATCTCAAGTGGCAGGAAGATCAAGATGCTGAACAGGTTAAAGAAGTCGTGCACGGTCGCCGCCGCGAAGGCGCGACGGAACTCCTCGCCCTGGCGCACATGGCCGAGGCTGACGATGGTGTTGGTGATCGTCGTGCCCATATTGGCGCCCATGATCATCGGGATCGCGATGCCCACGGGCAGACCGCCAGCCACAAGCCCGACGATGATGGACGTGACAGTGCTCGAGGACTGGATGAGCGCTGTCGCCACGGTGCCGACGATCACGCCGGTCACCGGATTGCTCGCGAATGCGAACAGCTCCTTCGCCTGATCGCCCGCGGCGGCCTTGAAGCCCGAGCCGATCATCGCGACTGCGATCAGCAGCAAGTAGACGAGGCCGAGCACGAGGATCCATTGGATCCAATTCGACGAGGAAGACTGGCTTCCCGGTTCGGCGGTTGAAGTCGACATGGATTGCGCCTCACAGCTTCACGCCCCCGACGATCTCACGAGAGGCGACCATTCACACCGGGCGCAGGCTACCCAAGCACCTTCGCACTTCGGTGACGTTTGGGTGGCAAATAGGATTTTTGTGGGTCCCCTTGCCGGGGGACGATGCGGGCCGATTTTCCGTCGCCTCCCATGCGATCGTGACCAATGCGCTTCAGCGGAAGGCTCACGTCCATTTCGGCCTCGAAAGCCGTCCGCATCGCTCTGCCGAATGTCCGTTGTCAGATAAATCGGGACACCGGAGGCCATGACGCTGTGGAGGGTCT
>CAYXPI010000228.1:0-5231 GCA_964467005.1 uncultured Limibaculum sp. | reverse complement strand
GCGACGACTCCGGCTTCGTCTGCGAGCCGTGGTGAGTTCTTCAGCAGCCTGTTAGAGCGGCATCAACCGGTCGAGCACCGCTGGAGCGTCCCGGTAATGGGCGATCACGGCGTCGGGGGCGAGCACCTCAAGAGGCTCGGCCGCAAAGCCGAAGCTGGTGAGGATCACCGGCGCGCCGGCGGCCCGGGCTGTGTCGAGATCGGTGCGCGTGTCGCCCAGCATCACCGAGCGCGCCGGGTCGGCCCCCACCCGCCGGCATGTTTCGAAGAAGTGCTCGGGGTCGGGCTTTCGAACGGGCAGCGTGTCGGCGCCGAGGACCGCGCCGAAGCGGGCGAGCACTCCCAGCCGCTCGAGGAGAATGAGCGCCAACCGCTCGGGCTTGTTGGTGCAGACGCCAATCCGCCACCCCTCCGCCAGGAGGGCCTCGAGGCAGGCCTCCACCCCCTCGAAGAGCTCGGTCTCCGCGTCGATCCGCGCCTCATAGGCGGCGAGCAGCTCGGGATAGATCGCATCGGTGAGCGCGACCTCCTCGGCCCCCAGGGGATCGCGGCCGGCGAGGGTGAGGGACCGGCGGATCATCTCGCGCCCGCCCCGGCCGGCGAAGGGTTTGTCCGCCACCGGGTCGAGCGCCGGCAGCCCCCGCGGGGCAAGCGCCGCGTTGGCCGCCGCCAGCAAGTCCCCCGCCGTGTCCGCCAAAGTTCCGTCCAAATCGAAGATCGCGCCGCGCATCTCACCCCTCCTGCCTTCGCCCCTCGGCAATCTTTCGTAACACGTTCTGAGCCGGTGGGCGCTTTCGTCGAGGTCCGCCACGCGCTATGAGAGGCGCCGAGATTTGCGGGGGCGAGCGATGGACAGAAGCACCAGGCGGCCCGTGGCGACGGTGATCCTGGCGGCGGGCAAGGGCACGCGGATGCGCTCGGCCATGCCCAAGGTGCTGCACGAGCTGGCGGGCCGGCCGCTCCTCCACCACGCGATGGCGGCGGCGGAGACCCTCGCCCCCGCGCGTCGGGTGGTGGTGGTGGGCCATGGGGCGGCGGAGGTGGCGGCCTCGGCACGAGCTTTCGCGCCCGAGACGGAGATTGCCGAGCAGACCGAGCAGCTCGGCACCGGCCACGCGCTGATGGCCGCGGCCCCAGCACTGGCGGGCGCGGAGGGCGATCTCGTGGTGCTCTTCGGCGACACGCCCTTCGTGAGCGCGGAGGCGCTGGACCGGCTCCGGACAGCGCTCGCGGAGCACACGCTCGCGGTTCTCGGCTTCGAGGCGGCGGAGCCAGGCCGCTACGGCCGGCTGATCGCGGGGGCGGACGGCGCGCTCGAGCGCATCGTCGAGGCCAAGGACGCGAGCGAGCCGGAGCTCGCCATCCGCCTCTGCAATTCGGGCGTGATGGCCGGGGATTGCGCGACGATGCTGCGGCTCCTCTCCGGCCTCTCCGCAGAGAACGCGCAAGGGGAGTATTACCTCACCGATCTCGTGAGCCTCGCGCGGGCAGAGGGTGGGCGTGTGGCGACCGTCCTCTGCGACGAGGCGGAGACCCTCGGCGTCAACGACCGGGTGCAGCTTGCCGAGGCCGAGGCGCGCTTTCAGGCCGCCGCCCGGCGCCGGGCGATGCTGGGGGGCGCGACGCTCTTGGCGCCCGACACCGTGCACTTTGCCCACGACACCGAGCTCGGGGAGGACGTGACCGTCGAGCCCCATGTGGTGTTCGGCCCCGGCGTGCGGGTGGCGGCGGGGGCGCGGATCCGGGCGTTCTCGCATCTCGAGGGCGCCGAGGTGGGCGCGGGTGCCGTCGTCGGGCCCTATGCCCGCCTGCGCCCCGGCACCGCGCTCGGGCCGGACGCACGCATCGGCAATTTCGTCGAGCTCAAGAACGCGCGGTTGGGCGCGGCGGCCAAGGCCAACCACCTCAGCTATCTGGGGGATGCGGAGATTGGGCCCGGCGCCAATATCGGCGCGGGCACGATCACCTGCAATTATGACGGCGTGAACAAACACCGGACCGAGATCGGCGCGGGCGCCTTCATCGGCACCAACTCGGCGCTGGTGGCGCCCGTGCGGGTGGCGGACGGCGCCTATGTGGCCACCGGCACGGTGGTGACCAAGGACGTGCCCGGCGACGCGCTTGCCATCGCCCGGGTGCGTCAGGAGAACCGCGAGGGCGGGGCGGCGCGGCTTCGCCAGGCCCTGGCTCTCCGCAAGGCCGCCAAGCGCGGGCGAGAGGCGTAAGGAGGCGCGCATGTGCGGCATCGTTGGCGTTTTGGGACAGCTCGAGGCGGCGCCCCGCCTCCTCGACGCGCTCCGGAGGCTCGAGTATCGGGGATATGACAGCGCGGGGCTCACGACGCTCGAGAACGGGACGCCCAGCCGGCGCCGCGCGGTCGGCAAGATCGCCGAGCTCGTCCGCCTCGTCGCGGCCGATCCGGTGCGCGGCAGCATCGGCATCGGCCACACGCGCTGGGCCACCCACGGGGCGCCCACGGTTGCGAACGCGCACCCCCACGCCGCGGGCCCGGTTCAGGTGGTCCACAACGGCATCATCGAGAATTACCGCGAGCTCCGTGCCGAGCTGTCCGAGGCCGGGATCGCGTGCGAGACCGAGACCGACACCGAGGTGGTGGCTCAGCTTGCGGCGCGGGAGGTGGCGGCCGGCAAGACCCCGCTCGAGGCCGTGGCCGCGACCCTTCGGCGGATCGAGGGCGCCTTTGCCCTGGCCTTCCTGTTCGAGGGCGAGCCCGATCTCATGATCGTTGCGCGGCATGGGAGCCCCCTCGCCATCGGCTGGGGCGAGGACGAGATGTATGTGGGCTCGGACGCGCTTGCCCTCTCGCCGATGACCACCGAGATCACCTATCTCGAGGAGGGCGACTACGCGGCCCTCAGACGCTCCGGTGCCGAGATCTACGATCAAGAGGGCCGGCCGGTGACCCGCGAGGTCCGCTCGGTGACGGTCGAGAGCGGGCTCGTCGACAAGGGCCGCCATCGGCATTTCATGGCCAAGGAAATCCACGAGCAGCCCTCGGCCATCGGGCGGGTGCTCGCGCGCTACATCGCGTCGGACCGGTCGCGCGTGGTGTCGCCGGCGGAGGAGGCGCCCTGGGCGCGGGTCTCGCGGCTCTTCCTCATCGGTTGCGGCACGGCGAGCTACGCCGGCCATGTGGCGAAGTACTGGTTCGAGGGGCTGGCAGGCTTGCCCTGCGAGGTCGACATCGCGTCCGAGTTCCGCTACCGCGAGCCGCCGATCTACGGGACCGAGGCTGCGGTGGTGATCAGCCAGTCCGGCGAAACGGCGGACACCCTGGCCGCGCTTCGCCATCTCGGCAAACGTCTGCGTGCGACCTTGGGCGTGGTGAACGTCACCGAGAGCTCCATCGCCCGGGAGGTGGGGATCGTTCTCCCCTCGGTCGCGGGGCCCGAGATCGGGGTGGCCTCCACCAAGGCCTTCACCTGCCAGCTCACCGTGCTGGCCGCGACCGCGATCCTGGCCGGGCGCGAGCGGGGGCGCATCGACGCCTCGGCCGAGCGGCAGCTCATCCACGCGCTCCTCGAACTGCCGCGGCTCATGGCCGAGACGCTCCGCCTCGAGCCGCAAATCGCCGCCGCCGCAGCGGAGATCTCGCCGGCGCGCGACGTGCTCTATCTCGGGCGTGGCCGCATGTTCCCTGTGGCGCTGGAGGGCGCGCTCAAGCTGAAGGAGATCAGCTACATCCACGCCGAGGGCTACGCGGCCGGCGAGCTCAAGCACGGGCCCATCGCGCTCATCGACACGGATGTGCCCGTCGTCGTCACTGCGCCCACCGATCCCCTCTTCGCCAAGACCGTCTCCAACATGCAGGAGGTGTTGGCCCGGGGGGCAAGGGTGGTGCTGGTTACCGACGCGGCCGGCGCCGAGGCGGCGGGGGAGGGGGCGTGGCGGACCCTGGTGATGCCCGAGGTCGACCCCGTCTTCGCGCCCATTCTCTACGCGCTCCCGGTTCAACTCCTGGCCTATCACGCGGCGCTCGCCCGCGGCACCGATGTGGACCAACCGCGCAATCTCGCCAAATCCGTCACCGTGGAGTAGGGTCGCGCCGACGGCCGCAGTGAGAGGGCCGGGGCGAGAGCACGGGACGGAGATGGGCATGAGACACGGGAACGGCCGGGCGGTCGGGCTCGCGGCCGGCATCGGCGCGGCGATGGCGCTCACAGGGTGCCTCGGCACCGCGGAGCCGGAGATTGTGGAGGACACGGGGCCGGATTTCGAGCATCTGCGGGAGCCGGGATGCTACACGGTCGACCTCTTCACCGAGGTGCCGATCCAGGAGCCGGAGGATCTGCCGGCCGAGTTCGCGAAGTATCTCGGCGAATGGGGCAATGGGGTGTGGAACGGCTCCTGGTGCCACGATCTCCTCATCCACACGGTGTCGGCCGACGGGGTGGTGGAGCTTCTCGACATGCACGCGCCCTCCGAGGACTTTCGGCAGCCCGCCACGATCTTCAAGCGCCAGGGCCAGATCCGCGAGGACGGGGCGCTGCACTTTGCCCACGGGATCGTGACCCGGCGCTACGAGATCCGCGACGGGCTGATGTTCGGCCTGGCGGAGGGCGGGGCTTACGGCAGCGCTGAGATCGTTCTCTCGAAGAAGGGGGTGGTGCCGCTGCCCACCCCACGGCCGGTGATGATCGCCAAGGCCGGCCCCGAGGAGCCCGAGGCGCCTGCCGAGCGCGAAGAACCGGCCGCCGAAGGGGGCTTCTTCAGCTCGCTCTTCGGCGGCTGAGGGGTCACTTAGCGGGGGCGAGGCTCACCCACACTTCGTTGCGTCGGAGCCAGGGGAGGGTCCAGGGCGGGTTGAAGCCCGCGGCCTGCCAGTCGCCGAGATGCGCGGCGTCGCGGGCCGCAAGCCAGCCCTCGAGCGCGGCCCGGGCGTCGGCCGCCCGCTCTTCGGAGAACCCGCCGGAAAAGCGCGCCACGGCCACGCGGCGTTCCGGCAGCCGGGCGAGCCGCACGCGTGGGTCCGTCGGCTCTGGCGCGTCCGCGAGGGTCATCCCCTCGGGCAGGACGAAGCTCACGGCCCAGCCGGCGTCGGCCCGTTCGGTCACCACCGGCGCGGTCATGGCGATCTCGGTGCCCGCCCCGGTTCGTTCGGTCACCACCGGCGCGGTCATCGCGATCTCCTGCGCCGGCGTGTTTGCGCCGCTGATGTAATCGAAAAGGCGGCCGAAGCCGGCCGAGATCGCGGAGTCGTAGTCGGCCGAC
>CAYXPI010000227.1:0-5231 GCA_964467005.1 uncultured Limibaculum sp. | reverse complement strand
CCGCGAGCCCGCCGATGGCGAGGCCCGAGCCGCGCAGGAAGCCGCGGCGGTCGACCGCGCGCGAGGCGGCCTGAGCGAGGGGCGACGTCTCCCGGGGGCGTCCCGCCACCCCGTTGGTCTTTTTCCTCAGCATGTCTCTCTCCCTTAGAACCCGTGCGAGCCGCAGGGCCGAGGGCGGGGCCGAACGCAACCCGCTCCCGGCGGCCTGGGTCTCAGAACCGGGCGCTCTCCAGATACTTCTCGACGTGCTCGGTCTTGCGGAGGCCGGCGCCCGCCGTCTCCTCCGCCGCCTGAGCCGGCGCCGCGGCCACCACGCTCACCGCAGCAGCCGGGGCCGCGGTGGCGGTGAGCTTCAGAAAGTCGCGGCGGCTGGCCGCTTTGGTCTCGCTCATGGTCGTCTCCTCCCTTGGCCGCCGGGGCGGCCGCTCAATGACGGGGCGTGTCCGCCCCCAGTCGAAAGGCCTCGCGCTCGATCTCCATGAACGCTCGGCCCACGGCGCCCACGGGAGCGTAGAAGACCGAGGCCTCCGCCCCTTCGAGATCGGTGAAGAAGTGCCCGGCCCAGGGGCCGAGATGCTTGGCGAAGAAATCGCGCTGGGTGGCGAGGTCCGCCGGCGCGCCGAAGCGTCCGCGGATGAGCCCCTCCATCATGTCCGCGAGGCTCGCGATGTTGTCCTCGGGCTCCGAGACCTCCGGCGCCCGCTCGATCCCGAGCGCGCCCATATCGGCGCGGAGGAGCGCCAGCGGCTTCTCGTGCAGAAAGCCCGTGAGGTAGTAGCTGGCATAGGGCATGAGCTCACCGCGCGCGAGGCCGATGAAGAGCGCGTGGAACTCGCGCTCGGCCGTCCGCTCGGTGGTGGCCGTGGCGAGACGCGCGAGCGCCGTGATCGCGCGGCCGAGCTCGGTGCCGTCTCCGGTGAGCCCCGCGACCCGGTCGAGAAGCGCGCGGCTCGGCGGCTTGGCAAGCAGAGCTCCGAGCAGGCCGTAGAGATCCGCGCGCAGAGCGTCCTCCGCGCTCACCTGCATCGCCACGTCGTCGGGCATCGTCACAGCGTCCTCCCGCAGGCTGCCCCCCTTGGCCGCCTGCAAAACTTTTCTTCACGCTACCCAAGATTGCGTTTGGGTCAAATGCCGGGAGGGCGCGACATATGCGCAGTCGATCCGGCCGGAAGCCGCCCGGCCGATCCGCGCTGACCCCCTCAGCCCCCCGTGCGGTCGGCGTTCTGAGCGGCGAGGCGGAAGCGCATCCGGCGGGTCGGCGGCCCCATCTCGGCGGCGGGCGCCGGTTGCGCGACATCCTGCCACAGACGGTCGGACTGGATGTCGGCGGGCGTCGCTTCAGCCGGTTCCGTTGTGTCAGCGTCGGCCGCCGCGGTGTCCGCCGCCTCCTCGGCCATGTCGGCCGTTTCAGGGGCCGGATCCTCCGGACGCTCCGCCTCCGGTGCCGGTGCCGGATCGGGCTCGGTCAGATAGCCCCTCCCCGCCTGCCAGGCCGAGGCCAGCCCTTCGACCACCGTCGCCGCATCGGTGAAGTCGTCGCCGTAATCCACGAGCTCGTCGAGATTGGCGAGCACCGGGTTGGAGACCCAGAGCTTGCGGAGCGCGCGGTTTCGGAGCCGAGCGGGCACGGCCTTGGCCATGAAACCCGTGACGTCGTCGCCGGGCGAGAGGGTCTCGGGGTCCGGCAGGCCGAGCTCCTCCAGGATCTCCTCGTCCGTCTTCGCCTCGAGCGCGGCCTCCGGCGCCTCGGCGGTCGGCGGGGCCTCGGGCTCCTCCCCCTCCGCCCGCGCGCGTTTGAGCCGCGACCACCGGCCGAGTGCGCCCTCCCCCGGCTTGCCCTCCCGGCTCACTGGAGCCGCCGCTTGCCGGGGCTGCGATAGACATCCGCCACCTGGCGGATCCGCGCATCGCCCTTGCCGTCCTCGCGCCCGTCGACATCCAGCCGATCCCGCCGCCGCTTGACGAAGGGCTCCTCCACATGGTGCCGGCCCACGAAGTCGCTCACCCAGGCCACGAGGGCAGGCGGCATCGCCACCGCCTCCACCGTCTCCTCGCCGCTGTCGAGATAATCCTGCGCCTCGAAGGGCGAGGCGGTGACGGAGTGCACGCGGATGTCATGCGGCCCGTCCTCCTCCTCGGGACGCAGCACCACATACACCCTGGGCGGGGTGTTGGAGAGGGCGACGCGGTAGGCCTCGGTCTCGGCGCGGTGGAGCTCGAGGGGAAGCGTCGCGGCGTGGTACTCCACCGCCTCGCCGTCGCGGCGCATCTCGTGCCAGGCGGCCGGCCCCGCGCCCGGCAGCACGGCCGAGGCCCGCCACACCCAGGGCACCCAGCGCGTCACCCCCGGCTGGCGGCGCAGCACTATGCCGAGCGCCATCCGCGCCGTCTTCTCCTCGCCCGTCCGGTCCTCGCCCATCTCCGCCGCTCCCTTGCTCGCGCGCCCGCGAAGTATGGACAAGGCCGACGCGCCTTGCCAAGTCTGGGAGCGCGCGCGGCGCCGGGCCGCCCGCCAAGCCCTGGAGAGCCGATGTCCGACCGCCGCGCCCCGACCCCAGCCGCGCTCCTCCTTTGCGACTGCGCAGGCAGCCACGCGCCGGACCCAGAGGCGATCGCGGCGGGCACGGGGTTCGCCTGCGGCAAGGTGGCCAGCGGCCTCTGCCGGGCCGAGACCGGGGCGGTGGAGGCGGCGCTGGCCGCCGGAGGGCCGGTGACGGTGGCCTGCGCGCAGGAGGCCGAGATCTTCGAGGAGATTTCCCAGAGCCTCGGCGCCGAGGGGCGGCTCGCCTGCGTCGACATCCGCGACCGGGCGGGCTGGAGCGACGACCCCCGTCCAAAGGGCCCGAAGATGGCCGCCCTCCTCGCGGCGGCCAAAGTCGCCCCGCCGCCCGTCCCCGTGCTCGACGTGGTGAGCGAGGGGGTGTGTCTTGTCTACGGCGCCCAGGCGGTGGTGCTGCCCGCGGCGGAGCGTCTGGCGGGGGCGCTCGCGGTGACGGCCATGGTTACGGATGCCGAGCCGGTGGAGATGCCCCCCCGCGGGGTCGACATCGTGACTGGCCGGATCGCCCGGCTCACCGGCGCACTCGGGGCCTTCGCGCTCGAGGTCGATGCCTTTGCCGAGCTTGCCCCTGCCGGGCGCGGCCCCCGCCGCTTCGAGCCTCGCACCGACGGCGCGCTCTCGGATTGCGATCTCGTGGTGGATCTCTCGGGCGGCCAGCCCCTCGTGCCCGCCCCGGCCAAGCGCGACGGATATCTCCGCGCCGACCCGGGCGACCCGCTCGCGGTGGAGCGCACGCTCTTCGAGGCCGCGCTGCTCACCGGCACCTTCGAGAAGCCGCTCCACATCCGCGTCACCGAAAGCCTCTGCGCCCATTCCCGCGCTGAGAAGATCGGCTGCACCCGCTGCCTCAATGTCTGCCCCACGGGCGCGATCGAGCCCGCGGGCGACCATGTGACGATCGACCCCAGGATCTGCGCGGGCTGCGGGGCGTGCTCGGCCGTCTGCCCCTCGGGGGCTGCGGCCACCGAGGAGCCGCCGGTGGCGGCCCTCTTCCGGCAGATGCGCGCGATGGCAGAGGCCTACCGGGCGGCCGGTGGCGTCGGCCCCCGGCTTCTCGCGCATGACGACCACGGCGCGGAGATGATCCGCCTCGCCGCGCGCCACGGGGCGGGCCTGCCGGCCGATGTCGTCCCGCTCGAGCTCACGGCCCTCGCCGGCTTCGGCCATGCGGAGATGCTCGCGGCCCTCGGCCTCGGCTTCGCGGCCGTCGACATCCTTGCGGCGCCGACCACCGACCGGGAGGTGATCGCAGACCAGATGGCGCTGGCCGAGGCCCTGGCTGCGGCCGCCCCGGACGGCGCGGGCCGGCTGAGGCTTCTCGACGAGGCAGACCCGGACGCGCTCACGGATTGCCTCTACGCCCCAGCCCCGGAGCCCCACGGCGCGGAGCCTATCCTGGCCGCCGGCGGGCGCCGCGACACCGTGCGCCTCGCCGCCCGCGCCCTCGGCGCGCCCACCGACACGCCCGTGCCCCTGCCCGCGGGCGCCCCCTACGGCACGGTCGCCGTCAACCCGGACGCCTGCACCCTCTGTCTCGCCTGCGCAGGCCTCTGCCCCACCGGCGCGCTCAGCGACAACCCGGACAGCCCGGAACTCTCCGTCCGCGAGGAGGCCTGCATCCAGTGCGGCCTCTGCGCCGGCCTCTGCCCCGAGAGCGCGATCACCCTCGTGCCGCAGCTCGACCTCTCGGACGCGGCTCTCGCCCCCCGCGTGCTGAAGGCCGAGGAGCCCTTCGCCTGCATCTCCTGCGGCAAGCTTTTCGGCGTGAAATCGACGATCGAGAAGATCACCGCCAAGCTCGCGTCGCACGCCATGTTCCAGAACTCGGACAACGCCCAGCTCATCCAGATGTGCGACGATTGCCGGGTCCGCGCGCAGTACCATTCCGAGAGCTCGCCCTTCCGCTTTGGCGAGCGGCCGCGCGTGCGCACCACCGACGACTACCTGAAGGACGACGGAGAGAGCTGAGCCCCCCCTTGACAGCGCGCGCCGGCGGATGACCTAAGAGAAAAGTCTTACGCGGGAGGTCGGGAATGGCGGAGGATGGGCCGGACGCCCTCAACATGTCGTTGCGGAAGTTCCTGAAGCAGGTGGGCGTCACCTCGCAGCAGGCCATCGAAGAGGCGGTGCGCGGGGCGGGCCCCCAGGGCACCGTGACGGTCACGGCCGTGATCCGCTGCCCGGAGATCGGGCTCGACCACGAGGTGACCGGGGAGATCCAGACCGGAGACGCCCGGTGAGCGCCGTCACCCGTGAGGATGTGATGAAGGCGCTGGCCCGGATCGTCGACCAGGGCACGGGCAAGGACCTCATCGCCGCGGAGATGGCCAAGGCCATCACGGTGCAAGACGGCGCCGTGAGTTTTCTCATCGAGGTCGACCCGGCCCGCGGCTCGGAGATGGAGCCGGTGCGCGCCGCCGCGGCCGCCGCGGTCGAGGCGCTGCCGGGGGTGACGAAGGTCTCGGCCATCCTCACCGCGCATTCCGCCGACCCGCAGCCCTCCCGCAGCTCGACGCCCAAGGGCCCGCCCCCCGATCTCGGCGGCGGTGCCCGCAAGAAGCCCGCCCAGCCGGCGGACAAGCGCATCCCCGGGGTCGAGCGCGTGGTGGCCATCGCCTCGGGCAAGGGCGGGGTCGGCAAGTCCACCGTCTCGGCCAACCTCGCCGTGGCG
>CAYXPI010000226.1:0-5302 GCA_964467005.1 uncultured Limibaculum sp. | reverse complement strand
AGATCCTTCTTCGAGATGTTCATCACGCGGATCTTCAGCATCTCATCGGTCTCGGTGTTGTTGATGAGATAGTGAAGGCCGCGCCAGGAGCTCTCGAGTTTCTGAAAGTCCTCGTGGTGCAGGATCTCGTTGATCTGCTCGGTCAGCTTGGCGTCGATCGCCGCGATCATGCCCTCGATCGTGCGCAGCGTGTCGCCCGAGACGAGCGCGGACTGCTCAAGCGCCTGCTCGGCGAGCGTCTTGAC
Organism: uncultured Limibaculum sp.; assembly: GCA_964467005.1. GTDB lineage: Bacteria > Pseudomonadota > Alphaproteobacteria > Rhodobacterales > Rhodobacteraceae > Thermohalobaculum. The sequence continues at coordinate 5,057 of CAYXPI010000226.1, read as the reverse complement.
CGCCTCCTCGACCGCACTCCGCGCGCCGTCGGACTTCGGGCGGAACTCCTTTTCGAGAAGCTGGCTGAACTCGTCGGGCGCGAAGGCGGTCTCCGTGGCGCCGCCGGCTTGGGCTTGGGTGTCGACCATCCGTCAGTCCTCCGTCTTCTCTGCGGCGCCCTCGGCGGGCTTGGCCTCGGCCGCGAGCGCTTGCAGGAGCGTCGGGTCCTGCATCACCTTTCCGATCAGCTCCTCGGCGCCAGATTTGCCATCCATATATGTCAGAAGGTTGGAGAGCTGGGTCCGCGCCTCCAAGAGCTTGCGCAGCGGCTCGACCTTGCGCGCGATGGCGGCCGGCGAGAAATCGTCCATGCTTTCGAAGGTGAGGTCGACCATCAGATTGCCCTCGCCGGTCAGCGTGTTGGGCACCGAGAAGGCGACCCGCGGCTTCATCGATTTCATGCGGCTGTCGAAATTGTCGACGTCGATCTCGAGAAACTTGCGGTCGGCCACCGGCGGCAGCGGGTCCTCCGGCTTGCCCGAGAGATCCGCCATCACCCCCATCACGAAGGGCAGCTGGATCTTCTTCTCCGCACCGTACACCTCGACATCGTACTCGATTTGCACGCGTGGCGCGCGGTTGCGCGAAATAAACTTTTGGCTGCTGCCCGCCATCGGTCACATCTCCTCAGTGTCCGTTGCCCCGATTAGACGCGAGCCAGCGCCCTCGCGTCAAGCGCACCCGTGTATCAGACGGGTCTCAGTGGTCTCAGTCGTATCCCACGACAATCGTTAACGTATCCGCCCTGGGCCGTCACTCGTCCTCGATGCCGGCGATGAGCTTGAACCGGTCGAGCCCGTCGGGCGCGAGGTCCCGCATGATCGTCACGAAATCTGCCGTCACAAGGCGCTTCGCCCGCTCCAGAATGTGCGGCACCGGGCTGTTCGGCTCGTGCTTGCCATAATACTCTATGATTTTCTCGAGGGCGTTGATCACATCCTTGCGGCTCGAAATCGCACCGACGCCCTTGGGCCCAGCCGCCCGCGCGGGCGCGGGGGCGCCGTCCTCGGCCTCGGCCTCCTCGACGGCATCGTCCTCCACCTCCTCGTCCTCCACCGCGATGAGATCGGCGGCGAAGCTCTCGAAGTTCTGCTGCATGTCGTAGAGCGTGCGCGAGAGCGGCGAGAGATCGGGCCCGAGGCTGCCCACCTTGTCGTCGAGCACGCTTTCGAGCGCCTTCAGGGTCTCGCGGCAGGCGGTGATCGAGGCGTCGAGCGCGACCAGCTGCTCCCGCGGCGTGTCCTGAAAGGCGGCGGAGATCGCGGCGGCCTCCACCACCTCTTCGTTGCCCGCCGGCGGCACCTCGCCCTTGCTCACCTGAAGCGCGCGGAGCGTGAAGCGGCCCAGAGCCCGGCTGTCGGTCAGCGGCGCCAGGCGGATCGCGCGGAGCACCGTGTCGTTGTCCGCGAGCCCCGCAATGGCGTTCATGCGCATGGTGGGGTCGTTGTCGTCGTCCGGGTCGAGCTGGGGATGGACGCTGTCCCAATACTCCTCGCAGCAGCGGCGGATGTAGACGAGCGAGTCCTCCAGGCCCTTGAGCCCCTCCACCCGCAGGGCGGCGTGGGCGTAGAACGCCGCCGCCCGCAGATCCTTCGCGCGCTCCATCACCGTGACGGCCGCGGCCATCACCGCCTTGTAATCGGGCTCCTCGGCGGCAATCACGCTGTCGCCGATCTGCTGCTCCTCCTTGGGCATGGCGGCGAGCTCGAGATCGATGAAGTCGGGATCGTAGACGAGATCTTCGCCCGAGGGCGCGTCGTCCCCGAAGCTCCGCAGCAGCGTGTCGAGCTCAAGTGCCATCCCGTCCCCCCGTCTTGTCGTCTCGCAGGGAGAGTACGCCCAAACGCCACCCCGGTCCAGGAAGTCGGCCGCAGCGCCCTCAGCCGCGCACGGTGCCGTCCCCCTCCACGAGATACTTGAAGCTCGTCAGCTGCTCGGCGCCGACCGGGCCGCGGGCATGGAGCTTGCCCGTGGCGATCCCGATCTCTGCGCCCATGCCGAACTCGCCTCCGTCGGCGAACTGGGTGGAGGCGTTGCGCATCAGGATCGCGCTGTCGAGCCCTTGGAAGAAGCGCTGGGCGACCGCGTCATCCTCGGTCAGCACCGCCTCCGTGTGCGCCGAGCCGTAGGTGCGGATGTGGGCGATGGCTGCCTCCACCCCGTCGACGACGCGCACCGCCATGTCCATCGAGAGATACTCCCGGCCCCAATCCGCCTCCGTAGCGGGGGTCACGCGGGGGTCGAGCGCCTGGGTCTGCGCACAGCCATGGAGCGTGACGCCCGCCGCGAGAAGCCGGCGCACGGCCTCGGCGCCCATCTCCAGCGCGGCCCGGTCGATGAGCAGGCACTCCGCGGCGCCGCAGATCCCGGTGCGCCGGGTCTTGGCGTCGAGGATGACCGGCAGCGCCTTGGCGGGGTCCGCCGCGCCGTCGAGATACACATGGCAAATGCCCTCGAGATGGGCGAAGACCGGAACGCGCGCCTCCCGCTGCACGAGGCCGACCAGCCCCGCGCCGCCCCGGGGCACGATCACGTCGATCTGGCCGGCCATCCGCAGCATCGCGCTCACCGCCGCCCGGTCGCGCGTCGGCACCTGCTGGATCGCGTCCTCCGGCAGGCCCGCCGCCCGCAGCCCGGCATGAAGGCCCGCGAGGATCGCGCCCGCCGAGCGAAAGCTCTCAGACCCGCCGCGCAGGATCGCCGCGTTCCCGGATTTGAGGCAGAGCCCACCGGCATCGGCCGTGACATTGGGCCGGCTCTCGTAGATCACGCCGACGACGCCGAGGGGCGTGCGCACCCGGCGAATGCGAAGGCCGTTCGGCCGCTGCCAGTCCGCCATGACGGCGCCCACGGGATCGTCCTGCGCGGCCACATCGCGGAGACCCTGGGCCATCGCCGCCACCCTCGGGCCGTCGAGCCGCAGCCGGTCGAGCATCGCCGCGCTCAGCGCCTTGGCCTCGGCGTCCGCCATGTCCTCCGCATTGGCGGCGACGATCATCTCGGTCGCCGCGAGGATGGCGTCGGCGGCGGCCTCGAGCGCTTGCGTTTTGGCCGCGCCTGGGGTCTCGGCGAGCACCGCCGCCGCCGCCCGTGCCCGCGCGCCGAGCGCCCGCATCTCCTCGCCGATCCCGATCGCGTCGCCGTCCATAGCCACCTCCCGTCGCGCCGTCGTCTCCTCTTAGGCGCCGCGCCCCGCCGCGTCGAGGCCGGAGGCGTCCTCGGCCCCCTCCCAGACCACCAGGTCGTCCCGGTGGAGGAGGGCGGCGCGTCCCGGATGGCCGAGGATTTCCGCGATCCGCTCGGAGCGCAGGCCGGCGATCGCCCGCGCCTCCTCCGAGCTGTAGGCCGCGAGGCCCGCGCCCACGGCCCGCCCCTCCGGCCCGAGGATCGCCACCGGATCGCCCCGCTCGAACGCGCCGGCCACCGACACCACACCCGCGGGCAGGAGCGAGGTGCCGCGCCCGAGCGCCGCGACTGCTCCGGCATCGACGCTCACGCTTCCCAGGGGCTTCATGCCCGCGATCCATTGCTTGCGCGCAGCCTGGGGCGATTGGGTCGGGCGGAAGAGGGTGGCCCGCGCGCCTTTGGCAAGCGCCGAGAGCGGCCGGTCCTGCGCGCCGAGCATCACCGCCATCGCGCAGCCGCCGGCCATCGCCGTCTTCGCCGCGAGGACCTTCGTGCGCATGCCGCCGCGGGCGAGGCCCGAGCCCGCGTCCCCCGCCATCGCCTCAATCTCGGGCGTGATCCGCGCGACCTCCGGGATGTGGCGCGCGCTTCGATCCGTGCGCGGGTTCGCGGTGTAGAGCCCGTCGACATCCGAGAGGAGGACGAGGAGGTCCGCCCCCGCCATGAGGGCGACCCGGGCGGCGAGGCGATCGTTGTCGCCGTAGCGGATCTCGTCGGTCGCCACCGTGTCGTTCTCGTTCACCACTGGCACCGCGCCGAGGCCGAGAAGCGTCTTGAGCGTCGCGCGGCCGTTGAGATAGCGCCGGCGGTTTTGCGTGTCCTCGAGGGTCAGGAGCACCTGCGCGGCCGTGAGCCCCTCGGCGCCGAGCGCCGCGGTCCACGCCGCAGCGAGGCGCTGCTGGCCGACCGCCGCGGCGGCCTGGGCCTGCTCCAGCGGCAGAGCCCCGGAGCCGAGGCCGAGCTGGCCGCGGCCGAGCGCGATGGCCCCCGAGGAGACGACGAGCGCCTGCCGTCCCTCGCGCGCAAGATCGGCGATGTCGGCGGCAAGCCCCGCAAGCCAGGCCGCGCGCGGCGCGCCGTCCCCGCCCACGAGAAGCGCCGAGCCGATCTTCACCACCAGCCGACGGGCGGCCGAGAGCCGGGCGGCCGCCGTCATGGCTGCCAGGGCAGGGGGGCCGCCCCCTCCGCCAGCTCCGCCTCCCGCGCCGACCGGATCGTCCGCCACAGCGCGCGATGCGCGGCCACCATGCCGCGGCCGCTGGCCGCCGAGAGCGTGAGCGCGACCTGGCGCCCGGTCTCGGCAAAGAGCTCCTCCAGCGCGCCCAGATCCTCCTCGGCCATCGCATCGGCCTTGGAGAGCGCGAGGAGCCGCGGCTTGCTCTCCAGCCCGTCGCCATAGGCTGCGAGCTCGCGCTCCACGGTCTCGCAATCGCCAATCGGATCGTCCGCCGTCGCGTCCACCAGATGGAGAAGCACGGCGCAGCGCTCCACATGGCCGAGGAACCGGTCGCCGAGCCCCGCCCCCTCATGCGCGCCTTCGATGAGGCCCGGGATGTCGGCCAGCACGAACTCCGCGCCATCCACCGCCACCACGCCCAGCCCCGGGTGAAGCGTCGTGAAGGGGTAGTCGGCGATCTTGGGCCGGGCGTTCGAGGAGGCCGCGAGGAAGGTCGATTTGCCGGCGTTCGGCAGGCCCACGAGCCCCGCATCGGCGATGAGCTTGAGCTTGAGCCACAGGGTCCGTTCCACCGCCGGCTGCCCCGAATTGGCCCGCCGCGGCGCCTGGTTCGTCGCGGACTTGAACTGGAGATTGCCCCAGCCGCCATTGCCG
>CAYXPI010000225.1:0-5319 GCA_964467005.1 uncultured Limibaculum sp. | reverse complement strand
ACCGGCCCAATCTGCGCCAATACGCCTTCAAGGAGCATGAGGGCAGCTATCTCGTGGGCGTCGCGGCGGCACTGGCCTCCGAGACCGGCACCGTGGGCTTCATCGGCGGCATGGACATCCCGCTCATCCGCAAATTCGCCTGCGGCTATGTGCAGGGCGTGACCGAGACCCGGGCCGAGACCGACGTTCTCCAGAACATGACCGGCACCACCCCCGCCGCCTGGAACGATCCCACCAAGGGCGCGGAACTCGCCCAGAGCCAGATCGACCGGGGCGCGGATGTGGTCTACCACGCGGCCGGCGGCACGGGGCTCGGCGTGATCCGGGCGGCGGCCGATGCGGGCAAGCTCGCCATCGGGGTCGATTCCAACCAAAACGCCGTGGCGCCTGGCACCGTGCTCACCTCGATGGTCAAGCGCGTGGACGTGGCCGCCTACGACACCCTGACCGACGCGATGGAGGGCACCTTCACGCCGGATGTCCAGGTCCTCGGCCTCGCGGAGAACGGGGTGGACTGGGCGATCGACGAGCACAACGAGGCCCTGGTCACCAAGGCGATGAAGGCCGCCGTCGAGGACGCGCGCGAAAAGATCATCGCGGGCGAGATCGTCGTTCACGATTACAGCGCCGACAGCACCTGCCCCTTCTGAGCCGGTGTCCGACAACCGGGGCTTCCGCGTCCGCGCGCTCGGCGAGGTCGCGATCCGCTGCCGCGATCTCGCGGCGATGGAGCGCTTCTACGGCGAGGTGATCGGGCTCGAGCGGCTGGCCGAGCGCGACGGCGGGATCACCTTCTTCCGCATCGCCGAGGGGTATGGCGGGCACACGGCCGTGCTCGCGCTCTTCGGCCCGGGCGCCGGCCGGCCGGATCTGCACGCCGTCAGCGAGGACGCTCCGGAGACGGGGGCCCGCTCCTCGCTCCACCACCTGGCGCTCAGCCTCGGCAGGGAGGAGCAGGCGCGGGCGATCGACTGGTACGAGCGGATCGGCCAGCCCTATCGCGTCGAGCGGTTCGACTGGATCGGCTGGCGGGGGCTCTTCACCGAAGACCCCGAGGGCAACACGGTGGAGCTCGTCGCCGCCACGCCGGAGGGCCCGGAATGAGCGCGCCGGCGCTCCGGCTCTCGGGGATCACCAAGCGCTTCGGGCCGGTCCTGGCCAACGACCGCGTTGATCTCGACGTCGCCCCAGGCACGATCCACGGCATCATCGGCGAGAACGGCGCGGGCAAATCCACCCTCGTTTCCATCATCTACGGCTTTTACGAGGCGGATGCGGGGGAGATCGCCGTGGGCGGGGTGCCCGCCGAGATCCGCACGAGCGCCGACGCGATCGCGCTCGGCATCGGCATGGTGCACCAGCATTTCGTGCTCGTGCCGACGGCGACGGTGCTGGAGAACGCCATGCTGGGGGCGGAAGGCGGCTTTCTCCTCCGAGAGGGGCGGGCGCGCACGCGGGCCGAGCTCGCGCGCCTCGCCCGGGACTACGGGCTGGAGGTGGACCCCGATGCGCTGGTGGGCGCGCTCCCCGTCGGCCTCCAACAGCGGGTGGAGATCCTGAAGGCCCTCCTCCGCGGCGCGCGCATCCTCATCCTCGACGAACCCACCGGCGTCCTGAGCCCCAGGGAGACCGAGGCGCTCTTCGAGATCCTGCGCACGCTCCGCGCCCGGGGGGTCACGGTGCTCCTGATCACCCACAAGCTCCGGGAGATCCTGGCGGTGACCGACGACGTCTCGGTGATCCGCGGCGGGCGCATCGTGGCGACGCGGCGAACCGCGGAGACCACGCGCCAAGAGCTGGCGGACCTCATGGTGGGCCGGCGGGTCGCGCTCGAGGTGACCCGGGTGACCACCGAGCCCGGACCGGTCGCGCTCCGCGCCGAGGGCCTCGGCTGGCGCGACGCGCGCGGGGTGGCGTGCCTCGAGGACATCGATCTCGAGCTGCGCGCGGGCGAGATCACGGGCCTCGCCGGGGTCTCCGGCAACGGGCAGTCCGAGCTTCTCGACCTGCTCTCGGGCATTGCCCCGCCCCAGACGGGCGCCATCGCGATCGGTCCCCGGCGGATCGACCGCGCGGCCCCCGCCAGCCCCGCCGAGATGCGCCGCCTCGGCCTCGCCCATGAGCCGGAGGATCGCCACCTTCGGGGGCTCGTGCTGGCCTTCGAGGCGCGGGAGAGCGCCGTCCTCGGCTATCAGCAGGCGCCGGAGGCCGGGGCCGGCTGGCTCCTCAGCCCCGCGGCCCTCGCCGCCCATTGCCGGGCGCTCATGGCGCGGTTCGATGTGCGCCCCGGCCAGCCGCGCCTGCGCACCGCCAATTTCTCGGGCGGCAACCAGCAAAAGCTCGTGCTGGCCCGCGAGCTCGAGCGGGGGCCCAAGATCCTCCTCATCGGCCAGCCCACCCGAGGGGTCGACATCGGCGGCATCGCCTTCATCCACGAACAGCTCATGGGCCTCAAGGCCGCCGGCTGCGCGATCCTCGTGGTCTCGGCCGAGCTCGACGAGATCCTCGCCCTCTCGGACCGGATCCTGGTGATGACGGGCGGGCGCATCGTCGGCCGCCTGGCGCGGGAGGAGGCGGATCTCCGCCGCATCGGGCTCCTGATGGCGGGGGTGGCCGAAACCGCGCCGGCGGAGGCCGGCGCATGACCCGCCTGCCCGCCTGGGCCGAGATCGGCCTCGTCCCCCTCCTCAATCTCGCGCTGGCCTTCGCCGTCGCCGGGGGGGTGATCCTCCTCGTCGGCGAGGACCCCATCGCCGCCCTCGACGTGATGATCCAGGGCGCCTTCGTCTATGAGGGCTCGATCGGCTACACGCTCTACTACACCACCAATTTCATCTTCACGGGGCTCGCGGTGGCCGTGGCCTTCCAGGCGCGGCTCTTCAACATCGGGGCGGAGGGGCAGGCCGCGCTCGGCGGCCTCGGCGCGGTGCTGGCGGCCGTGGCGCTCGAGCCCTGGCTGCCGGGCCTTCTGATCCTGCCGCTGGCCGTCCTCGCCGCCGCTCTCTTCGGCGCGGCCTGGGCGGCGGTGCCGGGCTGGCTCCAGGCCCATCGCGGCAGCCACATCGTGATCACCACGATCATGTTCAACTTCATCGCCGCGGGGCTCATGGTCGGCCTCCTCTCCGGCCCGCTTCGCCGGGCGGGACAGCCCAACCCGGAAAGCGCGCTCATCGTCGAGGGCGCGCGCCTGCCCTTCGTGCACGACATCCTGCGGAGCCTTGGGATCGAGGCCGCCACGAGCCCGCTCAACCTCTCGATCCTGGTGGCGCTCCTCGCCTGCCTCGGCGTCTGGGTGCTCGTCTGGCGCACGCGCTGGGGCTACGCGCTCCGAACCCTCGGCCAGTCCGAGCCCGCGGCGGTCTATGCCGGCATCCCCGTGCCCGCCATGGTCGTGGCCACCGTCGCGCTCTCGGGCGCGCTCGCCGGCCTCATGGCCACCAACATCGTGATGGGCGCCGAGGGCAAGGCGGTGCTCAACTTCACCTCGGGCTACGGCTTCACCGGCATCGCGGTGGCGCTCATGGGCCGGGCGCATCCGGTGGGGATCGTGCTGGCGGCGCTTCTCTTCGGCGCGCTCTACCAGGGCGGTGCCGAGCTCGACTTCGAGTTCCAGACGATCACGCGGGAGATGGTGCTCCTCATCCAGGGGCTCATCATCCTCTTCTCGGGCGCGCTCGCGCTCATGTTCGTGCCCTGGCTCGAGCGGCGGCTGGGGGCGCGGGCATGAGCTGGCTCGACCTCCTGTTCATCGCGGACTCGACCCTGCGGCTGGCCACCCCCCTCATCCTCTGCGCGATGGCGGGGCTCGTCTCAGAGCGCGCGGGCGTGATCGACATCGGGCTCGAGGGCAAGCTCCTCATGGGCGCCTTCGCGGCCGCGGCGGTGGCCGCGCTCACGGGCTCGCCCTGGGCGGGGCTCGGGGCCGCACTCCTGGCCTCGGCGGCGCTCGGCGCGCTGCACGGGTTCGCCTGCATCACGCATAACGGCGAGCAGATCATCTCGGGCGTCGCGATCAACGTCCTCGCCTCGGGGCTCACGGTGGTCGTGGGCATCGCGCTCTTCCAACAAGGGGGCCAGACGCCGCCGCTCGGCCCCGAGGAGCGCTTCGGCCCGATCACGCTGCCCGGCGTCGAGACGCTCTCGGGCGTGCCCGTGCTGGGGCCGCTTTGGCGGGAGCTCGTCTCGGGGCACACGGGGCCCGTCTATCTCGCGCTCGCCGCGGTGCCGCTCGTCTGGTGGCTCCTCTGGCGCACGAGCTTCGGGCTCCGGCTCCGCGCGGTGGGGGAGGTGCCCGCGGCGGTGGACAGCGCGGGCGTCTCGGTCGCCTGGCTCCGCTACCGGGCGGTGCTGATCGCGGGGCTGTTCTGCGGGCTCGCGGGGTTCTTCCTCTCCACCGCCCATGGCGCGGGCTTTGTGCGGGAGATGAGCGCGGGCAAGGGCTACATCGCGCTTGCCGCCATGATCTTCGGCAAATGGCGACCCTGGCCCGTGCTCGGCGCCTGCCTCCTCTTCAGCTTTCTCGAGGCGGCGGGGGCGCGGCTCCAGGGCACCGAGCTGCCGGTGGTCGGCGAGATTCCCATCGAGGTGGTGCTGGTGCTGCCCTATGTCGCCACGGTGATCCTCTTGGCCGGGTTCTTCGGCCGTGCCGTCGCGCCCGCCGCCCTCGGCGTGCCCTATCGGAAGGAGCGATGATGGACCCGGCCGAGCTCATGGCCCAGGCGGCCGCCATGCGGGCCCGGGCCTACGCGCCCTACTCGCGCTTCCAGGTGGGGGCGGCGATCCTCGACACCGAGGGGCGGGTGCATCTCGGCTGCAATGTGGAGAACGCCGCCTACCCCCAGAGCCAATGCGCAGAGGCCACGGCCATCGGCGCCATGGTCGCCGGCGGCGGGCGCCGGATCGCCGCCATCGCCATCGCGGGGCCCGACGGCATCTCCTGCCCCCCCTGCGGCGGCTGCCGCCAGCGGATCCGGGAGTTCGCGTCGCCCGACACCCCCATCCTCCTCGGCGACGGCACGGGGATCCGCGCGCGCCACAGCCTCGGCGAGCTCCTGCCCGCCTCCTTCGGGCCCGAGGCGCTCGGCACGCCCCCATCCGCCATTTGATCTTGCACCTGCTCTGTTGCAGGGTTTCGGGATCGCACGCCGCAGAGGAGCCCCGATGAGCCAGCCCTCCCTCGCCCCCGGGATCGTGCCCGGGCGGCTCGACAGCCAGACGCTCGCCGACAACTTCGCCGATCTTTACCCGCCGCTCGACGGCCACGAGGCCCTGGTGGCGGCCGATCGCTGCTATTTCTGCCACGACGCGCCCTGCATCGCC
>CAYXPI010000224.1:2990-5364 GCA_964467005.1 uncultured Limibaculum sp. | reverse complement strand
GGCGGAGCGCGTCCTTCATCCGGTCCGGGATCGTCTGCTGGATCGAGCGCGCCATAAGGTGGATGACGCATTCGGTGTCCGCGCTCGACTGGAAGATCGACCCCCGCTCGATGAGCTGGGCGCGGAGCTTGGCCGCGTTGGTGAGGTTGCCGTTGTGCGCGATGGCGAAGCCGCCCATGGCGAAATCGGCGTAGAGGGGCTGAATGTCGCGAAGCGCGGTCTGCCCCTTCTGCCCCGACGTGGAATAGCGCGTGTGGCCGAGCGCGATGCGCCCGGGCAGCTTGGCGATCACGCCGGGTTTGGTGAACTCGTCGCGCACATGGCCGAGGCGCCGCTCGACATTGAAGCCCGTCTCCGGGTGGTGGGAGGCGATCCCCGCCGCCTCCTGCCCGCGATGCTGGAGCGCGTGGAGCCCGAGGGCGACATAGGTGGCCGCGTCGTCGAGCCCGAACACGCCGAAAAGGCCGCATTCCTCATGAAGGCTGTCGTCGAACGGGGTCTCCGCCGCCAGATGGTCCGCCATGCCGTCCCCCGGTTCGTTGACCCTGGTTATAGCCCGCGGCGTGCGGGCTGTCACCAAGATGTCGCCGACACATAAGCGCTCGCCGGGGCGCGTAAAGGGGTCAGCTGTCGGTGCCCGTGGCGCCCGGGGTGGGGGCGACGGTCTCGGGCGTCACGCCCTCCTGCAGCCCCTCGGCGTTGCAGGGGGCCATCATCGCGTCGATGCGCTCGACGACGACGGGGGGCAGCTCGGTCGGCATCGCGTCGCGGAGGAGGCCGGCGACCTCCACGAGATAGGGGAGGCTCTGGGCGTTGGCCAAGGGCTCCCAGGGGTCGCCCGCCGGCACGAGCTCGTCGTAGAGGATGTAGGCCACGCCCACGAGGAAAGCGGCCCGCGCCACGCCGAAGACGAAGCCGAGGATCCGGTCGATCGGGCCGAGCGCGCTGTCGAGCACGAGGCCCGAGATCACCGGCGTGAAGACCGCCATCACCAAAAGCCCGAGCGCCATGACGAGGGTGAAGGCCGCGATCACGGAGAGGACGCAAGAGGAGGCGAGGAAGCTGCCGATCGCCGGGATCTCGCGAATGAGCGGCTCGACGACCGGCGTGAGGAACGCCGCCACCACCGCGGCGACCAACCAGCCGCCGATCGCGAAGATCTCCCGCGTGAGGCCCCGCGAATAGGCGAGGATCGCCGAGATCAGCGCAATGAAGGCAACGCCTCCATCAACCATCGTGAAGTCCATGTAAGTCCCCTCTCATATCCCGCATCGTCTCATCGGCGGGAAGGCTGCCGAAAAGCTCGCCGATGAAATCCGTGAGCCCGGCTGTGCGCCGGACCGATATGCCTGATTCGCTGCCGCGCTTCGACAGGGAAGGCGCATAAACGGTGTGAAAGCCAAGTTTTTCGGCCTCGCGCAAGCGCGTCTCCTCCTGCGGCACGGGCCGGAGTGCGCCGGAGAGACCGATCTCGCCGTAGATCGCCGTGCGCTCGGGCACCGGGCGGCCGGTGAGGGCCGAGACGAGGGCCGCCGCCGCCGCGAGATCCGCCGCGGGTTCCGAGACCCGGAGCCCTCCCGCGAGCGTGAGATAGACATCCGTGCCCGCGAAGGAGAGCCCGGCGCGCGCCTCGAGGACGGCCAGCACCATGGCGAGCCGCGCCCCCTCCCACCCGATGACCGCGCGGCGCGGCGTGCCGAAGGAGGTGCGCTGCGCCAGCGCCTGGATCTCGACCAGCACCGGCCGCGTGCCCTCGAGCCCGGCAAAGACCGCCGAGCCCGGCACGGGCCCCTGCCCCTGGTCGCCGAGAAAGAGCGCCGAGGGGTTGGCCACCTCGGCGAGCCCCGCGCCCGGCATCTCGAACACCCCGATCTCGCCCGCCGGCCCGAAGCGGTTTTTCACCGCGCGCAGGATCCGGAACCCGTGCCCCCGCTCGCCCTCGAAGGCGAGGACGGTGTCGACCATATGCTCCACCACCTTGGGGCCGGCGAGCTGGCCGTCCTTCGTCACATGCCCCACCAGCACCACGGCGGGGCCGCGGCGCTTGGCGAAGGCGGTGAGCTCGTGCACCACGGCGCGGAGCTGCGCGACCGAGCCGGGAGCGGCCTCCACATGATCGGCCCAGAGGGTCTGGATCGAATCGATGATCACGAGCGCGGGGAGGTCGGCCTCGAGCGTGGTGAGGATGTCGCGCAGATTGGTCTCGGCCGCCAGCATCACCGGCGCCTCCGAGAGCCCGAGCCGGGCGGCGCGGAGCCGGATCTGCGCGGCCGCCTCCTCGCCCGAGACATAGACGGTGGGGCGCCCGCTCGCGGCCATGCGCGCGGCGGCTTGGAGGAGGAGGGTGGATTTGCCGCTGCCGGGGTCGCCGCCC
>CAYXPI010000224.1:0-2980 GCA_964467005.1 uncultured Limibaculum sp. | reverse complement strand
ACAGTGCAGGCGAGTGAATTGCCGCGCGCGCTTGATATTCTCCAGGGCGTGAAACCGGATGTCGGGTTCGAAGACGTCGTCGGCTCGCGGGATGTGGTGAAGGTCTCGGTCATTGGTGTTGGCATGCGCAGTTATGCCGGGGTCGCCGCCCAGAAGGACGGCCGAGCCCGGCACCAGCCCGCCGCCCAGCACCCGGTCGAGCTCGCCCACCCCGAAGCGCGCCCGCGGCGGCGGCGCGTCCTCTCCCGCCAGCGGGCTGAGCGCGACGCGCCGGCCGCGCTTGGCGCCCAGCGCCTTGCCGGCGGGGGCCGCGGCCGAGAGGGCGGCGGCGTCCTCCTCGATCGAGTTCCAGGCCCCGCAGGCGCTGCATTGGCCGGCCCACTTCTTGTGGACCGCCCCGCAGGACCGGCAGATATAGGCGAGCGCGGCCTTGGCCATGGATGCGTCTCCGGCGCCGCCCACCCCCTGAGCGGCCGACCCACAGAATCAGAACTCGGAGGCCCCGGCAAGGGCGGGGGCGGGAACGGGGGCGGGGGTCAGCTCGGCAGCGGCGAGAGCGCGACCCAGCCGGCGATGAGCACCACCGCGAAGAGCTGCATGAGGACCGGGAAGATCCGGTACCACCCCTCCTCGACCAGGAACACCCACACCCCGATGCCGAGCAGCACGGGCGCGACCAGCCGCGCGAGCCAGATCTCCCGCTCGAGAAGCGCGCCCATCACCACCATCACCGCGACCACGCCGGCGAGATTGGCCCAGCGGCGCGGTCCCTCCCGCGTCATCGCCTGGGCGGCGGAGTAGAGCGTGGCCATGCAGACGGAGATGCCCGCGAAGAGCCCGATGATCATGAGGATGGATGTCATGGCGCCCTCCTGGGCGGGAATGGTGGGGCGGGCCCCGCGGTCGTCCAGATCGAGAGGAGCGCGCAGGCGGTGAAGAGCCAGAGGCCCCAGGCGGTCTCGACATAGCCCACGCCCACGCCCTTGGCCGCGACTACGTAGAGCGCGACGAGGAAGACATCCGCCATGGCGAGCTTGGCCAGCACCCCGAGCCAGGGCCGCGCCCCGGGCCCGAGGCGGCCGAGCGCGAGCAGGAGGCCGGCCACCGCCTTGGCATAAGGAAAGACCACCCCGAGCGCCGCGACGAGGAGGGCGAGCGCCCAGTCCGCCTCCCAGAGCGCCGCGACCGCGCCCAGCACCGTAAGCTCGCGCCCGCCGATCCAGGGCAGCACCCCCGCCTCGGCGAGGGGCGCGACCCAGGCGACGGGCCAGAGCCCGAGGAGGAGGACCGCCGCCACCGTCCGCGGCTCGGCCCAGACGCGGGCGGCCTGGCGCTCAGCGGGCAAGGCGGGCCCCCGCGACGACCAGGGTTCCGACGACGACCAGAAGGAGATTGAGCGTCGAGACCCGGTCGCCGTCGCGCGCCCGGGCGAGGAGCACGGCCCCGAGCGCGCCGAAGGCCGCGAGCCGGAGCGCGGTGAGGAGGACCCCGCCCGCGCCGAGGAGAAGCCCCATGCCGAGGACCGGCGCCGCGATCAGAACCGTGAGCGCCCCGAGCGCGCCCGGCACGCCGGCCCCCTCGGCCAGGCGCCGGTTCGCCCGCACGATCTCGTGCGCGAGCCCGTAGGCCACCGCGATGCCGCCCAAGGCCGCCGCCGCTCCCATGCCCGTCCTCCTCCGCCGCAACCGCAACCTGGGGCCGCCCCGCCCCTCAGCGAAGGGCGGCGATCGGCCCCTCCGCCAGCCCGCCGACGAACTGGCGGATATAGGCGTTCTCCGTCGTGTCGATCTCGGCCACGGGCCCATGCCACTGCACCACCCCGTCGTGCAGCATCGCCACCCGGTCGGCGATCTTGCGCACCGAGGTCATGTCGTGGGTGATCGTGACGGCGGTGACGCCGAGCTCGGCGACGAGCCCGCGGATGAGGTCGTTGATCACATCGGCCATGATCGGGTCGAGCCCCGTGGTCGGCTCGTCGAAGAAGATGATCTCGGGGCCCGCGGCGATGGCGCGCGCGAGGCCCACGCGCTTTTGCATCCCGCCCGAAAGCTCGGCGGGGTAGAGATCCGCCGTCTCCGGCCCGAGGCCCACCCGGGCGAGCTTCTCGAGCGCGACCGCGCGGGCCGCCTCGGCGCCCAGCCGGTCCCGCCCGCGGAGGAGGCGGAAGGCCACGTTCTCCCAGACGCTCATCGAATCGAAGAGGGCGCCGCCCTGGAAGAGCATGCCGAAGCGGGCGAGCATCCGCTCCCGCCGGGCGCCGCGGGCGCGCACCGCGTCCTCTCCGAAGACCCGGATTCGCCCCGCATCCGGCGTCACGAGGCCGAGCACGCATTTGAGCGTGACCGACTTCCCCGTGCCCGATCCGCCGATGATCGCGAGGTTCTCGCCCTGCGCCACCGCGAGGTCGACGCCGGCCAGCACACGCTTGGGCCCGAAGGCCTTCGTCACCCCTTCGAGCTCGATCGCCGCCCCGTTCATGCCGGAAACAGCGCCTCGGTGAGGATGTAGTTTGACGCGAGGATCAGGATCGAGGCCGAGACCACGGCGTTGGTGGTCGCCCGGCCCACCCCTTGCGCGCCCCGGCCCGAATGGTAGCCCTGATAGCAGCCCATGAGCGCGATGATGAAGCCGAAGACCGCCGCCTTGATCAGGCCCGACGTCACGTCGCCCAGCTCGAGAAAATCATAGGTCGTCTGGATGTAGACGTCCGGGTTGAAGCCGAGGCGGAGCGTGCCCACGAGAAAGCCGCCCAAGATGCCGATGACATCGCCCACCGCCGCCAGCACCGGCAGCGCGAGGGTGGCGGCGAGGATGCGCGGGGCCACGAGGTATTTCATCGGGTTGGTCGAAAGGGTCCAGAGCGCGTCGATCTGCTCGGTCACCCGCATCGTCCCGAGCTCGGCAGCGATGGAGGCCGAGACCCGCCCCGCCACCATCAGCCCGCCGAGCACGGGGCCGAGCTCGCGCACCATGCCGATCG
>CAYXPI010000223.1:0-5365 GCA_964467005.1 uncultured Limibaculum sp. | reverse complement strand
CGGTCGTTCATGAGGGCAGTGGTCGGCTCGATCAGGACCGGTCATCTACCGCGGCTGCAAGATCCGACCGGGGTGCGGACGGTGCGGTTCTTTGGCGCTTGGCCGGACTGTGCTCCTTAGGGGGTCGTCAATTTGCGCCGTCGTAGGCGTCGAGTTGTGGATCATGTGACATGTGCATCTCAGGCAAGGTCGTCAGCGATACCGTGCCGCCGCGATGAACTCCGAGAAGGCCTCGCACCAAATGAGAACCGTTGTATAGGCTGCCGGGTCGATGCCGGCTGGAATGTCGAGGATGAAACCGTCGAAGGTCTTGATGTCGCCGATCACCCGCGATTGCGCCTTCACCGGAAGGAACGCGTCTTCGTGGTCGACGAATGTCGGCACCAGATAGAGCTTGTAGTCCGGGCCCGGCGCCAATCGGCCGCGATGGACGATCTGCCCTTCGGTGATGCTGATCTCGCCCTCGCCCCAGTGCAACGGGTCGTTGCCTGGCAGATCGCGACGGAGCTCCGCCTGGAAGAGTGCCTCGCGGGCGCGCTCGTCGAGCAGGGCCTGATCCGGGCCTTCCGGGGCAGTCAGGATCGGCAGGAGGTAGATTCCGAGCGCGAAGCCCGCGGCAAGTGTCATGAGATGGGTTGCGGTAAAGAGCAGCAGTCGTCGCATCGCACTTCTCCTTGCAAGGCGTTGTCCCTCCGCTCAGGAGGACGAGATCGGGTTCACCTGTTGGGACGCCCGCGAGGCGGCCATTGCCGCCCGTCGCGCGTGAACTGCCGGCCCGAGGGCGACAACACGAGCGGCGTGGCGTGGCGATCGTCGCGCATGGCGGTGTTCGGTGCGTTTGGCGTGCCCGGTGCAGCGCAGGCCGCGAGAAGGAGGCCAGCTACGCTTAGGAAAAGCATTCGCATGATGTGATCCTTGAGGAGACCGAGATCGGTGGCGGTTTGCGCGCCCCGGCATGGGATACGCCATGACGGGGACGTGCATCTCAAAGCCTCGTTACCGGCGGCTCTGCAGCTGCATCACAGCGACCATGACCACGCCGTAGAGCACGTGTCCGATCAGGGCGACCCAAGTGATGCCCGTGAAGTTGAGGAAGAACGGCAAACCTGCGATAGCCGTGATCCCGCCGATGGCGAAGACCCAAAGGCCGAAGCCATAGAGCGCCGAGGGAAGCACCCAGCCGCCGAGATCGCCCGCGACACCCCTCCAAACCGGCTGGAAGATGTAGAGCCAACCGACCGGGTAGCCGATCAGCCCAACAAGATAGAAGTGGACGAAGAAGCCGGCGAATTCGCCGTTCGGCAGCCCGAAGGTGCCCAGAAGGCTGCGGGCGAGACCGTGGGGCGAGAGATTGGCCCAGCCCACGCCGGGGCTGACGACCTGCCCCCAGAAATCGAAAGCGGTTGTCGCCACCGCCCCGGCCACGAACATCAGGCCAAGGGTCGCCATGTTGAGCGGCGGGACTGTAGTGGCCACGGCGGGATCACTGGCGGTTGACATCGATCGCTCCTCTCCAGATCGATTGGGGCGCGCCGATGGGCGGCGCAGCCATGACTTCGGCGGCCCCGAGGGCCTCAGCGCGCATCGTCCGGGCTGCTGTTGGCCTCCCAGCCGTAGAAAAGATCCGCATCTCCCGGGAACGGCACCACGTCGCTTGAGAGGAAAGTGACGACCTCGTTGCTGCGGTTCTCCCACCAATGCACGAAGCCGGGGCCGAACTCCTCGGAGACGTCGCCCGCATGGTGCTGGATCGGCACCGCACAAAAGCTGTTGTGCTCGATGACGGTGCCTTTCATGACATAGACGATGGCGGGTCGGTCGGCGTGACTGTGGGTCGGGACCGTGCCGCCCGGTTGAAGCTCCAGACGACGGGTCCGCAGGATGAAGGGCCCCATTTCCCGCCAGCCCTCGAGGCGGACATTGGCGATCACCTCACGCGTGAGCCGCTCCTGGCCGACAGGTTTGACCTCGCGCGGTTCGGTCAGAACATGCTCCGGCGGACAGCCGCCGGCGTCAGCGGGGTGGGCGAGGCTGAGAACGGCGGTGGCTGCAAGGGCGGTCGCTGCAAGCATCGGGCGCATGGGCGTGTCTCCTGGATCCGGTGTGCATTGCGCTGCCGGTCGAGGAACAGCTGGCGTCGGCCGCCCGGGGATTAAATGTCACCGGCGGGCATCGAAACGATAGCCGGTGGGCATGTGCCCTGCTTCCCGATTGACCGATAATCTGCGGGACGGGCCGGCGATTGCGGCCGTTGGGCAGCAATGGATGGCGCCATGGAGATGCATCAGATCAGGTACTTCGCTGCCGTCGCCGAGGAGCTCAACTTCACGCGTGCCGCGGAGCGCTGCGAGGTCTCCCAACCCGCTCTCACCCGCGCGATCCGCAAGCTTGAGGACGAACTCGGCGGACCGCTCTTCCGGCGAGAAGGCCGCAAAACACACCTGACCGAGCTTGGCCGTATGGTCCGCCCCCGCCTTGAACAGGCGCTCTCGCTGACCGAGAGGGCCCGCACCGAAGCGCTCGACTTCTCGCAGATGGTGAACGCGACGCTCACCCTCGGATGCATGTGCACCATCGCGCCGACAAGCGTGATCAGCCTCATCGAGTTCTTCAGCCGCCAGGCCCCGCAACTCAATCTGAACCTTCGCGAGGCATCGGGGCGGCATCTGGTGGAGCTTCTGGCGACCGGCGAGATTGACGTGGCGCTTGTCGGGCTGCCTGACTATCCCGACACGCTCAAGGCCGAGCCGCTCTTCACCGAGCGCTACGTCATCACCTTCCCGTCCGGACATCGGTTTGGAACGATGGAGAGCGTGCGCCTCGCGGATCTGAACGGCGAGCGTTACCTCCGCAGGTTGAACTGTGAGTATCTCGACTTCCTTGAGGCCGAAGGCCATGGCGATGCGACCGAAACGGAAGTCAGGTTCCAGAGCGAGCACGAGTCGTGGGTCCAGGCGATGGTCATGGCCGGCCTGGGCTGCGCGGTGATGCCCGAGACCCTCGCAGAGCAGCCGGGATTGCTTAGCCGCCCGCTCGTCGACCCAAGGATTTCCCGGACCGTCTCGGTTCTGACCCGCCGCGGGCGCAAGCACACACCGGTCGTCGACTTTTTCGTTCGTCTCTGTGCCACGATGGACTGGCCGCGCTCTGTTACGTGAGCCAGAACGAGGCCGGTCTTGGAACTTGCAGCTATGGGTCAACCAACCCCGTGGGAGGCCTGAAGGCGGAAGGCGTGGGAGCAAAGACCCCACAACCTCGGCACAAATGACCGCCAACCAAGCATTTCCGGTACTTCAGAGCACTGCATCGAGTGGCCCATTAGGGGCTCGAAGCAGTCTGGTGCGTCGCAACAGGCGACGGATGCCCGCTTTCTTGGCGCCGCCCAGCGACTCGGCCATTCGATCGGCGCAGCGTGAACTCCGGCTCTGGGCCCACACTGGACAAGATTCACGCAGAGCGTGTGCAGACGCAATAGTCTGGTCAGGAAGTGTGACCCTTTCCTCACGCTGCAGTGCGGTCGGCGGACCGGTCATTCGCTGCGGTTGCGCGGTACCTGCCAGGCCGGTCGGCCGGAGTGGGGACGAACCCGCCTTTTGCAGGCGCAGCATGGTCACGCCGACTCCGGAACGAGTGAGCCGCAGGAGCGGCGACGAAGATGCTGCAGCGCCGCTGGCTTTCCCGAAACCGGTCTCGTTCGCATCGGCTTCTATAGGTCAGATCGACAGCGGCCATCCGCTGCAAGCGCACGTGATGTCCGGGTCGCGGACTCCGCGGCCGTCGAGGGCTTGGCCGCTCTCGGTGCGGTCCGGACATTACGATCGCATGATCGTTCGTGTCAGATCTCCCTGAGTATGGATGAGGCGTGCCGAGCGGACACAGTGCAGCGGGAGGCGGACCGGGACGTGGCGCCCCGTCGCCGACGTCTACGTCCCGCGCATCGCGAAGGCGAGCAGGGCCGCCACTGCGCCGAGGTTGAACGCCCACCAGCCGAGCGTGAGCCTGTGTCTGCCGGGGACCCGGCAAAGGCGTTCAATCATAGTCGAACCTCTCGGACAGGATCCGCCCCGGGGGCACGCCGATGTCGATCAGGGCATCCTCGACGCTACTGAGCATAGCCGGAGGACCACAGAGAACGAATAGCCAGTCCTGTCGCCCCGGCTCCCCAACCAGCCGGTCAAGCAGCCTGCGGTCAACCATTCCGGTCTCGCCAGTCCATCCCGGCGGCGGCTCCTGCAGGACGATTCGCAGCTCGGTCGGCGGCTCCCGCGCGAGCGCCTCGAGTTCGTCGCGATGTGCGATCTGCTCGAGGATCCTGTCGGCGTAGACGAGGATGCGCGGGCGCGGGTCGCGGTCGAGCGAAAGCTGTCGGAGGATCCCGATCAGGGGCGCGATGCCGATCCCGCCCGCGATGAGCACGAAGCCTGGCGCGTCGTGCCCATTGACGGTGAGATTGCCGTGCGGCCCATCCAGATAAGCCCGCGTGCCGGGCCGGATCTTGCCGATGCCTGAGGTGAAGTCGCCGAGCTCCTTGATCAGGAACTGCAGTCGCTCGCCGGAGCCCGGTGCCGAGCTCATTGAGAAGGGGTTCTCCCGGTGGGCGAAGGGGGTTTGCCCGATGTTGAGCCAGACGAATTGACCCGCTTCGTAGGAAAGCCCGCGATGGCCCTCGGGGGCGATCTCCAGCAGCCAAATCCTTTCGGCGTCCGGTCGGATCTCGCTCACCCGCCACGGGCGCCGGAGCTGCGCGAGCGGCACTGCGAGATAGATCCAAAGGAAGCTGGCGAATGCCAGCGTGGAGAGCGCTACCCAGCAGGCCGCAAGCAGCGGATCCGCGGCATAGCGCCCGGCGCTCAGCGTGTGATGCAGCAGGAGCCCTGCGATCGCGACCGCGCCGAGCCCGTGGATGAACCGCCACGCCTCGTAACCGTAGTTCGGCTGCCCGCGAACGATCGCGAGTGCGACGAAGACTGGCAGCAGCACCCAGGCGAGCATCCCGCTCCAGAGCGCGCCGAGATCGGTGGTGATCGTCTCGAGCCGCGTGACGTCCCACGGGTAGGGCGCGTTCCACTCGGCCTGGTAGAGGAACGGATGGACAAGCGCGGCCACGAGCGCGGTGCGGGCCAGAAGCTGGTGGGCGCGCATCGTCACGTCCATGCCGACACGTCCCGAGATGAGCCGGAACCGGCCGGACAGCGCGAACTCGAGGAGTATGATCGAGAAGGCAAGCATCCCGGCGCCTGAAGCGAGTTCGTCGAGTAGCGATCTCGGCTGCCTCAGTCCCGCCCCCGCGAGGCCGAGCGGCAGGAGAACGATGGCAACGCCGATCAGGAGAAGCAGGCGCGGATGCATCGAAGGCTCCCTCATC
>CAYXPI010000222.1:0-5388 GCA_964467005.1 uncultured Limibaculum sp. | reverse complement strand
CTCAGATCGAGATCGTCGCCAGAACTCTCCATACGGAGATTCTATCGTAAGGTCAGCAACTTGCGGCAGCTTGAATGGCGCGCGAGTCACTCTGCCGCAGCGGGTCGGCGCACCCGCGTGCCCCAGACCCGACGCCAGTCGAGACCCTCGAACAGCGCCTCGAACTGGGCGCGTGAGAGCCGCATCACGCCGTCGTTGATCGCGGGCCAGGCGAAGCGGCCGTCCTCGAGCCGCTTGTAGGCGAGCACCAGCCCCGTGCCATCCCACGTCAGGATCTTCACCCGGTCGGCGCGCTTCGGGTGGAAGACCACGACGATGCCGGAGTGTGGGTCGAGCCCGAGCTCGTTCTGGACCACAGCCGCCAGCCCGTCATGGCCCTTCCGGAAGTCGACGGGCTTCGTCGCGATCACGATCCGCACTCCGGCGGTGGGGACAATCACCGGCCCGGGCATCGCTTCTCGCCGAGCGCCGCTGCAATCTCGGCGATCCGCGCCGCGGGCGTGTCGGGCGCGAGACGCAGCACCACGCCGCCGGTCTCGATCTCGATTCACGCCGTGCCCGCGGGCGCGGGGCTGTCCTCGACCTGCAGCACCGCGAAAGCCGGATCGGCCCCCGGCGCCTCGGGCAGCGCAAGCCTGCCTTTCCGCGCGAGCCCCCGCCAGGTCGAGAGATGCTGCGGCGTCAGCCCGTGGCGCAGGGCAACCTCGTTGACCCGGGCGCCGGGCGCGACGCTCTCCATCACGATCCGCGCCTTCTCCTCGTCCGGCCACGAGCGCCGCCCCGTCGGACCCTCGAGAACCGACATCCGCTCGGCAACGGATCTCACTTCCGCTAACAAATCTTGGTCGTTTTGCTCGAGATGCTTCATCAAACGATCCCTTCACATCCAGGATCGTTTCAACCTCACGAACGTCTCACCAGCAACGCGGGCCCCAGCCAACGCTTACCTGAGAACCGCTTCGGAGTGCCGAGTGTCTCGGCATCGGTCGATCAGGCTGACATCTCAGAGAAACCTGCGTCGCCGGGACGGCTGGTTCTGGGTTGCTGCCGGCGACTGAGGATGCCGCACCGCACCGCACCGCTCTGAGCCCCAGAGCGGTCACCAAGGGGGGGCCTTGGAACGACCGCTCTGGCGCGGAATGCGGTCTAGGCGAAGGCCCACGTCCCGTCGGACACCTCCATGAGATCCTCGACGAAGGCCGAGCCCGCGCGGTTCTCCGGGCTCTTGGCGAATGCCAGAAGCACATCGGCCTGGTCGACTGCCGGGTTGTCGAGCGCCGCGATCCAGAAATCCCGTCCCGCGGGCTCGGACACCCGGTCGAGGATGTTGAAATAGAGAATGTCGACGAACTCTTCGTTGGTGAGGTCCGCGGGATCGCCGAAGGCATCGATGAATTCGGGCACGGCCAGGAACGCCGCGGCGAGCTCCTCCTCGGAGAAGGGGGGCGCCCCGTTCGGCAATATCCCCTCCCGCGCGTCGATCCAGAAGTTAAGCCCGTCGAGGTCGATCTCCCCGTCCCGGTCGAGCGCCGCCTCGTAGAGGAGGGCGACGGTCTGAGCCTGCGCTTGCGAGACTGAGGTTCCGGCGACCAGCAGAACCTCGTCATCCACGACCGCAATATCCACGAGCGCGGAGCCGGTGCCCACGCGCGCGGTTCCGGTGGCGTCGACGGTGCCGCCCACATCGAAGAAGGCGATGGTGTCGGCGCCGAGATCCTCCAGCGCACCCGTGTCGACCCCGATCTCGACCGCAGCGAGGTCGATCGTGAGATCCCCGCTGACGGTGATCTGATCTGCCCCCGCCGGCCCGACGTCGAGTTCGAGGCGGGCGGCGGGGCCGAGGACGAGATCTCCATCCACCGCGAGGCTGCCCACCCCGCGCCCGCCGACGGCCAAGGCCCCTGTCACGGTGACATCGGCCATAACCGCGCCGTCCGCGTCCAACCGGCCCTCCGATCCCACGATCAGGCTTTCGGCGGCCACGCTCCCGCCGTCGTCGATCTCGAGCACGGCCCGGCCGCCGGCACCCGTCGCGCTGTCGGTCTCGAGGTCGTAGCCCTCGCCCACGAGGAGGAGGGCGCTCGCCACGAGCTCCGAGCCCATGCCGCTGACGGTCACCGTGCCTGTGTTGGAGGGGCTGTTCGCGATGCTGACCGTGGCGTTCTCGCCTTCCACACTCACGCGCCCGCCGCCTTCGATCGTGAGCGTGCCGGCGCCGATCTCGCCCACATCGTCACCGGGATTGCCGCCGCCCACGAAGAGGACGCTGTCCGCCCCGGAGATGGCGATGGCTCCGCCAGCGGACACCGTCGCAGCCCCGTCGCCGCCCCGGCCGATGGTGAGTGCCGCGCCATTGGTCTGGCCCGGCTCGAAGCCGTCGTCGCTCGCGCCCGTGAGCGTGATGTTAAGCGCGGACCCCGCGCCCGAGACCGTGAGCGTGCCCGACGATCCGGCCGTTCGGGCAAGAACCACGGCGGGGATGTCGGAGATCCCGTCCGGATCGTTTTCCACATCGATCACACCGCCATTGGTGATCTCGATCCGCCCCATCGAGCCGTCGTTCCGGCCCGCTCGCAGGAAGCCGCCGCTGTTGTCGGGCCGATTGCCGTCCGCATCGGCGAAGGTGCCGAAGGCGTCGGAGACCAATAGGCGCGAGCCGGCGCCATCCACGAGCAGCAGACCGTCCGAGCCGCGGTTTCGCCCGATATCGACGAAATGCCCCTCGACCAGCCCGCCATTCTGGACCGTCAGCGACCCTTCGCCGAAGTTGGCGATCTCCACCATGCCCGCGCCGCCGGTGGAGGTGAGCCGCGAGCCTTCGCCGTCGACGGTGATCGTGCCCACCGTGCCGCTCGACTCGCCCGCGCGCACACCGCGATAGGGCGTCGAGAGGGTCGTCTCGACGGTCACCGTGCCGCCGGACAAGATGTCGAGCCGGCCGTTTGAGACGTAATCCGGATTCTCGACGTACCCGCCAAACACCGTCTGACGGTTGCCGTCGCCATCAATGTAGGCGGCCGCCGCCGCCATCTGGATCTCGACGCCGGTCACGACCGCGCCGTTGCTGACGGTCATCGCGCCGGTCCCGAGCACACCCACCCGGATCTGTCCGGTGACGTAATCGCCTGCCACATTGGTGTCGCTGCCGACGCGGAGCTGACTTCCACTGCCGTCGACCAGGACGCTGCCCTCGGTGTTGACGTTCCGGCCCACCAAGAATTCAGCGCCCCGGTAGAATGGAGCGCCGGTCGACGGGGTGCCGCCAAAGCCCTGGCTGTCGACCGTGACCGTGGCGCCGCTCAGGATCTCCAGGCGGCTCGCCTCGCCCTCATCGTTGCGCCCCTCGCCCACGGAGATCTCCGCACCGTCGCCCAGCACCTGCACGGTGGCCCGGTCCGCCACCGTGAGTTCGCCCCGGCCGCCGCGGCCGACATCGAGCTGCACGCCGAAGCTGTAGTTCTCCGACGCGTCGCCGACCTGCACGAGCTCGAGCGAGGATCCGTAGCCGGTCACCAGCCCGATGCCCGTGGCACCGGCCTCGCGCCCGAAGCTGAGGAAGGGGGCGTCGGTCTCCCCGTCCACATTCGTGCCGAGCCAACGGCCGCCGTTCTGGATCGTGAGATACCCCGTGCCGCTGCCGCGCCCGAATTGCGGAAAGCCCACATAGCCTGAATAGGCGCTGACATAGGCGCCGTAATTCGAGGAATTGACGATTTCCGACCCCGGACCGTCGATGATCACCCGGCCGACCGCGTTGCCCCGGCCCACATCCCACTCGTTGGCGCCGACAAAGCCGCCATCCTCCACGCGAAGGGTGCCGTCGCCGCCATTCTCGCCCACCGTGATTCGGGGGACGCCGCCTTGGGTCTCGAGCCGCGACCCCGCGCCCGAGACAACCACAAGGCCGACCGTGCCGAGCCCTTGGCCGATCCGCACCGCATTGTATCCGGCGGTGACGAAGCCGTTCTCGTCCACATTGGTCGAGGTGGTGACCACGGCTTGCGACCCCTCGACGATCTCGAGCGTGCCGGTCGAGCTCTGGTTGTTGTCGAAGCTGACGCCGACATCGAGGTTCCCGGGGAAATCGGTGGTCGGCTCGCCGCTCAGGTCCCGCAGGTTGACCGTCGCGCCCTGCTCCAACCGCACCGTGCCGATGCCGCCTTCGCGCGCGGCGAAAAAGGTGGAGAAGGTGTAGGCCCCTCCGGATATGGTGAGTCTTCCCTCACCCTGGCGCGACCCAGCGGCATATGCGCCAACAATCTCAGCTGATCCCGTCGTGTAAGTAGGCATTTTATACTCACTCACGTCATGTCTTTTTGATAAGGAGTACCAGCCATCCACCAAAATGAGGTCAGCGCAATTGATATATCTTTAACATATAATATTAAAACCATCGTGAATAAAAATCAAACATCTTCAATTATGAAAAAGAACGAAGTACAAGAGGCGTGCGGCGGTGATCTTGATAGGAGCGATGTAGCTGACGGCGGCTGTGTCGTGCCCGGGAGGACCGCCACATCCCCAAGGGCTGCATTGGGCGCCAAACAGGTCATACGCGCTCTTGTATCGACCCACTGAAAATCTGCTCGTGCTACATGGAGGAAGGTAGCAGTGAGCATCACGATGGAAGGCGGCATCAAGCGCTGGACCGCGAAGCGCAAGAGCGCGCTCGTGGTCGAGATCATTCAGGGCAAGACGACCGTCGCGGAGGCGAGCCGCGCGTTCGATCGGACGCCCTCGGAGATCGAGGGCTGGGTCGAGGACGCCAAGAAGGGCATGGAGAACGCGCTTCGCACCAACCCGCTCGATGGTCGCCAGCAATACGAGAAGCGGCTTCGTGAACTCCAGGAGGCCTATGGCGAGGCGGTGCTGGAGCTGCGTGCGCGAAAGTCATGGCAGGCCCTCGAGGGGGACCCCATCGAAATGGTGTTTCGATGGGAACCCCGGAGCGGGAGGACGACAATTGATCCGGACGCTCCACGAGGGCCTTCTCGCCGACGGTGTCGCCGTGCCGCTGACGAAGCTCTGCGCCTGGTTTGGCGTGCCAAGGCGCACGGTCTACGACTGGCCGACGAAGGCGCCGCCGAAGGTCGATCCGCGTCGCCGAGCCGATCAAGAAGCTGATTGAGGATGATCCGTCTTTCGGCTACCGGACCGTCGCCCACCTTCTCGGCTTCAACAAGAACACGGTGCAGCCTCTCGCCATGCCGCTCGAACCGATGGCGCGGCATGTCTCGATCCGGATCAAGGGCTGGCAGGTCTGGAAGCGGCCGGTTGGCGCATGCCCGCGGATCGAGGCGATGCCGTCGGTCGCAGACGCCCCGAACGAGCGATGGTCGACGGATCTCTGCCGTGTCTGGGCCGGCAAGGACCGCTGGGCGACGCTGG
>CAYXPI010000221.1:0-5397 GCA_964467005.1 uncultured Limibaculum sp. | reverse complement strand
TCAACAAAGAGATCGAGAGCCCGGACGACCTCAAGGGCCTCAAGATGCGCATCCCCGGCCTCGGCGGCGATGTGCTTTCGAAACTCGGCGCGTCGCCCGTTTCGCTCCCGGGCAGCCAGATCTACGAGAACCTGGTCTCCGGCGCGGTCGACGCCACCGAGTGGGTCGGCCCGTACAACGACTTCTTCATGAAGTTTTACGAAGCGGCGCAGTACTACTACTGGCCGGGCATGCACGAGCCGGGCTCGCAGCTCTGCATGACGATGAACGCCTCGTGGTGGGGCTCGCTCTCCAAGACCGACCAGGTGATCATCGAGAGCTGCTGCAACGAGGAGAACTCCCTCCAGATGGCTGAGGCCAACGCCAACAACGGCGTGTTCCTCACCCGCCTGATGGAGGAGCACGGGGTCGAGCTCCTCGAGTTCAACGACGACGTCTACGACGCCTTCGGCGAGGCGGCGGAAGAGGTGATCGAGGAGGCTCGCGACCACTCCGACCTGTCGAAGCGCATCTTCGACAGCACCCTGAAGGCGCGTCGCGAGATCGGCGGCTGGATGGCGATCTCCGACGTCGCGTACTCGATCAAGCGCAACCGCGTCCTCGGCATCGGCTGAGGCGCCGTCCCTGCGATCTCCGATCTTCGCGTCCCGCCGCCGTGCCGGGGGGACGCATCCTCTTTTGGGAGCACCGATCCGTGACCGATGCCGTGGCGAGCGAGGCGCGACCACCGCTCTGGCTCCGGGCTTTTGCCTGGAGCATGGTGGCGCTGACTTTTGCGTTTTTGATCAACAACATCCTCACCTTTTGGGTCGGTCTTCCGGGCGCCGACGCGCTGGTTGCGGGCGCGGAGGGCGCGGGCGCCGTCGTCCTCTCGGCACTCCAACTCGCGATCTACGGCGCGGCGATCGTCGTTCCCATCCTGGCGGTGGCGCGGACGCCCGCGCGCGGCCTGCGGGCCGATGCCGAGATCATGTCGGCCATTGTGCGGTTCATCGTGCGCTTCGCCTTCTGGGGTGTTCTGCTGGTGGGCCTCGGAGACGTGGTCGTGTCCTTCATGCGCGTCGAGGGCCTGCTCGACGGCGCGGTGGGCGAGGAGACGGCGAGCGCCTGGGGCTTCAACGCCAATCGCGCGCCTCAACTCCACCTGCCGCTTCTGGGTGTGGCGCTGCTTCTCGCGATCGGCACGCGCACGCTCGGGTTCCACTGGCTCACGCTCCTCGTGGTCATCGCCGAGCTCACCATCGTGATCTCGCGCTTCGTCTTCTCTTACGAGCAGGCGTTTCAGGCCGACCTCGTTCGGTTCTGGTACGGCGCGCTCTTTCTCTTCGCCTCGGCCTACACGCTGGTCGAGGACGGCCATGTGCGCGTCGACGTGGTCTACGCCGCGCTCTCGACCCGGGCGCAGGGCGCGGTCAACGTGCTCGGCTGCGTGCTGATGGGCATCCTCTTCTGCTGGGTGATCCTCTATCTCGGCATGGCCACGAAATCCTCGATCATCAACGCGCCGCTTCTCGCACTCGAAGTCACGCAAGCCGGCTTCGGCATGTATGTGAAGTACATCATGGCCGGATTTCTGATGGTCTTTGGGGTCACGATGATGGTGCAGTTCTGCGCCTACCTCCTCGAAAGCTGGGCGGACTGGCAGGGGGTGCCCGGGGGGCACGCCCACCACGTCCACGGCGAAGACCAGATCACGGAGGTCTGAGGACATGGAGCTCGTCTTCCTCGCCGTCCTCGTGCTGCTCATGGCCGCAGCGCTGGCCTCGGGCTTTCCCGTCGCCTTCGCCCTGCCGGGGTCGGCCATCGTCACCATCCTCCTCGCCGGTGCGGCGGGTCTCCTCGTCGAGGGCGACCCGGACGCCTACTTCGTCCTCGACGGGCCGTCGGAATGGCTCTCGGCCGGGGTCACGAACTTCCGAGGGATCTACTGGGAGGTCGAACGCGACACCCTGATCGCGATTCCGCTCTTCGTGTTCATGGGCATCATGCTCCAGCGCTCGAAGATCGCCGAGGATCTCCTCGTCACCATGGCGCAGCTCTTCGGGCCGATCCCGGGGGGGCTCGGAATCTCGGTGGTGTTCGTCGGCGCGCTTCTGGCCGCCACCACCGGCATCCTCGGCGCGACCGTGGTGGCCATGGGCCTCATCTCGCTGCCGGCGATGATGCGCAACAACTATTCCCGCCCGCTGTCCACGGGCACCATCGCGGCCTCCGGCACGCTTGGGCAGATCATCCCCCCCTCGATCGTGCTCATCATCCTGGCGGACCAGCTCGCCTCGGCGACCGACCAAGCGGGCACCGCACGGACCAATCTTTATCGGGAGTCGACCGGCGAGCTCTCGCTGCCCTCCGAGTTTCAAGTCACCTCCACCTCGGCGGGCGACATGTTCATGGGCGCCCTCGTGCCCGGGCTCGTGCTCGTGGGCCTCTTTATGGCCTACATCCTCACACTGGCGCTCATCCGGCCGCGCTACGCCCCGGCGGTGCCGTTCGAGGGGACCTTCGACCGCAAGCTCCTCGGCAAGGTCATCCTCATCCTCGTGCCGCCGCTCACGCTCATCTTCGTTGTGCTGGGCTCGATCATCGCGGGCGTGGCCACGGTGAACCAGGCGGGCGCAGTGGGCGCGGTCGGTGCGACCATCATGGCCGGCTATCGCCTTCGATCCGGGCATTGGGATGCGTTCATCCCTGCCATTCTCGCCGTTCTCTCGGTTCTGGCCATCGGCTGGGTGACCGCGAACTACGACACGAACGTGAAGAACATCCAGACGCCCGAGCAGGAGGAGGGCATTCTGCTGGCGACCATCGCCGTCGGCGTGTTCCTGGTCTCCGTCCTCTGGTCGCTCTGGCGCACCTTCAAGATCGACGACACGCTCAACGGCGTGATGCTCGACACGGCCAAGACGACCTCGCTCGTCTTCATCATCCTCCTCGGCGCGGCCATGCTTACCTCGGCCTTCCGGGCCTTCGGCGGCGAGGAGCTGGTGAAGGAGTTTCTGCAGACCCTGCCGGGCGGGTTCTGGACCCAGTTCATCATCGTGATGGCGGTGATCTTCCTCCTCGGCTTCTTCCTCGATTTCATCGAGATCGCCGTGGTGGTGGTGCCGATCGTGGCGCCGATCCTGCTGATGGACCCTTCGGCCAACATCACCGCGGTGTGGCTCGGCGTGATGATCGGGCTCAACATCCAGTCCTCGTTCCTCACCCCGCCTTTCGGCTTCGCGCTCTTCTATCTGAGGGGGGTGGCGCCGCCCGAGGTGAAGACCACCGACATCTACAAGGGCGTGGTGCCGTTCATCGGGCTCCAGCTCCTGGCGCTCGGGATCGTGGGCGCGACCCCGCCCTTGGTGAACTATCTGCCCAACCGCATCTCGCTTCTGTCGGAGAATGCGCCCCCGCCGGTGAACCCGCTTCTTCAGGCTTGCGTCGACACCCATCTTCTCGAACGGCTGCCGGAGGAAGAGGCGCGGCTCCGCGACGCGATCGCGGCGGCCCAGGGGATCGACCTCGCGGGCCTGCCACGGGACATGCGTGGCGATCTCGAGGACGCGTTCGAGGAGGCCGCAAGCGTGTTCGGCCATGTGGAGACCGTGCGCGCGGCGGAGGCTCAGGTTGCGGCGGCGACCCCGGCTTACCGCCCGCTTCACGTCTTCGTCCGCGCGCTCGAGCGCGACATCCGGACCGACGAGGCACTGATCGAGGACTTGGAGGACGAGCTCGACGATCTCCGTTTCGCAGAGACGCCGGACCCCGCCCTCCGTGCCGAGATCGAGGCGGAGATCGCCCGCCTTGAAGCCGAGATCGAGACCCTGGCCGCCGAGATCCCGGAGGACTGGGACGCCCGGCACGACGCCTATGCGGATCTTCTCCAGCAGGAGACGCGGGCCAAGCGCGCCTTCCGGTCCGCCATGGACGACGCGGTCGAGCCGGTGACGGAGGCCATGGACCGGCTCCGCCTGACACCGGACATGGCGCCGCTCGGGGCCGAGATCGCCGCCGTCCGCGCCGCCCTTGCCGCGGAGGGGCCGGCCGCTGTGGAGGAGAGGGTGCGGGATCTCAGCTCGCTCTTCCGCGATGTTGAGGCCGGCCGGGACGTGACCGGGCCCCTCCGCGACGCGCGCCGCCCTTACCGCGACGACGCGCCGGACCCCGCGGAGATCGACGCCGAACTCGCGGCGGCGGAGGAGGCCTTTGCCGAGGAGCTCGCCTGGCGTCAGGCTGCCCAGGAGACCGTGCTGCCCGGGCTCGACACCTATGTCGAGGCGGTGCGTGACACCTTGGGGCTCCGGCTCCAGCCGCGGCTCACCCGCGACCAGGCGCTCGAGGTCGCGGCCTGCCGCTCGCAGCACACGGACATCTCGCTCCACTTCTAGCGGGCCGCCGCCCTGGGCGGACCGCAGCCGGAAGGACAGCCCATGCTCCGCCGCCTCGGCGATCGGCTTTATGCGACGCCGGCCGCCCTCCTCGTGCTCACCACGCTCTTCTGGGCGGGAAACACGGTGGCGGGGCAGCTGGCGGCGGGCCACATCGCGCCCTTCCAGCTGGTGCTCGCGCGGTGGGTCCTGGTGGCGGGCGCGCTCTGGTGGCTCTTCGGACACGAGGTGCGGGCGCATTGGGCCGCGGCGCGGCCACGCCTCGGCGCTGTCGCCCTGATGGCCGTGATGGGCTTCACCGCGTTCAACGGGCTCTTTTACCTCGCCTCCCTCCGGACAACGGCGGTCAACATCGGCATCCTCCAGGGCGCGATCCCCGTGGCGGTGCTCCTGATGGCCTATGTGGCCTACGGCACGCGCATCCGCCTGGTGCAGGCGCTCGGCGTCGCGCTCACGGTGGCGGGGGTCGTGCTCGTGGCGACGGCGGGACGCCCCCTCGCCCTCGTCGAGACCGGGGTGGGCGCGGGCGACGCCCTGATGCTCCTCGCCTGCCTCTTCTACGCCTTCTACACCACCGCTCTGGTGAAACGGCCCGACATCCCGGGCCGGGCGTTCTTCACCCTGATGTCGGTGATCGCGGCGCTCACCTCGCTGCCCTTCTGGGCGGCGGAGGCGCTTCTGGCCGCGCCGCCCTGGCCGAGCCTTCAGGGCTGGGCCGTCACGCTCTATGTCGCGATCTTCCCCTCCTGCCTCGCCCAGCTCTTCTTTTTGCGGGGGGTGGACCTCATCGGCCCCGGGCGTGCGGGTGTCTACGTCAATCTCGTGCCGGTCTTCGCCGCGCTGTTGGCGGTGGGCCTCCTCGGCCAGCGCTTCGCCGGCCACCACGCGCTCGCGCTCGGGCTCGTTCTGGGTGGGATCTGGCTCGCCCAGCGCGGCGGGACCGGCGGGGCGGGAGGTGGAGCGGGCAGCGGGAATCGAACCCGCACGACTAGCTTGGAAGGCTAGGGCGCTACCATTACACCAT
>CAYXPI010000220.1:0-5472 GCA_964467005.1 uncultured Limibaculum sp. | reverse complement strand
TCGCCCGCGATCTCGCCGCGCGCGATCCGGGCAATGCCGGCTGGGCCCGCGACGTGTGGGTGAGCCTGAACAAGGTCGGCGACGTGCGCCGCGCCCAGGGGAACCTGCCCGCCGCGCTCGAGGCCTATGAGGAGGGCCTGACGATCGCCCGCGATCTCGCCGCGCGCGATCCGGGCAATGCCGGCTGGGCCCGCGACGTCTCGGTGAGCCTGAACAAGGTCGGCGACGTGCGGGTCGCCGAGGGGAACCTGCCCGCCGCGCTCGAGGCCTATGAGGAGGGCCTGAAGATCCGGCGCGATCTCGCCGCGCGCGATCCGGGCAATGCCGGCTGGGCCCGCGACGTGTGGGTCTCACTCTGGCGGATGGCCGGCGTCGATACTGATAACGCTGCGAAGCACTGGGGAGAGGTCGTCATGCGTATGGAGGACATGGCGGCGCGGGGCATCCTGCTGCCCACGGATACGCCCTATCTTGAGGCGGCCCGCAAGAATCTCGAAGCCTCGCAACAATGAGCGGAAGGATGATTACGCGCGAGGAAGCGCAAAAATGATCGATTCTGACGCGGTAATGAAGCAGGGATTGGCTGGGCTTCCAGAACGTCTAGAGTACTGGAAGGCCGAACGCGCGGCCGAGCCTATTTTCCAATGCTTCCGGTGGTGGCTCTGTCCTCTGGGGCGCCCTGGGCCTTCCACAATGACATGTTTCGTAAGACGGGCCATCTGGCGGCTATGCGGACTTCGCTGTCGTTGCCCCGGAGCGGCGAAAATCATTTACCTATGTTACGATTATGCATGCGCTTGAATGCAGGAGCACGGTTATGAATATTCTCAAAGCTCGCTCGCAGGAAGAGGTAGCCGACGCAGCACGCCTGATGCGAGGTTTGTACGAAGCAAACAAGACACTGTACAAAGACGACTTGGAGACCATCGAAGATTACTATCGTGGAGCGTGGTTCTTCGAAATAGCACCAGTCATCCCCGACAACTACCGACCACCACAGGGAGATGTTTTTGTCGGATATTTGGACGGCAAGCCTGCGGGAGCCGTTTCTACCTACAGAATGGACGCCAACAATTGCGAACTGAAATCAATGTTCGTTGCAACGGGATTTCGAGGCGCGGGCGTCGCGCGGGCTTTATGCGAAAAGGTGATCGAACTGGCAAAGGACCAGGGCTATCAGACCGTTCGATTGACGACCGGAGTGCGGCAAATTCCAGCCCGGCGATTGTACGAAGGACTTGGTTTCAAGCTCGTCAAACCATGGGATGCTAACCCTCCCGAAGGTTACGATTATTTCGAACTTGGAATTGCTTGATCAAAGCCCGGGTTGCTCCGTGCTCAGCTTGACGTGGTCCGCTTCGGGGCTCGAAGCCGACCTTCGCCAATCTTCCACTCTTGCCCACGATGTAAGGGCTTCCAGGGGCCTCCGATGCGCCTGGCGCTTCCAGAAAGAACCCAAACATAAGATCAAATTCCATCTGCCGGTATGACCGACACTGTAGGCCTTTTCTGTCGAAGACACTTTTCTAAAGCAACTCCTCCAATTCAATTATTGGAATATGCTTATTCCACTTACCCATTTTCTTCGAGATCTCTTCTTTTTCCAATGCTGGGCATATTATTGATTTAATATATGATTGTATCGGCTCGCCATCAACGCTCTCAAGAATCCAACAATGATTGTAATACTCTTCTGAACGCGACTTATTTGTGTTTGAATTTAGCATTTCCCGAATTACCTCTGCCTCCGCTTCTCGCTGTTTCTGAATAGAAGAACGGAACGAGGGCTGCTGCCCGAGACAGAACCATTTTAGATTCTCTCTATTATGATGGACAAGTCGCCACTCTCTCTGTTGAAAAAATGCCAAGAGGTCAGTGCCCTCTGTACTATCTGTCTGCTGAAATAAACTAAGCACTATTTCGACCGCACTCTTGAGTACGGCGGCGCCCTCGCGATCGTTTGCTAAATTGCTTAGAAACAGCGCCCTCTCCGCACATGAAAGTGATCGAACCCTTTCCAACGTCTCATTCTCATACTCCAGATGAAACCCCGATTGCTCCAATATTTTCGACTCCACCAACTTTCCATTTTCTACAATGGCCCCCTCTTCAATAAATGCTAGCAAGACTAATAAGCCCCTTATCTCATTAAGCCGACTTATTATTTGCAGACTAAAGCCCGGCGCAATACGTTGCCTTGGTGGCGATGGGTATGCGCGTGGTCCTACGCTTATGTCATCCGGCGAAAAATATATCGTGGGAACAAAGCCGATCCTTCGGCCCATAATGGGGTCAAACGTAATCGCATAGCGTCCAAATAAATCCGCATGGCTACATATTTTACCTGCGACAGGTTTCGGCCCTTCCTCGCCAGGCGTAAGACCGCGAATTTTCGGAATAAAAAGCTCTTTCGGCTCACAGAGTGTCAGGCAAAAACGAGATTGAGGATGCAGGTACTCCGGCTCCCCCTCCGCAATAAGCATTTTCTTTCTTTCGTTCAATGTGCTCGGCGACGGGTATATCCGTAGCCTTTCTGGCGTGCATAAGAGCCCATATTGGAATATACTACCCACGATGCCCTTTGCGACCTTGTCCTCGCCAATTGACACGCCGGGACGTGGGCGCGGAAACGAGTGGATAAGCTCCATGCCTTACCTTCTACGAGTATCTGCTTCATTTCTGATTATATTGATGGCTGCCGTACATACAATACCTACGGCGCTCGCGCAGATTCGCGCGATGTCACCATCGACTATCCAAAATTTCTTCGATCCTAATACCCCCCCACCACTCTCTCCAAGTTCCCCTAGCGCGATATCGTTTGGCGTGATGCTGGAAGGACGTGCTAAATTCTTCTTAGAAACCCTCGACGAAACGACCCCCATATCGTCAAACGATGTAGCATACTTTGCCGACGCGAGCGGCAGTATATATCTATTGTATGAAGGCGTTCGGTACTCCTACGCGACTCATCCGCGTTTAGCATGTCCACTTGCAAAGATGTTTGCTCGAAACGGGATTGTTGCATACACCGTGTCAAGTTTTCTGGACGCAAGTGGTAAAGAAGCCGCTTCCAACTTGGGTTTATTCACAATCACAGAGTCAGATCTACCTCCATCGGGTGAGGTGTTCTCTTTGAGGGGGCGCGAATACCGTCTCGTCAATAGAATGATTGCGAAGGAATTTCGTGGTAATGAGTATATGCCGCTAATCGGCGCGTTAGATTTTCCCGACACTGAGCCGTTGCCGAATGAATTCGTCGAAAGGGAATTACTTATCATTAATGATGGTGCAGAGCGGCAGGCGCAAGATCGGTATGGTTACTACTTTTGGTCGGATAGACAGATTGTATATGAAGTTTACCTCAATGAAGAGCGTAGATCTGTGGAAGTAGCGGGATTGCCATTACAATACGAGCGGTATTTTAAGTTGGATGGTACGCAGGTCATTACAGATCTTTCTATACTTTCAGGAGATGTAGGTATTGTGAACGAGGTATCGCGCTTTGACAACAACTCTTCAAATTCATTCAACAGCGTAATTGTGTCGCAATTTGATATTATTGTGGCTTATCAATCTGCTGCAATTTATCGGCAATTTGTTTTGGATGCAATCCGTAATGGGGATGTCGAGGCAAAAAAGCTTATAAAGGACGTATTTTGTAAAGGGTGATGTGCATTACAATTATGCGTCAAAGCGTCAAACCCATGTCTCGGAACAAATTTTCCCGAAATTTATTATATAATAGAAGGAATTCTTTCCGTCGAATACGTTCGGCCGGTGGTACGTAGTAGTTAGAATAAGAGTCATCCCAGTTATACGCAGACTCAGCGTACATCTCGACGTTTGCGCGAATTTGCAGTTCTAAACCACGTCCGCGTGTTGTTAAAAAACATGCAGAGATAAATGCGTCATACGTCGCCAGTGTATTTTTGGAAAAGAGCGGCTCGTGTGAAAACATACTGCTGTCGAGCCGCCGCTTTGCCGCGACGATATCCTCAGGGCCAAACGTGCGCCATCGACCTACATAGTTAAATGCACAGTATAGCACATCTAAGGATGTAAATATGTCAGTATATAATTCCTTCAACCATTCACGGCGAAAGCTAGCGTCATCAATACGTTTTTCAATTCGCTTCTCAATATTTAAGGCAACGAAACCCAAGCCAAAAACGGCGACAGGTATTAATATATCAGCAATCAATTTAGCTATTTCAAGGCTATTCCATAGGCTATGAGGCGAAGTGTCGATCATGTTGCAGCCCAATTCTGGAGCAGGGGATGCGAGATTGGCATAACTGATGAAGTCATAGCATTATTTCTAAGAGAAATCGAGAGGTGAAAGGTTTTTGGGCGGGGGGCGTATTAGCCCCTCTGGGCGAGACCTGGGCTCTGATCTTCCACACTTGCCCAATTCAGAAGATGGACCTTCCTCTCTATCCTCGTTTGCCACATAGAAAGGTCGGTAAGGCAGTGGCACTGATGCTATGCTCGGTCAAGAATGTTTGGTGGCTGCCGATCTTGCAGGCTCCCGGACGTGACGACGGTGAGCGCGACGCAGAGGCACTCCACGTCGCGCAAGGTGATCGTCACATCCCCAACCTTGATCTTTGCGGCGACTGGTAGGGGAGAACGCGCGGCCGTTTCGTCTGCCGCCTCGCCAGCTGCATCGGGCGCTGGGTCGGACGTCTCCTGATGGTCCGGCTCTGGCGCGTCGAGGGTGCCGGGCAAGAGGATGTCGCGGATGGACTTGCCGAGCGCTTCTGCCGAGGGTTTCACGAGGTCCTTGCCGATCTGCCCGGCAGCGCCCTCTAGCGCCTCCCAGGTCAGGAGCCTCGCCTTGTCGAGGCCCCAGGCGATGGCGCCCGTTTCCAGCGCCCATTTCACGCCCACTGTGAACTCTGGAGAACAGACGAAGCTGACGAATTCAGAGAGACTGCCGGATCTCATTTCCCGCACGACCACGGTGCGGTCGCTCGGCAGGCCCATATAGGCGCCGCGGTGGCTAGCGCGCTCGATGGCGTTGGCTTTGCCGATCTTGACGATATCGGAGCGGTAATCGCGGAAGCGCGCGACATCCGAGGCACGCGAAAGAATCTGGTCCGGGCTCGCGAGCAAGGCGTCGGTGAGGCCTGGGAACTCCGCGGCCTCGTTGAATCGGTCGAGCCTGCCGGATTCCGGTGAGCGAAGGAGCACGGCGATCCCTTCGGCGAACCTGGCGAGGGTTTGCATTCGTTCGAGATGCTCTGTTGCCCTGAACTCGGCATCCGGCGCGAGATCTGCAATCTCGAAGGTGAGGATGGCTTGCGGCACGACAATCTCCCAATCGATGAAAACCGGAGTATCCCATTTGACCTCTTGCCGATAATCGTGCCGGCGTCGGCAGGCCCGATCAAGCAGGAAGTGGCTCGGGCACCGTCGCGGGGGCCATGGATCGCGGTGAATCACTGAAGATCCTTCCACAATTGCCCA
>CAYXPI010000219.1:0-5507 GCA_964467005.1 uncultured Limibaculum sp. | reverse complement strand
CGCGCAGCTGGCGAGGCCGACGGTCATCCACTTGAGCGAGCCCGTGCGCGCCCTGCTGATGAGATCGTCCGTGGTGGTCAGCAGAAAGCCCTTGTCGGCGAGCTCATCCGCGAGGTTCCGGGCCAGCACGTCCTTGTCCGCACCGGCCAGCGCGCCTGAGGTGGTCACTCCCATTCGAGCGCTCCCTTCTTCCATTCGTAGGCGAAGCCCACGGTGAGGACGGCGAGGAAGACCATCATCGACCAGAAGGCGACCTCCGAGAGCCCACCGAAGGCCGCGGCCCAGGGAAACAGCATCGCGATCTCGAGGTCGAAGATGATGAAGAGGATGGCGACGAGGTAGAAGCGCACGTCGAACTTCATCCGCGCGTCGTCGAAGGCGTTGAAGCCGCATTCGTAGGCCGAGATCTTCTCGCTGTCCGGGTTGCGGACCGCCAGCACCCAGGCCGCCAGGATCAGCACGAGACCGAGCCCGATCGCGAGGCCGAGGAATATGAGTATCGGCAGATATTCCCGCAGGAGGTCGTCCATCACCGCGCCCTTTCGCCCTGGTGGGTTCGCCTTAAGGGATAAGCGCGCGCCGGGCCCCGGTCAAACTTTGGCGGTGCGACACAAGCCAGCGGTCCGCGGCCGCGGCTCACCCCCGGTCGTAGGACGGGAAGAGGACGAAGCACGCCGCGAGCACGATGGCCAGGGATCCCACCCAGACCTCGGCCAGACCGGCGAGAAGGAAGATGGTGAGCGTGGCGAAGGCGCTCGGCCAACCCCAGAGCCCGATGTCGCGCGCCCGGGCCGCGACGATGAAAAGCGCGGCGATAAGGTAGATGCCCAGCACGGTCATCACCCCCGCGGTCCGCTGCTCCGACACGCCGTGGGCCAGCAGGATGCCCGGCGCATCCAAGAGGTTCCCGCTCCGCTGGAGCGCCGCGAGCACCGCAGTCCCCTCCGCGTTGTGGGCGGTGACGATGAGCGCGACCAGGAACAGCGCGGCGGCGCCCGAGCACACGGCGATCGACACAACGAATGGCGTGCGATCCAGCCGGCCGAAATAGACGCTGTCCAGTAGTTGTGTCATGGCCCGTTGCGCTGTTGGGTGGCGATGTCCGGCGAACCGAACCGGCAGTTACGCACACGACCTAACTGAAGAAATTTGAGTTGGCGAAGATAACGCAACCTTTGATTGAAATCTACCACGCATGACCGGCTGCGGCAATGCTCCACACCGGTTTCGACGACAAATTACGAGAAAGTTAGGGGGTTTGGGGATGCATGGCGCGGTTGACGGGGCTCGAACCCGCGACCTCCGGCGTGACAGGCCGGCACTCTAACCAACTGAGCTACAACCGCTGGCGGGTCACCTCTCCCGGCGCCCGAGTAGCGGTGGTGTAATGGGGGCGCCCGAGCCCGTCAAGCGCCGCGTGGGGCAGGCCTGCGCATTTCCGGAGCTCAGCTTGCGGCGGTCCCGTATGCCCGCGCCGCCGGCGCCTCGGCGGCGCGCTCCACCGGCAGCGTGAACCAAAAGCGCGAGCCGAGGCCCACGCTGCTCTCCACCCCGATCGTGCCGCCCAGCGCCTCGACGAGCTGCTTGGAGATCGCGAGGCCGAGCCCGGTGCCGCCATAGCGCCGGCCGATGGTCCCGTCGGCCTGGGCAAACCGGTTGAAGAGCGTCTTCTGCCCCTCGAGCGTGATGCCGATGCCGGTGTCGACCACCTCGACGAGGATCGCCTCCTCCTGCACCCACGCGCGGATCGAGACCGACCCCTGCTCGGTGAACTTGATCGCGTTGCCGGCCAGATTGACGAGCACCTGGCGCACGCGCGCCGGGTCGCCGATGAGGCGCGCCGGCACGCCGGGGGCCACGTCGGACTTGAGATCCAGCCGTTTCTCCCGTGCGCGGATCTCCAGCATGGCGACCACTTCGTCGACCACATCGCGCAGATCGTAGGGCTCGGCCTCCATCTGCATTTCGTTCGCCTCGAGCTTCGAATAGTCGAGGATGTCGTTGAGGATGCGCATGAGGCCTGAGGCGGAGGCGTGCGCCGTTTGGGCCTGGAGGCGCTGGGTGTCGTCGAGATCCGAGCGCAGGAGGAGGGCCAGCATGCCCGTGACGCCGTTCATCGGCGTGCGGATCTCGTGGGACATGTTGGCGAGGAACTGGGACTTCGCGATGTTCGCCTTCTCCGCCGCGAGCCAGCTCTGCTCGAGCGAGCGCTCATGCGCCTTCTGCGCCGTGATGTCCTGGAGCGCGCCCATGAGGCGGCGGAGCTTGCCGTCCTCCACCAAAGGCTGGCCGGTGGCGCGCACCCAGATCGAGCGGCCGGTGGCGGTGATAAGCTCCGCCTCCCGGTCGAAGGGCAGATGGCGCTCGATACAGGTCTGCACCGCATCGGAGATCACGCGCCGCGAATCGGGGGCGAAGAAGGCGAGTGCCGCGTCGACCGTGGGCTCGTACCAGCGCGGCACCTCGTGGATCGACTTGGTGATCGAATCCCAGAAGAGCGTGTCGGTCTCCACATCGAGCTCCCAGCCGCCGATGCCGGTGATCTCGACGACCTGGGCGAGCTTGCGCGTCTGCTCGCGGAGCTGATTGGCCGCGGCCTCCGCGCGCTTGCGGGCGCTGTCGAGCGCGCGGGCCTGGCGCTTGGCCTCCGTGATGTCGAAGCGGAAGCCCACCCAGCCGCCGGTTGCGGTCTTGCGTTCCACGATGCGCACCCAGCGGTCGTCCGGCATCCGCACCTCGAGGCTCGACCCCGCTTTGCGGTGCGCGCCGAGGCGCTGGGCGACGAACTCCTCCTCCCGCCCCACCGCATCCGGATACTGGCCGTGTTCGAGGCCGTAGCGCAGGATCTCCTCGTAGCTGACGCCTGGGTCGATGATCGGGTCGCATCGGTGGAAGATCTCGCGAAACTTCTCGTTGCACATCACCAGCCGGTCGTCCGCGTCGAACAGCACGAACCCGTCCGGCAGGGCGTTGACCGCGTCGAGGAGGCGCTGCTCCACCTCCATCATCCGCTCGCGCGCGCGGGACTGCTCGGTGACATCCGCAACCACGGCGCCCACGCCCGAGATCTCTCCCGCCGCGTCGAACACCGGGAACTTCACTGTGTGCAGCACCCGGGCGCCGAGCTCGGTGGCCGTCCGGTCTTCCCGCGCCACCGTCTCGCCCCGCTCGAGGACATGACGGTCGCTCTCCTCCGCCCGCTCGACGAGCGCGGCGGACGGGATCTCCCCCGGGAGCTTGCCCACCACCTGCCCCGCCTCGACCCCGAAGAGCCGCTCGAACTGGCGGTTCACCTCCACATAGCGCCCGCCCTTGTCTTTCAGGTAAATCTCCAACGGCGCGTTGTCGAAGATCGCCTTCAGCCGGTTCTGGCTCTCGCGAAGGGCGGAGGTCTTCTCGGCCACGGCCTTGCGGAGATAGGCGTTGACGCCGAGGCTCGCGAGCAGGAGCGTCGCGGTGAGTGTGGTGACGAGCAGCACCCAATCCGGCAGCGCGAAGTCGCTCTTCGGCATCAACCAGGTCTCCACCAGCTCGTAATAGGGCGACTGGGGGTCGGACTTCATCAAAGCGATCGCGCCGTCGATGTTGTCGATGGTGCGCTGGGGCACGCCGGGCGAGTAGGCGATGAAGAGCGCCGAGGGCCGGAACACCAGGGGCGAGCGGTCGAGCGCGAACTGATCCTCGTGCGCCCGGCCGAAATGGTGGTTCACGATGCCCACATCCGCGTCGCCCCGCGAGACCGCGCGCATCACCTGGAGGAGGCCCTCGACCTCGACGATGTCGGCGTCGATCTGCTGGGCGGTGATGCTGTCGGCGAGCTCGCGGAGCTCGGGCGTGTTGCGCGCCGCCGCCACCCTCTGCCCCGCAAGGTCGGCGATGCTCTGGATGGGGTCCGACGCGCCGCGGCGGGTGTAGAGCGAAGACCAGCTCCGGAGCACCGCCTCGCGCCCAAAATGGAGGCGCCGGGCCCGCGTGTCGGTGTAGGCCACGCCAGCCAACAGATCGATCTCACCCCGTCGCACCATCTGCAGGCACTCGCGGAAGCGGCAGGGAACATAGACCACCTCCCACCCGTTGC
The DNA here is from genome assembly GCA_964467005.1 of uncultured Limibaculum sp. Classification (GTDB taxonomy): domain Bacteria; phylum Pseudomonadota; class Alphaproteobacteria; order Rhodobacterales; family Rhodobacteraceae; genus Thermohalobaculum. The sequence continues at coordinate 1,429 of CAYXPI010000219.1, read as the reverse complement.
GCTCGGCCAGCTTGTCGATGAGCCCGGGAAAGAAGCCGCGCGGACGGCCCGACGGGTCGGTGAACACCTTGGGCGCGTTCTCGTAGACCCCGACGTTCAGCTGGCGGCCGATCCCGCTCGATGCGGTCGGCATCCCCAGAATGCCGACGAGCGCGAGGAGCGCCAGCGCCGCCGCGACGGGCGCGCGCGACAGGCGGAGTGTCCAGCCGGTCCCAAGCTCACGGCCCTCGCGCACCGCAGCCCCTCCTTCACCGTGACCGCCGGGCATCGGCTGCCCAGCGGAGTTCAACCTCAAGTTAGCAAGAGATTGAGCCATTTTGGAAACACTTATTGTCACGGCCGGGCGCCGACCTAGCCGTCGCGGACGGGCAAAAACACCTCCGTCACCCGGCGGCGATGCGCCTCGGCCAGCCGATCCATTCGCGCCTCGGCATGGGCGTCCAGCCGGTCGACCAAGGCCGCGTTGCGCGCGCCCAGGGTTTGGCGAAGGGCTGTGCGCATGGCGTCGCGGCCCGCGGCCTCGGCGATCTCGACGGCGATGAGGTCGATCGAGATCCAGGCGATCACTCCGGCGCCGAGCCCGCAGGCGAGCGCCAGCGGACCGCCCGGCGCGCAGGCCGCCGCCGCTCCACCGGCGGTGGCGAGCATGCCGCCGCCCCGCTTGGCGGCCGTCGTCGCGGCCATCCGTCCCGCAGCGCGGAGGGCGGCCCCGCCCGCCGCCCGCGCCGTGCCCGCCGCGGCGACCCGGGATAGCGTGGCCCGGAGCGCGACCGTGGCCGCCACGCCCGCGATCGCGCCCTCGGGCACCGGCGTCGCCATAAGAGCCCCGAGCGCCGGCACATCCACCGCGGCGATGTCGGCATCGAGGCAGGGCGCGCGCGCGAGCGTCGCTCGGATCGCCTCCTCCGCCCCCGCCGCGGCGCCCGTGAGCTGCACATTGGCCAGGGCGTCGAGCATCCGCCGCTCGGACGCGATGAGATCGGCGAGGCGCTGGCCGTCTGGCACCGCGCGGCGAAGGGGAGCAGTGACCGTCTCCGCGAGGTTCCCGAACGCGAGAGCCACCAAGCGCTCGTACTCGCCGCGGAGGGAGAAGTGCCAGTCGAGATAGCGCTCGATCCCGGCCTCGGTCTCCGCCTCGAGGCGCGCGCGGAGGGCCGAGATCCGCTGCGCCCGGATGCTGCGATAGGTGTCTGCGGCGGCGACGAAGGCGTGGTCGGCCTCGGCGGCGAGCTGCGCCGGCCGGGGCGCGGCCCCGCCGCAGGGGTCGACGGCGCGCGCGAGCCCCCCGGCCGCGGCCAGGCGCCCCGGCGCGGGATCTTCGGCGGGCGGGGTGGCCTCGGCGCCGAGCAGCGCGGCGGGCGGCGGCGCCGCGGCGACGCGCCCGGCCGGCGCCCGCCCCTGCCGCGCGGCGGCCCCGGGGCCCCCGGCC
>CAYXPI010000218.1:0-5519 GCA_964467005.1 uncultured Limibaculum sp. | reverse complement strand
GCGATCAGCATCACGGGATTGAGCTTTTCCGGGAACTGCCTGGGCCCGTAATTGTTCGAGCAGTTGGAGGTGACCACCGGCAGGCCGTAGGTCTCGCCCCAGGCGCGCACCAGATGGTCCGACGCCGCCTTGGAGGCCGAGTAGGGCGAGTTCGGGCTGTAGGGCGTGGTCTCGCGGAAGGCCGGGTCGTCGCTGGCCAGGGTGCCGAAGACCTCGTCGGTCGAGATGTGGTGGAAGCGGTGATGCCCCTCCCGCCCCTGCCAATGCGCCCGCGCCGCCTCGAGCAGCGTGAAGGTGCCCATGATGTTGGTCTGCATAAAGGCGGCCGGCCCGTCGATCGAGCGGTCCACATGGCTCTCGGCGGCCAGATGCATCACGGCGTCCGGCCGCGCCTCCTCGAAGAGCGCCATCACCGTCGCGCGGTCGCAGATGTCGCCCTCCACCAGGCGGTAGCGCGGGCTCTCGGCCGCGTCCTCCAGCGCCTCGGGCGTTGCGGCGTAGGTGAGCTTGTCGAGATTGACGACCTCGTGGTCGGTCTCGCGGATCAGCTGGCGGATGACCGCGGAGCCGATGAAGCCCGCGCCGCCGGTGATGAGGATCTTCATGGCGCGGCCTCGAAGGGGTTGGTCCAGTCGGCAAGCTTGGGCGCGGCGGCGTCCTTGGCGGAGAGGACGGGCGGGCCCTGCACCGGCCAGGGCAGGGCGAGCTCCGGATCGTCCCAGGCCACCGCCCCGTCATGCTCCCGGCTGTAGGGCGCGTCGACCTTGTAGAGCACCTCGGTGTCGGGCTCGAGCGTGAGGAACCCGTGCAGGAACCCCCGCGGCACCAGGAGCTGGGTGAAATTGTCGGCGCTGAGCTCGAGCCCGACATGCTGGCCATAGCTCGGCGAGCCCGGGCGCACATCCACCGCCACATCCCAGATCCGGCCGCGAATGCAGCGCACGAGCTTGGCCTGGGCCATCGGCGGGGCCTGATAGTGCAGCCCGCGCAGCGTGAAGGGCTGGGCCGAGCGCGAGTGGTTGTCCTGCACCCAGTCGTGCCGCAGCCCCGCTTCGGAGAAGCGCTCCCGGTTCCACACCTCCGAGAAGAAGCCGCGGTCGTCGCCGTGACGTTTCGGTCGGATCACCATCACGCCGGCGATCCCGGTCGTATCGAACATGGACACACCCCCAAACTCGCTCATCGCGCAGATCCCGCCACAGCGCTCTCTTAGGCTGCGCGCCGGCAGGATGCCACAGTTTTGCATTCTGGATTGGGGTCTTTTCTTGGTGAAAACACGCCGCGATTTACCGAAATTTTACGATTTTACGGCAGGTTGACGAAGGCTCCGGGACGCGCCCGGCCCCCTCCGCCGGGGCCGCGCCGCCCTCCGCCCGGGCCTCACCCACGAGACAACCGCAAAGACCGCCCCGGCCCTCCCATGGGGTCGCCGGGGCCCTATCCGGATGGAGACAAGAGATGCCCGGAACCGTGAAACTGTGGTGGCACGACGGCGCGACCCTGGATGTTCGGAGCCACCCGACGCCGCTCATCAACGAGCCCGAGCTCGGCTTCGAGACCCTGAGCGTCGACACCGTCGCGCCGGTGGCGAGCGGGCCCGCGCCCGCGGACGCCCATGTGGCGGTGATCGAAACCGGCGATCTCGTGCTCCGCTACCGGGTGCTCAGGCCCGGGCAAGCGGGCTCGGCGAGCGACCTTGCCGCCAAGCCGATGCCCGCCACCCGGGGCGCGATCGCCTCCATCGGGATCGAGCCCGGGGCCGTGCTCTCCGTCATCGAGGAGGGCTAAGCGCATGTCGGTCCTCTACAATTTCGGCGGCGGCACGGGCAGCGGGGGCGGCGACTATGTCGACAACCGCACGATCCAGGAAATCACCGCCTCGGGCCTCTCGGAGGATCCGGGCCAGGTGCTGGTGGAGGGCGTGGACGGCGGCGCGCTCCTCACCGGGCCCGGCATCCAGGCGGCCCTCGATGCGAGCCTCGGCGGCCCGGAATGGCGCCAGGGCGGGGCGGAGCGGCTCCTCACCTACGACGTGCCGAGCCGCACCGTCGGCATCCTCGCGGGCACCGGGGTGGCGCTGCCCTTGGCCACGACGGCGGAGGCCGGGCTCATGTCCGCGGCCGACAAGCAGGCGCTCGCCGCGGCCTCGGGCGGCGCGGGCGGCGTCGCGACGGAGATGACCCGGGCGCAGATCGCGCTCACGGCCATCGAGGCGGGGGTCGCGTCCCTGCGCACCAACGGCTATGCCGCGCCGGGCGACGGGGGCGGCGGCCTCTACGCGCGGGCGGGCGCGGAGCCGGCCCATGGCGGCAAGGTTCAGTCGGCCGACGGCGCCTGGTGGGAGCTCGTGGCCGAGGGTGGCGCGGTCAACATCCTCCAATTCGGCGCGGTCCGGCGCACCGATGGGGGCCTGCCGACGGTCGATGCCCAGGCGGCGGTCGCGGCCGCGCTCGCCTTTGCCCGGCTCTGGACCGACGGCACCACGGGCCGCGGCCTCACGGTCGCGGTGCCCGCCGGGCGCTACCTCATCGGCCAGCCGCTGGAGATCCGCGCGGCCCTCCGGCTTCTCGGCGCCGGCGCCGCACGGTTCGATTTCGCCGACACCGCGGGCCTTCTCGTCCACAGCGCGACCTCGCTCGGGGTCTCCGGCGTCGAGAGCCCGGACAATCCGGCGACCAGCTCGGCCGAAGGCGCGGTGATCGCGGGGCTGCATCTCGCGGGGCCCGAGGCGGGCGCCGGCTTCGATGCGTCGAAGCCCGGCGTGAAGCTCCACGCCCGCGCGGCGCTCTCGGGCCTACGGGTCGAGGGCTTCTCGGGCCACGGCGTGGAGATCGCCCCGGGCCTCGGCGCGGAGGGCTGGCGGATCGACGGCCTCACCGCCCAGCGGAACGGCGGCTCGGGTCTCGCCGTCCTCGGCGCGGGGGCGGATCGCGGCACGGCGACGGCGCTCGACCTGGCGGAGAACGGCCGCTACGGCCTCGAGGACCGGGCGGATGCGGGATCGGCCTATCTGGGGCTCGCGCTCCGGGGCAACGGCACCGCCGCGGCCGGGCAGGGCGGGGCGACGGCCCTGGTCGCCCGGGCGGGCGCGCTCTATGCGGCGGCTCCCGGGGCCTCGGAGGCCGCCCTGTCTGCCACCGAGCCGGGGACGGACCCGGCCGTCTGGGCGCCAACCCTGCCCGGCATTGCCCCCGATCCCGCGCGCGCGCCGGACTGGCAGGCCGGTCAGCCCGCGGGCACCTATGCGCCGGGCGGGGCGGCGCTCCTCGAGGGCGCGGGCAACGCCGCCGTCCTCACCGGCGCCGAGGTGACGCCGGATCAGCCGCCGCTCGCCCTCGGGCCCGCGGGGGTGCTTCTCGGTGGGCGCTCGGGCGCGCCCAGGGCCGCGGCCGCGGGGCTGGGGCGCGCGCTCGGCGCGTCCTCCGAGCGGGCGTTCCGGGCCCTCGCCATCCGCAGCCCGGCGGCCGACACGACCCTGGCCGCGGCGGACGCCTTCGCGCTCCTGCGGTTCACCGGGGCCGCGGCGCAGGTGCTGACGGTGCCGGCGGGGGCGCTCGCCGTCGGCGATCAGGTGAGCCTCACCCAAGCGGGCGCCGGGGCCGTGACGGTGGCCGCGGGCGCGGGCGTGACGCTCGAGACCGAGGCCTCCCTCACCCTCCGCGGCCAGCACGCCGCCGCCTCGCTCCTCTGCGTGGCACCGGACACCTATCTTCTGATTGGTGGGCTCGCCGCCTCCTGACCGATCGGGAGGCGCCCCGGCGCCTCCCCTCACAGCCGGATGAGCCGGGCCCGCATCTCTGCGAGGTTGAGAATGGTCAGCCGGCGTCCCTGCCGGTCGATCAGGCCCTCGTCGCGAAGCCGGCTCATCTCCCGCCCCACCGCCTCGCGTTGGCCGAGGATCGCGTCCGCCAGCGCCTGCTGGGTGGGCAGCTGCGCGATCTCGGCGGTGTTGCCCCCCGTCGCCTCGGCGAGGTGGAGGAGATGCGCCACCAAGCGCTCCCGCGCGTTCATCGTCGTCACGTCGAGCATCTTGGCGGAGAGCGAGCGCACCCGGCTCGCGAGATAGCGCAGGATCGCCCAGCGAAGCTCGGCGTTCGCGTCGATGAGTTCGGCGAAGGCCCGGCCGGAGAGGCGGGCGAGCAGGCTGTCGGTCGCGGCGATGACGTTGGTGGAGCGGGGGCCGCCGTCGATCGCGCCGATCTCGCCGAAGATCGCCCCGGGGCCGAGATCGGAGAAGGCCACCTCGCGCCCGGCGGCGGAGAAGGTGGCGGCCCGCACCGCGCCGGCGAGCACGAAATAGACGTCGCGGCTCTCGTCCTCGGCGGCGAGGATCGACGCGCGGGCGGCGAAGGGGATCTCGCTCCAGACCCGGGCGAGGGCGCAGACCGCCTCGGGCCCGCAGGCCTTCAGCGTCGAGCCGTCGGGCAGGCTCTCGAAGATCTCCGGGATCTCCCCCATCGCCGTCTCGGCCCCTCTGATCCCACGGCAGTCCGCGCTTTGTTCACCTGTTCTTAAGCATTTTTGGCGATGACTGATCAAGCATAGCGGGGCGTCCCGGCGCGTGTTGGCCGGAGGAGTTTGGGTGGGCCCCGTGTGTTGTCGCGTGTGGCGTTGCGTCGGCGGGCGGGTCTGCGAGGGGCCGCCCGCACGCCGCCATGCCGCGCGTCCCTGGGCTCAGAGCGCCTCGGCGAGGGGGCGCTCCGGGTCCGCCAGGCGCTCTGGGTCCGGGCTCGCCCCGGCCTCGAGCCAGCGTTTGCCGGTCATGTAGGCCTTGGGGTCCGAGAGGGCGTCGACGGCGAGGAAGCGCGGGCCGGCGAAGTACCAGAAGGAGCGGGCGCCGGGCCGCGGGCCCGGCCGCGCGATCACCCGGTCGTGCCCATCGCCGAGCCCCGCGATCTGGAGCCGCGCCGCGTATTGGTCGGACCAAAACCAGGGCACGGGGGCGTAGGCGGCCTCTGATCCCAGGATCGCCCGCGCCGCATGGGCGCCCTGGTCGATGGCGTTCTGCACGCTCTCCAGCCGGCGCCGGCGGCCCTGGAGGGGGAAGGACGCGCAATCCCCCGCCGCGTAGATCGCGGGGTCCGAGCTCCGGCACTGTGCGTCGACGGCGATGCCGGCCTCGAGGGCGAGGCCCGCGGCCTCGGCCGCCTCCGTCTCGGGCACCACGCCGATGCCCACGATGGCGAGCTCCGCCGGGATCTCCCGCCCGTCGGCGAGACGCGCGACGCGGAGCCGGCCGTCCCGGGCTTCGAGCCCGGCAAGACCCACCCCCTCCACGATTTCCACCCCCTCCGCGGTGTGGAGCGCGCGGAGCGCGGCCGCCGTCTCGGCTGAGGCCACCCGGCCGAGGATGCGCGGCGCGGCCTCCACCAGCACGGTCGCGATCCCGCGGCGGGCGAGCACCGCGGCGGCCTCGAGGCCGATATACCCCCCGCCGCCCCCCAGCGCCCGCCGGGCCGTGCCGAGCGCGGGCGCCAGCCGGTCGCCCTCCGCCCGGGCGCGGATCGTGAGCCCGCCGC
>CAYXPI010000217.1:1591-5527 GCA_964467005.1 uncultured Limibaculum sp. | reverse complement strand
GCCTCGGCCCCGACGCCGTCGAACCCAAACGCATCAAATACAAGAAGTTCACGCGATAACCTCGCCGCGCCGACCCTCTGACCCGTGGCCGCCGCCAGGGCTCGCGGTGCGTATGTCAGGAACTCCGCTTGTATGTCCGTATGTACGCGTGTATATACGTGCAGGCGCATAAGAGGCTGACATACCTAGGACGTGTCCAATGAATGCGATGAAGCAGATCAAGCAGTACGGAAACGGCGCGTTCGTCCCGGTGTCCCGCGACGAGCTCCGTGCGCTCGACGCCGAGATCGGCACCGAGGTCTCGGTCACCGTCGAGGACGGGCGGATGACTGTATCCAAGGCAGACTCGCGCTATGAGCGCACCCGGCGCTCCGCCGAGCGGATGGCCGAGCGCTATGCCCATACCCTCAAGCTCTTCGGGCAGTGACGGACTACGAGTGGCCGGAGCCACAGGCGATCCTCGCTGTCCTGAAATCCCAGATGGAGAAAGCCGGCGCAGAGTTGAAGATCGCCGCACCGGATGCCCTAAAGGCTGGGTTCGACCGGGCCCGGCTCGCCGTAGAGTATGAGCCGGACGCCTCCCCCTTCCATCTCGCCGCCCTGATGTTTGAGGGCATCGCAACGCGCCATGCTTTGGTTGACGGCAACAAGCGGCTCGCCTGGCTTGGTGCAACCGTATTCCTCGACCTCAACGGCTGGTATCTTGATGCGCCGGAGGTTGCAGCCTTTAAAGCAGGCATGGCCATAATCCGGCGCGAGGCAAACGTAGATACTCTTGCGATCTTCTTTGAAGCCCACGCGATCCGATTGGCGGGATCGGGATGAGGTTGGAGCGGCTGATCCTTTATGTCGTGCCCGGGCTCGCGGGGCTCGCGGCGTTTCTGCTCTGGCGGTGGCTCGTGGGGCCGTCGCTGCACTGGGTCGAGAGCCTGGTCGGCCTTGCGCTCGCCATCGCGGCCTTCGTCGCGCTCTTTCGCTTTCTCCGGCGTCGTCTCGGGCATTGAGGCCCTTTTCGCCTGGGCCTTGGCAGCCTATACACTCCCCGAGCCGCGGAGGGAGTGATATGGACGCCGGGCAAGCCTTTCAGATCATCTCGCTTCTGGCCATCGGCGCTGGGCTATACGGGTTCTTCTTCCAGCTCCGCATGAAGCGTGAGGCGAAGGACAAGCGCATCCGCTACTACCGGCGTCTCGTCACCGATCTCCGCAACGCCGAGGCGCATTACCGGGCCAAGCGCACCGAGCTTGCGGCCCTGCTCGACCTCGACGAGGTGGCGCAGCGCGCGCTCCTTGAGGACTCGAAATTCGCCGCTCACGGGCACATCACCTACGAGACCACCGATTTCCATTACATCTCGGAGGCGGAGGCGGACCGCATGCTCGCACTCACCACCGAGCTCAAGGCGACCGATGCCACCATCGAGGCCTGCCAGGAGGCGGCGATGCAGGGCTCCAACCTCCTGCCCGCCCTCCAAGCCGATCTGATGGGCCGGATCGACCGGATCACCGCCGAGGCCGCGGACCTCAAGGAAAGCCTGACCCCCCGGGGCAAGACCTACACCTTCTCGGACTGAGCGCGCCCGCCGCCCGTGAGGAAAGCGACACATCCGCGTGCTATCCTCAGTCGAATGCATCCGGAGGAGAGCCCCATGATCACCCGCCGCACCGCCCTCGCCCTCTCGGCCGCCGGCCTCACCGTCACCGCCATCGCGCCCGCCGGCGCCCGCACCCAGGTCGCGGGCGTTTACCGCCGGGGCGTGGGCGACGCCACCGTCACCGCCCTCCTCGACGGGCACATCGCGCTCGACGCCAACATGCTCACGGGTTCGGACCCTGAGACCAACGCCGCCCTCGTGGCCGAGGCCTTTCTCTCCGGGACGGCGGTCGACACCTCGATCAACGCCTATCTCATCGAGACCGGAGGGCGCACGGTGATGGTGGATGGCGGGGCCGCCGGCGCCTTCGGGCCCACCACCGGGCTCCTCGCGAGCGCCGTCGCCGCCGCGGGGATCGACCCCGCCGCCGTCGACATCCTTTACACAACCCACGCCCATCCCGACCACATCGGCATCTACGCGGCCGACGGCGCCGCGACCTTCCCCAATGCCGAGCTCGTGATGCACCCCGCGGAACATGCCTTCTGGACCGACGACGCCAACTTCACCGGGGCGGACGAGCAGACCCAGGGCTTCGTGAAGGCCGCGCGCGACGCCTTCGCCCCCTATGAGGACCGCACCACGCTGATGGGCGACGGGGAAGAGGTGGCGCCCGGTCTCACCACGCTCTTTCTGCCCGGGCACACGCCGGGGCATTCGGGCCTCGTCCTCGAGCGCGACGGCCAGGCGCTCATCTTCGCGGCGGATGTCGTCCATATCGGACCCGTCCAATTCGCCCGGCCCGAGCTCACGATCGGCTTCGATGTCGATCAACCTCAAGCGGCGGCCACCCGGCGCCGAATCTTCGACCTTGTGGCGGACAATCGGATCGAGATCGCCGGCAGCCACATCGACTTTCCGAGCTTCGGCCATGTGTTGCGGCGCGGCGAGGGCTACGCTTTCCGCCCTGCCCGCTGGGACCACGCGCTCTGATCGCCGAGATTTTTTCCGCTTGCGGGCCCGCCCCTTTCGCGTGAGAGTGTCGGGAGTGGTCAACAACGGAAAGGAGGTGGTCTGATGTCGAGTGAGAACACTGGGCGTCTGGAGCTGGATCTGCGGGCGAGCATGGAGACGGAGCAGCCTCTTTCCCATCGCTGACCGCACCGGGCCGATCTGAGACGGCGGCCCCACACGGGGCACATCCCGCTCAGCGCCCACGTCTCACGGGGGGCCGCGGACGCCGCGGCCCCTTTTCGTTTGCCGGCGCGGGCTCTATGGCTCGGCCCATGCACCCCGCTCGCCCCATCGTGAAGATCCGCCCGGGAAAGGGCCGGCGCCTGGCCGAGGGCGCGCCCTGGGCCTATGCGGACGAAATCGCGATGGACCGGCGGACCCGCGCCCTCGCCCCCGGCACCCTCGTCCGGCTCGAAAGCGCGGAGGGCCCCATCGGCACCGCGGCGCTCAATCCCGCGAGCACCATCGCGGCCCGCCTGCTCGACCCCGATCCGGAGGCGGAGATCGACGCCGGCTGGGTCGCCGCGCGCCTTCGCGCCGCCGAGGCGCTCCGCCGTCCCTTCTACGACACGCCGCATCACCGGCTGGTCCATGCCGAAGGCGACGCGCTGCCGGGCCTGGTGATCGACCGCTATGGCGACGCCCTTGTTCTGCAGCCCAACGCCGCCTGGGCCGAGCGGCTCCTCCCCGAGATCCTGGCCGCGGCGCGCGGGCTCGACGGTGTCGCGCGGATCGTGGTCAACGCCACCTCCCGCGCGCGCAAGCTCGAGGGGCTCGACGAGCGGCTCGAGGTCGTCGACGGCCCGGTCGACGCGCCGGTCGCGGTGCCGATGACCGGCGCCATGTATCTCGCGGATCTTCTCGGCGGGCAGAAGACCGGGCTCTATTACGACCAGCGGCCGAACCACGCCGTCGCCGCCCGGTTGGCTCGGGAGGCCCGGGTGCTCGACGTCTTCACCCATGTGGGCGGCTTCGCCCTCGCCGCCCTCGCGGCGGGCGCGGCCTCGGCGACGGCGGTCGACAGCTCGGCCCCGGCCCTCGCCCTCGCCGAGGCGGCGGCGGCCCGCATGGGGGTGGGCGCACGGCTCGCGCTCGAGAAGGCCGACGCGTTCGAGGCGCTCGCAGCCCTCGGAGAGGAGGGCGCGCGCTTCGACCTCGTCATCTGCGACCCGCCGGCCTTCGCCCCGGCGAAATCCGCGCTCGAGAACGGGCTCCGCGCCTATGAGCGGCTGGCGCGCCTCGGCGCCCGGGTGACCGAGGCGCCGGGCTGGCTGGTCCTCTGCTCCTGCTCCCACGCGGCGGACCCCGCCCGGTTCCACGCCGCCTGC
>CAYXPI010000217.1:0-1491 GCA_964467005.1 uncultured Limibaculum sp. | reverse complement strand
GGTCCTCTGCTCCTGCTCCCACGCGGCGGACCCCGCCCGGTTCCACGCCGCCTGCGCCGCCGGCATCCGCAAGGCGGGGCGACGCGCGAGCCTCGTCCATTCCGGCCGCGCGGGGCCCGACCACCCCCAGCATCCCGCGCTGCCCGAGACCGGATATCTGAAGGCGCTCGTCTTCCGGCTTGGCGCATGATCGGGGAGCGCGTCTTCCTCGACGCCTGCGTCCTCTACCCACCGCTTCTGCGCGGCCTGGTGCTGGGAGCGGCGGACGAAGCGCTGATCGCACCTCTCTGGTCCCTGCGCGTGCTCGACGAATGGGTGCTGGCGATCGCGCGCAAGGCGCCGGGCGCCCTCGCCGAGGCCGAGGCCGCGCGCGCCGCCCTCGCCGCCCGGCCCGGCGCCACGGTCCCGTCCGCGCCCGATCTCGAGGCCGCCTTCGCCCTGCCGGACCCAGCGGATGCGCATGTGGCCGCCGCGGCCGCGGCAGCCGGCGCCGACACCCTCCTCACCCTCAATCTCCGGGATTTCCCGGCCCGCGCGCTCGCGCCCCACGGCCTCGCGGCCCGCCACCCGGACGGGGCGCTGTGGGAGCTTTGGAGCCGCGCACCCGAGGCCATGGGGCGGGTGCTGGCCGACGCCCTGCCGGGCCTCGACCCCGCCGCCCGCCGCGTGCCCTTGAAGCGCGCCCGGCTGTCGCGCTTCGGCAAAGCGCAGGCCGCCGCCTGACACAAAACCGACATGCATCCTTCGCAAAAGCGTGGCCCTCGCCCCCTAGAGAGGCGGGGTCGCGGCGGCGAAGGGCGTTCATGCGGATCGAGTTCACATCGCTCAGCAAGGAGTTCGGAACGGCGCGGGCCGTCAAGGGGTTCACCGCGGTCATCGACCGGCCGATGATGGTGGGCGTGATCGGGCCCTCCGGTGCCGGCAAATCGACGCTTCTGCGCATGGTGAACCGGCTGACCGACGCCACCGGCGGCCGGATCCTCGTCGACGGGACCGACATCCTCGCGCTCACCGGCAAGGCCAAACGCCGCTGGCAGCGCGACTGTGCGATGATCTTCCAGCAGTTCAACCTCGTGCCCCGGCTGGACGTGGCGACCAACGTGATGCTCGGGCGCCTCAACGGCATGAACACGCTGGCCTCGCTCTTCGGGGTCTTTTCGAAGCGCGACCTCAAGGCGGCCCTCGCCGCGCTCGACCGGCTCGGGATCGCCGAGCATGCGATGAAGCGGGCCGAGGCGCTCTCTGGCGGGCAGCAGCAGCGCGTGGCCATCGCCCGCGCCCTCATGCAGAGGCCAAAGATGATCCTCGCCGACGAGCCCATCGCCTCGCTCGACCCCCTGAACGCCGAGATCGTGATGAAGGCGCTCCGCAAGATCCATGAGGACGAAGGCATCACCGTGATGTGCAACCTCCACACGCTCGACACCGCGCGCACCTATTGCGACCGGGTGATCGGCATGCGCGCCGGCCAGATCGTGTTCGACGGCGGCC
>CAYXPI010000216.1:0-5529 GCA_964467005.1 uncultured Limibaculum sp. | reverse complement strand
CTTTGAAGGTCGTGCCCACCGAGACGCTGTCGAACACCGCATCCACGGCCACCTTGCGCCCCTCGGCCCCGGCTTTGCCCGCACCCTCGACGCCCGCCAAGATCTCCTGCTCGCGGAGCGGAATGCCAAGCTTCGTATAGGTCTCGAGGAGCTTCGGGTCCACCTCGTCCAGCGACTTCGGCTTTTCCTGAAAGCTCTTGGGCTGGGCGTAGTAGTACTGCTCCTGGTAGTCGATCGGCTTGATCTCAAGCAGCGCCCAATCCGGCTCCGGCTGCTCGAGCCACCGACGATACGCCGCCAGTCGCCAATCCAGCATCCACTCCGGCTCGTTCTTCTTGGCCGAGATCATGCGCACGATGTCTTCGGAGAGCCCTTTCGGCGCGTACTCCATCTCGACATCGGTCTCCCAGCCGTGTTTGTACTTGGCTGTCGACTTGACCGCGTCGACGGTTTCCTGGTCGACACCTTCCTTGACGTTCACATCGAGTGCGGACATCTCGCTCTCCTCTCGGTCAAGCCGCCCGGGCGCGGCGTTTTCTGTGGGCCTGTGTCCAGGCATCGGCAAAGGCCAGCACCTCGGTCTCCGTCGTCGTCGGTCCCATCGAGACGCGGATCGCGGAGGACGCGGTCTCGGTGTCGTAGCCCATGGCGCGGAGCGCACGGCTCTCGCGCATTTTACCGGAGCTGCAGGCGCTCCCTGCGCTCACCGCAAAGCCGGCAAGATCCATCTGCATCACCTGCGTTTCACCCTTCCAGCCGGGAACGGCAAAGCACGAGGTGTTGGGCAGCCGCCCACTTTCCTGACCAAAAAAGATGGTTTCTGGCGCCGCGGCGGCAAGGGCGTCTTCTAGAATGTTTCTAAGTTTTTCCACTCGGTCCCAGACGCCCGCCTCGAGGTCCCGCAGCGCGGCCTCCGCCGCGGCCCCGAACCCCGCGATCCCGATGACGTTCTCCGTGCCGGAGCGCCGTCCGCTCTCCTGCCCGCCGCCGGGGATCAGCGCCCCGGAATGGCTCTCACGCCGAGCCACCAGCGCACCTGCGCCCTTCGGCCCGCCAAGCTTGTGTGCGGATGCGAGACGATAGGCGGCGGTCACCGCCGTCCGCTCCGGCGGGAGCTTCCCATAGGCTTGCACCGCGTCGCAGATGAGCCGGCGCGGCTCGAGCCCGAGCCCGTCGGGATCCTGCACCACGCCGGTCTCGCTGTTCGCCAGCTGCAACGCCATGACGATCTCGGGACGCGCCTCGAGGGAGTGCCGCCCCGCGCTCGTCAGGCCGACACGACCGGCCGGTGTCACGCGCAGGTGCTCGCGGCTCCACAGATGCCGCGTGGGCTCCCGGTCGATATGCGCGAGAACGCAATCGTGCTCGATCTCGGTGCCGACGACCTCGCCCTGCATGACGGTGGCGGCGGCCTCGGTGGCGCCGGAGGTAAAGACGATCTCAGACGGGTCGCAGGCGACGAGGCGGGCGACCTGGGTGCGCGCGCGCTCGAGGATGGCCCGCGCCGCGCGCCCCTCGGCGTGGACGGAGGAGGGGTTGCCCACCGCGTCCATCGCCGCCAGCATCGCCGCACGCGCCTCGGGGCGGAGGGGGGCGGTCGCGTTCCAGTCGAGATAGACGCGCCGGCCGTCGAGACCGATCATGCTCCGCCTCTCACGCGGGCGCGGCGGAGGGCTCCGCCAGGGGCGTGTCCTCCTCGATAAAGGCCGTGAAGTCCGGGACGGCCGGGCAGGGGGAAAGCCGTGACGCAATGACGTCGTGGATCGAGATCTTCGACAGGAAGACGTGGACATGGGCCGAAAGCTGCTCCCAAAGCCCATGGGTGAGGCAGGCCTCCGTCGACTTCCCGCAGCCGAGCCCCTCCTCGTATTTCCCATTGCAGCCCATGGCGTTGAGCCGCTCGTCCACGGCCACCATGACCTCGGCGATGGAGATCGCACGGGGGTCGCGCGCAAGGCGGTAGCCGCCACCCGGGCCTCGGATCGAGGTGACGAGCTGAGCGCGGCGGAGCCGGACGAACAGCTGCTCAAGATAGGCCACCGACAGGTCCTGGCGCTCCGCGATGTCACCGAGCGGCACGGGCTCCGCGCCTTGGCCGAAACCGCCATGGAGCGCGATGTCCGCGAGTGCCGTGACGGCGTAGCGTCCCTTGGTGCTGAGCTTCACGGAGGCGTCTCCATTTCCCGGATGGCGCGCCGAGATGCCGCGCCGATTGACCTTGACAGGCAATGTGCGCTACGCCGTCGCTCCGACCCGAACGCGCTCGATTTAGAAGAGTTCTAGATTATCCGAGTGCGCGGGTCAAGCATTCGGGCCGAGCCGGCTCGGAACGCGAAGGGAGCGCGGTGCATGCCAGAGGTCATCTTCCCGGGCCCCGACGGGCGGCTCGAAGGTCGCTATCACCCGAGCGCGGACAAGGACAGCCCGATCGCGCTCATCCTCCACCCGCATCCTCAGTATGGCGGGAACATGAACAACAAGGTCACCTACGCGCTGCACTACGCGTTTCGGGACCTCGGGTTCACCGCCATGCGGTTCAACTTTCGCGGCGTGGGGCGAAGCCAGGGGGAGTTCGACCAGGGCCAGGGCGAGCTCTCGGACGCCGCGGCAGCGCTCGACTACCTCCAGCTCTACAACCCCAACGCCCGCGGCTGCTGGGTGGCGGGCTTCTCCTTCGGCGCCTGGATCGGGATGCAGCTCCTCATGCGGCGGCCGGAGATCTCGGGCTTCGTCTCCGTCGCGCCGCCCGCCAACATGTACGACTTCTCATTCCTCGCGCCGTGCCCGTCCTCGGGGCTCATCCTGAACGGCGAGGCGGACCGGATCGTGCCGATGGCCGACACCCAGGGCCTTGTCGCCAAGCTCCAGGCGCAAAAGGGCATCCAGATCACCCATGCCACGGTGCCGGAGGCCAACCACTTCTTCGAGAAGGGGATGGACGAGATGATCGACATCGTGAAGGGCTATGTCCACGCACGATTGAAAGAGGGCGGGCGCTAGGCGCCTCTCGGCGCTTTGAATCCCGTGTGATCGCTGGTGGGCGTATCTTCGGGGTGCAGCCGCTGCACGTGGAGAGGAGAGCGCCGATGCCCCGCCCAGACCGCACCCGCCACCACGCGGAGACGACCAACGCCGACTGGACCGATCCCGGCTACGACACCCAGTTCGGCGTGGCGTTCGACAGCCCGTGGGACGACGGAGCGACGGCGGACCGGGCGGCGGCGCTGACCCGGCGTGGCGTGCTCCTCAAAGCCGCGCTGGCCGGCGGGGCGGTGCTGGCCGCGGCCGGTGCGGTCGCGCTTGCGGGGTCGGGGCCGGCTAAGGCGGGCGCGCCCGAGGTCTACACCGCCCCGGGCTCCGATCTCGGCGCCGGCGGCTACGATGTGGTGGCCTATTTCGAGGAGGGGCGCGCGGTGCCGGGCC
The DNA here is from genome assembly GCA_964467005.1 of uncultured Limibaculum sp. Classification (GTDB taxonomy): domain Bacteria; phylum Pseudomonadota; class Alphaproteobacteria; order Rhodobacterales; family Rhodobacteraceae; genus Thermohalobaculum. Next base: position 2,106 of record CAYXPI010000216.1, on the reverse strand, counting down.
TGACCGGGATCGCGGCGCGCTATGCCGGCGCGCGCTGGCAATTCGCGAGCGCGGCGGCGCGGGAGGCGTTTCTGGCCGAGCCCGAGCGCTATGTCCCGCAGTTCGGCGGGCACTGCTCCTGGGCGGTCTCCCGCGGCTACACCGCCAAGGGCGACCCGGAGGCCTGGCGCGTGGTGGACGGCAAACTCTACCTCAATTTCAACACATCTGTCCGACGGCGGTGGGACGAGGACCGCCCCGGCAACATCGCCCGCGGCACCGCGAACTGGCCCGGCCTCCGCGGGGAGTGACGCGCGCTCACGGGCTGGCGATCCGCCCCCCGGCGAGGGGGGCCTCGCACCCCGTCGTGCCCGGAAACGAGGTCGGCAGCCCGCGCGCCACGCGCACGGCGAGGAGGGCGAAGGCCTGCGCCTCCAGCATGTCGCCGTCGAGCCCCACGGCCTCGACCGGCTGGACCGCGGGGCCGAGGACCTCCGCGAGATGGCCCATCAGCGTCGCGTTCTTACGCCCGCCGCCGCAGACCAGCCAGCGCGCGGGCTTTCCGGGCAGATGCCCCCGCGCCGCCGCCGCGCAGGCGGCGGTGAAGCGGGTGAGCACCGCCGCCCCATCCGCCGGCGCGAGGCCCTCGACCCGCCCGAGCAGCGTGCGAAAGCTGTTGCGGTCCAGAGATTTGGGCGGCGGGCGGCCGAGATAATCGGCCACGAAATTGGTCTCCAGCGTCGCCGCATCCGCTCGCCCCTCGGCCGCGAGCCGGCCGTCGAGATCCACCGGCTGGCCGGTTTGGGACAGCATCCAGTCGTTGACCAGCGCGTTGCCGGGCCCCGTGTCGAAGGCGAGGAGCGCGCCGGGCGCCGCGGGGTCGTCCGCCCGCGAGTCGACCCAGGTGACATTGGCCACGCCTCCCACATTGAGAAACGCCACGGGCTCGGAGAGCCCTGCCCAGCGCGCGGCCGCCCAGTGGAAGACCGGGGCGAGCGGGGCGCCCTGGCCGCCGGCGCGGAGGTCGTCCGAGCGGAAATCCCACACCACGGGGCGGTTGAGCGCTCGCGCCAGCCGCGCGCCCGAGCCGAGCTGCCAGGTCCACCGCTTCTCGGGATAATGCGCGACCGTCTGGCCCGGAAAGCCCACGAGGGCGGGCTGCACCGCGCTCTCGGCCAGGAGGTCGACCACAGCGCGGGCGTGGAGGCGCACGACCTCGGCCTCGGCCTCCGCCAGCCGCGCCCGGTCTTCCTCGCGCGAGGCCTTGGCGTGGCGGAGCGGGTCCTCCATCACCGCCGGCAGCGCGCGGAGCGCCACCCGCTCGTAGGCCGCGAAGGCGGTGGGCCCGAACGCCTCGATCGCCAACCCGTCGGTTTTCACCAGTGCCGCGTCCACCCCGTCCATCGAGGTGCCCGACATGAGCCCGAGCGCCCAGATCGCGCCGTCCGCCGTCATGGCCTTGTCCTCCCGCGCCCCGGCCCGCTATGGGAGCGCCAGCATAGGAGGGCGGCCCATGACCTACCAGCCGACATCGGACTTTCTCCAGGTGATGGTCGAGCGCGGCTATCTGGCAGACTGCACGGACATGGAGGGCCTCGACACCGCACTCAAAGCCGGGCCGGTGACGGCCTATATCGGCTATGACTGCACGGGGCCGTCCCTCCATGTGGGCTCGCTCGTTTCCATCATGATGCTGCGCTGGTTCCAGAAAACGGGGAACCGGCCGATTGTGCTCATGGGCGGGGGCACGACCAAGATCGGCGACCCCTCCGGCAAGGACGAGACGCGCAAGCTCCTCACCGACGCGATCATCGCCGAGAACATGGCGAGCCTCGGCCGGGTCTTCGCCACCTATCTCGCGATGGGCGAGGGGCAGGCGGTCATGCGCAACAACGCGGACTGGCTCGACGGGCTCGGCTACATCCCGTTCCTGCGCGATTACGGCCGGCATTTCACGGTGAACCGGATGCTGACCTTCGAGAGCGTGAAGGCCCGGCTCGACCGCGAGCAGCCGCTGACCTTCCTCGAGTTCAACTACATGCTCCTCCAGGCCTACGATTTCCTGGAGCTCAACCGGCGCGAGGGCTGCCGGCTGCAGATGGGCGGCTCGGACCAGTGGGGCAACAT